>NZ_LABY01000082.1 GCF_001043975.1 Methylobacterium variabile
TCGCTCGGGCCGCGCGCGGCCGTCACCCTGACCTCGACGGCGCTGCTGGGCCGGTTCTTCGACGCGACCACCGCCTACCGCTTCGGCCCGGCGGCCCACACCCTGGCGCATCTGCGGCTGACCGACCGCGACGGGGCGTTCCTCGCCGAGGCCTTCCACTTCCCGGCCGGCCGGGACGCGACGCCGCGGGAGCTCGGCCTCTCCGCCGCCCTCGGCGAGGAGCGCGGCGGGCTGAACCTGCGGGTTTCCGCCGAGCGGCACGCCCTCGGCGTGCACGTCGCGTTCGACGGCGAGGGGCGCCCCTCCGACAACTGGTTCCACCTCGCGCCGGGGGCCGAGCGCCACTTGGCGCTCGTCGGGACGAAGGGACGGCCGAGCGGCACGGTGCGGGCAGTGAACGGCAGCGAGACGGTCCGGTTCTGACGGGCGAGGGCGACGACGCGATAGGCGGGCGACGCGGCCGGCCCCGTCCTCCCGTGCATCCGGCGATCCCCGTCGAGCCGTCGCCCCGAAGCCGTCGGCCATCATCTCGCCCGATGCGTGCCGCAGGTCCTTGCCGGCATCGGCATGCTGCCAGGGAGGCTCAAGGGCGTGCGCGTCACCGGCCTCGCAGGCCTTCACCGCGCTCTCCGGCCGCCGCCGACCCCGGCGGACAGCCGCCGGGCGCGGGATGACCTCGCCCGGGTCGCGGTCCGCTGATCGGCTACCTGGGAGACGCGCCGTGAAACGCCTCGCCGTCACGCTCGCCCTCGCGGGGATCGGCCTCGCCGGCGGCGCCCTCGCGGAGACGCGGCCCGTCCTCGATTACAGGGACCAGGCCTTCCGCACCCGGGAGCCCCGGTATTCGCCGTCCGAGCGGGCGCGCCTCGATCGGGCGATGGCCGAGCAGGCGCCGGCGTCGCTGCGGGACGAGATCGGCCGGACCTTCGTCGTGCTGGGCGACGCGGCGGGCGCCTTCAGCCGGCAGGGCGCACGCGAGCGCATCTACCTCGTCCAGGCGTCGAGGCCGGTCGCGATCGATCCGTTTCCGAAGGCGGTGGCGCCCGTCCTGGTGTTGCTCGGGGAGGACGCGCCGGCGCGCTTCTTCCGGCTGCCCGCCGACGTTCAGTACCAGCGCCTCGTCGCGGCGGCCGACGCCGACCGGGACGGACGGAGCGAGGTGCTGCTCGAATCGACCTTCATGAACATGGGCGAGGTCGCGACCGCGGTGACAGCGGTCAGGCTCGATCCCGACCGCGCGAGCGCCGCCCCGGTCCAGATCCTGCGCGACGTGTTCACGGACCGTTGCGACCTGGGCGCCGGGCGCAGGGCCCGGTCGGCCGCGACGGTCTCCCTCGGCGAGGGCGGCGCGTTCGCCACGCGGCTTTACGCCCTCGGCTGCCGATGAGGCGGTGCCCCGCGCCGAACACCGGATCAGGGGCCGCACGCCGCGCATCGCCGGCAGCATGAGCGACACCTCCGGGGCCGGATGCGGTCCGGGTCCGGCCCGCGGCCCGATGGTCGCGGCCGGCAACCCTGTCGCGCGCGAGGTTTCCCGCTTATCAGGAGCCCGCAGGCCTCCCCGGCGGACCGCCTGCCCGGCCCCCACGCCGCGGGCCGGCCACACCTCCTGATCCCACCTCCGACCGGATCGTCATGCTGAAGGCCTTCCTCGCCTATTACCGGCCGCACCGGGCCCTGTTCCTCCTCGATTTCGGCTGCGCCATCCTGTCGGGCCTGCTCGAGCTCGGCTTTCCCATGGCCGTGAAGGCCTTCGTCGACGTGCTGCTGCCGCGGCAGGACTGGGGCCTGATCCTGCTCGCCGCGGCCGGGCTCGCGGCGCTCTACGTCGCCAATGCGGGGCTCATGGTGGTGGTGACCTACTGGGGGCACGTGCTCGGCATCAACATCGAGACCACGATGCGCGCCCGCGCCTTCGACCACCTGCAGACGCTGTCGTTCCGCTTCTTCGACAACCAGAAGACCGGCCACCTCGTCGCGCGGGTGACGAAGGACCTCGAGGAGATCGGCGAGGTCGCCCATCACGGGCCCGAGGACCTGTTCATCGCCGTGATGACGCTCATCGGCGCCTTCGGGCTGATGCTCCTCGTCCACCCGCCGCTGGCGCTGATGACCGCCGCGATCCTGCCGGTCATCGCCTTCGTCACGGTGCGCTACGGCGGGCGGATGACGCGCAACTGGCAGGCGCAGTACGGCCGCGTCGGCGCCTTCAACGCCCGCATCGAGGAGAATGTCGGCGGCATCCGGGTGGTGAAGGCCTTCGCCAACGAGGCCCACGAGCGGCGCCTGTTCGCCGCCGACAACCTGCGCTACCGCACCACCAAGCTCGAGGCCTACCGGATCATGGCGGCGAGCCTGTCGATCAACTATCTCGGGATGCGCCTCGTCCAGATCGTGGTGCTGCTCGGCGGCGCCGCCTACGTGGTGCGGGGCGACCTCAGCGCCGGCGGCTTCGTCGGCTTCCTGCTCCTCGTCGGGGTGTTCTACCGCCCGCTGGAGAAGATCAGCGCGGTGGTCGAGACCTATCCGAAGGGCATCGCGGGCTTCCGCCGCTACATGGCGCTGCTCGCGACGACCCCCGACATCGTCGACCGCCCGGGCGCCGTCGCGGCGCCGCCGCTCACCGGCGAGATCCGCTTCGAGGGCGTGCGCTTCGGCTACGGCGACGGCCGGCAGGTCCTCGACGGCATCGACCTCGCGGTTCGCGCGGGCGAGACCGTGGCCTTCGTCGGCCCGTCGGGTGCCGGCAAGACGACCCTGTGCTCGCTGGTGCCGCGCTTCTACGAGGTCGAGGGCGGGCGCATCACGATCGACGGGCACGACATCCGCGACCTGACCCTGGCGTCCCTGCGCGGCCAGATCGGCATCGTGCAGCAGGACGTCTTCCTGTTCGCCGGCACGATCCGCGAGAACATCGCTTACGGCCGGCTCGACGCGGGCGAGGCCGAGATCCTGGAGGCGGCGCACCGGGCCCGCCTCGACGCGCTGATCGCGACGCTGCCCGAGGGCCTCGACACGGTGGTGGGCGAGCGCGGCGTGAAGCTCTCCGGTGGCCAGAAGCAGCGCCTGGCGATCGCCCGGGTCTTCCTCAAGAACCCGCCGATCCTGATCCTCGACGAGGCGACCTCGGCCCTCGACACACAGACCGAGCGGGAGATCCAGCAGGCCCTCAACGACCTGACGCGCGGGCGCACGACCCTCGTCATCGCCCACCGCCTCGCCACCATCCGGCACGCCGACCGCATCGTCGTGGTGTCGGAGGGGCGCATCCTGGAGCAGGGCTCGCACGACGCCCTGGTGAAGGCGGACGGCGCCTACCGGCGCCTGCACGCGGCGCAGGCCGGGTTGCCGGGCGTCGCGGCGGAGTAGCGGGACCGGCCCCCCCGTCGGGGGGCCGGTCCGCGCGGGCTCAATGCGTCGCGGTGTGGAGCGCCCAGACGTCTTCCTCGACGTCGAGCAGCGTCTCGTGCACCTGCCGCGCCAGGGCCAGGGCGGCCTCGTCGCTCGCCGCGGAGCCGCTGAAGCGGGCGATGACCGCGAGGGACTCGACCGACAGGGCTTGCCGGAACCGGGCGAAGCCACCCGGGCATTCCGCCTCGTAGGACAGGGCGAGGTCCCGCAGGACGTGCGCGAGGAGATCCGCGCTGCGCGCGGAGGCGGGGGGAGGGCCGTCGGCGGCCGTCGTCTTGTCGAGCATCGCAATCATACGCGCGCAAGTAGTGCCCGAAACATGGCTGAAACACTCGGGCGTACAGCCTAGGCCTCACGGCATAGTGCGGCCGCCCGGCCTCTTCCGGCCGTGCAGGAGCGGCCCGCCCGCGCCACCGGCCGACGCACAGCGCGCCGGATCCGGCGATTCCGGCCCGACCGCGAACATTTCCGCATCCTGCCGGTCTGTATGTCGAAACAGAGGCGGGCATCACGGAGGTGATGATCGGCGGCAATGTATCTCGTCTTCGAAAATTTTTCTTACACAATGTTAATTGACCCTCGGACCTTCCGGCACCGAACCTCGCACCCGGGCCGGCGACAGCTCTCCGGAGCTGCCGCCCCGCGATCGGGAGCAGGACATGACCGGAGCGCAGCAGCCACGCCCCACGGGAGTCCCGGCCGCCGGCGTGGGCGGAAGAGTGCTGACATGGTGAATGGCGCGGACCGGCGCGTCTTCCTCGTCGGGCTCGGCACCCACGGCGACATCCTGCCCGTCATCGCCCTCGGCGCGGCGCTGCGAGGGAGGGGGGCGGAGGTCCGCCTCGCCGCGCCGGCGCCGTTCCGATCCCTGGCCGCCCGCGCCGGCCTGGCGTTCCACGCCATCGGCACGGAGGCCGATTTCGCCCGGGTGGTGGGCCAGCCGGCGCTGTGGCGCCCGGTCCGCGGCGCCCGGGCGATGCTCGAGGCCGTGGCGGCAGCGACGGAGCCGACCTATCGCTGGCTCGAGGCGCAGGCTCGGCCGGGCACCGACCGGGTGGTCGCCTCCACCCTGGCGCTCGGGGCCCGGGTGGCGCAGGAGCGGCTCGGCCTGTCCCTGACGACGCTGCACCTGATGCCGATGCTGGTCGAGAGCCGCATCGCCCCGCCCCGGCTGCCGGGCCTGCCCCTGCCCGGGCTGCTGCCGGCGCGCCTGCGCCACGCCCTCGGCCGCGGCGCCGACCGCTTCGTCCTCGGCCCCGCCGCCCTGCCGCCGCTCAATGCCTTCCGGGCCGGGCTCGGCCTTGCCCCGGTCAAGCGGCTGCGGCACTGGTGGCACAGCCCCGAGCGGGTGCTCCTCACCGTGCCGGACTGGTACGCCCCGCCGCAGGCCGACTGGCCGGCGCAGCTCACCCAGGTCGGCTTTCCGCTCGCCGACACCTACGGCGATGCCGAGGACCTGGCGCCGGACCTCGCCGCCTTCCTGCGCGCCGGGCCGGCGCCGCTGGTCTTCACCTACGGCTCGGCGATGTCCGGCGCGCAGGCGTTCTTCGCCACCGCCGCGGAGGTGTGCCGGCTGTCGGGACGGCGCGGCCTCCTGCTCGCCGGCCGGGCCGACGAGATCCCGGCCGACCTGCCGCCCGGGGTACGGCACGTGCCCTACGCGCCGCTGAGCCGTCTGCTGCCGGCCTGCGCGGCGCTGATCCACCATGGCGGGGTCGGCACGGTGGCGCAGGCCCTGGCGGCCGGCTGCCCGCAACTGATCGTGCCGGTGGCCTTCGACCACGCCGACGAGGCGCAGCGGGTGGTGCGCCTCGGGGTCGGCGCCTCGCTCGGCCGCTGGCGCTTCACCGCCCGCCGGGCGCGGCGCGCGATCGAGGCGCTGGTGGGCTCGGCCGCGGTGGCGCAGGCCTGCCGCGAGGTGCAGGTGCTGATGCGGTCCGAGAACGGGGTCGCGGGCGCCTGCGAGGCCATCGACGGGGCGGCGCCGGGCGGCGGCTGACGCGCGACGCCGACGATGTCCCTGGACCTCCTGCGCGCCGGGCAGTGCCGGGCCTGGGCCCGGAGATCCTGCGCACGGCCTTTCGACAGCCCCCGCGCTCCCGGGCGCCGTTCGAGGCGGGCTGCGGCGCGCACGAGCCGGGGCCGATGCGCAAGCCGCAAGCCTCTCCGTCCAGGCCGGCAAGCGCCCGGTGCTCGCCGCGGGACGGCCGGGGTGCTGCTCGACCAGGCCCTGCGCCACCGGGCGGGGCGCCGAGTCCGCGTCACGCGGCCCTCGACTCCCCCGCGATGACCTCAGCCACGGCGGCCCGCGCGTCGAAGGCGTGGATCCAGCCGAAATCCTCGGGGAAGCGCGCCATCCGGGCGTCGCGCTGCGCCAGCTCCGCGGCACCCACGGAGTCGGGCAGGTGCAGCAGCCGGTTCGTCGCCCAGGCGCTGCGCTGGATCGTGCGGGTGCGGGCCTGCCGCAGGCCCTGGTAGCGCCGCATCATGCGATCGAGGTCGCGCGCGCCTCCCGCCGCGAGAAGTTCCGCCAGCGTGACGGCGTCCTCGATCGTCGTGTTGGCGCCCTGGCCGTGGTGGGGCAGCATGGCGTGGGCGCTGTCGCCCATCAGCACCGCCCGCCCCCGGTGCCAGCGCCGCAGCGGATCGGTCACGAACAGCCCCCAGCGCTGGGTCTGCGGCAGCGCGTCGAGCATCTCGATCACCGCCGGATGCCAGCCGGAAAAGCCCGCGCGATGCTCGCCCGCCGCGATGCCGGTCAGCCAGCGCTCGGACGTCCACATCTCCGGACCCTCGACCACGGCGAAGAAGTTCACCGAATCGGCCTCTCCCCCGATGGCATAGTGCAGCAGGTGGGCGTCCGGCCCCATCCAGAACTGGATCGCCTCGGGGTCAGGCAGGCTCGGCAGCAGGCCCATCGGGACCACGCCCCGGAAGGCGCTGGTGCCGGAGTAGCGCACCTTCTCGCCGCCGGTGATCCAGCGCCGCACCACCGAGCGCACGCCGTCGCCGCCGATGACGAGGTCGGCCTCGACTTCGGCGCCGTTCGCGAAGGTGAGCGCCATCACGTCGCCGCGCTGGTCGAGGGCGGTGAGGCGATGCCCGAGATGCAGGCCCTCGCCGGCGAGGGACCCGCTCAGGACCTGCTGCAGGTCGGCCCGGTGGACGCCGTAATACGGCGCCCCGAACCGCGCCCGGTAGGCGCCGCCGTCGCGGACCGGGAAGGCGGCGACCCGGGCGCCGCTGCGCCCGTCGCGGTAGATGAGTTCGGTCGGCTCGGTCGAGACCGCGGCGAGGCCCGCTCCGAGGCCGAGGCGCTCAAGCTCGCGCGTCGCGTTGGCCGAGAGCGCGACGGCGGCACCGATCTCGGCGAGCTCCGCCGCCTGCTCGTAGACCGCGGCGGCGAGGCCGCGGCGGCGCAGGGCGAGGGCGAGGGTCAGCCCGCCGATGCCTCCGCCGATCACGGCGACGCGCAGGGGGTTCCGGGAGGCGGGGGGTGTCGGCAGCACGGGTCTTTCTCCCTGATGGTTCGCAGGATCGAGCCGGCCTCTCGCGGGGCCGGCCTGGGTTCAGGTGCTCGGGTCAGGTGCTCTGGAGTGCCGGGGCGAGGCGCGCGGCGGGCGTGCCGAGCCGGCCCTTGAGCGTGATGCTCGCCGCGGCGATCAGGGCCGGCACGGCCACGATGCCGAAGGTCGCGGGCAGCCCGAGGCCGAGCCCGATCAGCGAGGCGCCGACCATCGAGCCGACCACCGAGCCGACGCGGCCCACCGCGTTGGCCCAGGCGACGCCGGTCGCCCGGTTCGCGGTCGGATAGTAGCTCGCCGAGAGCGCGTTGATGCCGATCTGCGAGCCGGCGACGCAGAACCCCGCGCCGAATACCGCGATCACCAGGAGGGCGACCGAGCCGGTCGAGCTGCCGATCAGCGCCACGAAGCCGGCGGCGGCGAGGTAGGACAGGCCGAGGACGACGTGCGGGTTCGCCCGGTCCATCAGCGCGCCGAGCACCAGCCCGCCGACCGTGCCGCCGGTGGCGAGCATCACGGTGACGAGGGAGGCTTCCTTGAGTGTGAGGCCGGCGCTGCTGATGATGGTGGGGAGCCAGCTCGACAGCAGGTAGAAGATCAGGAGGCTCATGAAGAAGGTGAGCCACAGGCACAGCGTGCCGGCGACGAGGCCGGGCTGAAAGAGCTGGCCGATCGGCGAGCCCTTCGGCTTGGCGATGCCGGTGAAGACCGCGCCGGAAAAGTCCTCCGCCGGGGCGATGCGGCGCAGGAGCCTGGCCACCGTCTCCGCCGGGGCCTGCTTGAGGACGAGGAAGCGCACCGACTCGGGCAGGCCCACGACGAGCAGCGGGACCGCGGCGAGGGGCAGGACGCCGCCGAGCACCAGCACCGAGGTCCAGCCGTAATCGGCGATGAGGTGCGCCGCCGCGAAGCCGCCGAGCGCCGAGCCGACGGTGAAGCCGCAGAACATCGCCATGGTCAGGAACGAGCGGCGGTGCTCCGGGCAATACTCGGAGGTCAGCGTGATGGCGTTCGGCATCGCGCCGCCCAAGCCCAGCCCGGTGACGAAGCGCAGCACCGTCAGCATCTCGATCGAGGTCGACCAGGCCGAGGCGAGGCTGGCGAGGCCGAAGAAGGCGGTGGTGACGATCAGCATCGCCTTGCGGCCGACCCGGTCGGCGAGCGGCCCGAACAGGAAGGCGCCGATCATCAGGCCGAACAGCCCGGCGCCGAACAGCGGCGCGAGCTGCGCCTGGCTCACCCCCCACTGGGCGCGCAGCGCCGGGGCGATGTAGCCGATCGCGGCGGTGTCGAACCCGTCGATGGCGACGACGAGGAAGCACAGGAGCACGATCCGGATCTGGAATCGCGAGACTCCGTGGCGGTTGATGACGTCCTGGACGTCGATGCTGCGTGGCTGGGGCACGGGTGGGTTTCCTCCTCGGGGATTTGTTTGGGATTTTCTTGATCTTGCGCCTGATGGCGTCGGGATCCGCCGACATGATCGACGGAATTCATGCCCTGCATCGTCATCCCGGGCTCTCGCCTTCGGCGAGCCCCGGAACGACGCGGAGGGTGGGAGTGGCAGGAGTTGGCTCGCTCTCCGCTCGCGTTCAGCCGATCGCCGAGGGGTGGCGCGCGAGCGGGGTCACGCGCATCGTCATGAACGGAAAAAGCGGCAGGCCGGACAGGATGTCGTGCAATTCGTCGTGGCTCTCGACGTCGAACACGCTGATGTTGGCGTAGCGACCGGTGACCCGCCACAGGTGGCGCCATTTGCCCTGGCGCTGGAGATCCTGGGCTCTCGCCTTCTCGTCGGCCTTCAGCTTCGCGACTTGATCAGGATCGAGGCCGTGCGGGATCGCGACGTCCATCTCGACGCAGTACAGCATGGGATCAGCTCCTCGCGTAGTGGCGCAGCTTGTCGGGATCGAGGGTGACGCCGAGGCCGGGGCCGTCGGGCAGGTGCACCGCGAAGTCGTGGAAGCGCAGGGGCTCGGTGACGAGGTCGCCGGTGAGGATCTGCGGCCCGAAATGCTCGCAGCCCCAGGCCAGTTCGCGTAACCCTGCGAAGGCGTGCAGATGGGCCGCGGCGCCGACAGAGCTTTCCAGGAGGCAGCCGCCGTAGAGCCCGATCCCGGCGGCCTCGGCCACCGCCGCGACCTTCCGCAGGCCGACGAGGCCGCCGTGCTTCACGAGCTTGAGCGACACCGCATCCGCCGCGGCGGCCTCCGCGACCGCCAGCATGTCGTGCGGGGTGAACACGCACTCGTCGGCGAGCAGCGGCGGCATGCCGCCCTGCGCCCGCAGGCGGCCCATCCCGGCGACGTTCCAGGCCGGGAGCGGCTGCTCGACGAGGGCGATGCCGAGACCGGCGAGACGCGGCAGGCAGCGGCGCGCCGTGGTCTCGTCCCAGGCCTGGTTGGCGTCGACGATGAGCGTGGCGCGGTCGGCCAGCGCCTTCGACAGGCGTGTCAGCCGGGCGAGGTCGGCCTCCGGCGACTGGGCGCCGATCTTGATCTTGAAGGTGCGGTGCAGCCGCGCCGCGAGCTTTCCTTCGGCCTCCGCGATCTCCTGGTCGGGATCGCCGGAGGCGAGCGTCCACAGCACCGGGAAGCTGGTGCGCACCGCGCCGCCCAGCAGAGCCGCGACGGGCAGGCCGAGGCTCTGCCCGACGGCGTCGAACAGGGCGGTCTCGAGCGCCGCCTTGGCGGCGTTGTTGCGCTTGGCCGCCGCGTCCAGGCGCTCGCCCGCCGTGACGAAGCGGTCGGCGGCCTGTCCGAGCAGGGCGGGCGCGAGATAGGTGTCGATGGTGGCCTTGATGCCCTCGACGCTCTCCTCGCTCCAGCGCGGCCCGCCGAGCGTCGCCGCCTCGCCGATGCCCTCGACGCCGTTGGCGAGGCGCACCTGGACGATGACGTAGCTCTGCGCGGTGACCGAGGTCTGGGAGAGCTTGTGCTTGCGCACGGTCGGCACGTCCACGATCGTGGTGCGGATCTCCGCCACCGCGAGGTCTCGGGTGGGGGCGTGCCGCACGGCGTCGTGGAGCTGGTTCTTCGCGAGCATGGGGCGTCTCGGGGTGTGGGCGGCGGGAGCCGCGACAATGGATGTCAAGAGCGGGCGTCGGGGCGCAGTGCTTCAGCACCTGTCCCCGTCCCGGACGACTGACACGAAGTGGAATGAGATCCGGGATCCAGCAGAGGAAGTGCCGCGAATCGGCTCTGCTTATTGCACCGTTGCAGACATCCGGGCGCTTCGCGACGTTTTGTGCTGGATCCCGGATCTCCTTCCACTTCGTGTCAGTCGTCCGGGGCAGGGGAGTGGGGTGTTGGTGGAGAGGCCTCTCCCCCGGGCAGCGCGTCGCCGGGGGAGAGGCCCTCGCCTCAGGCGGCCTCGGCGTGCGGCCGCACCACCACCGGGTCGGGGGCGTGCGCCACCTCGGGGTTGAGGGTGAAGTCGAAGCGGATCGACGAGAACGGCTCGTTCAGCCCCGCCGCCGTCAGCGCCGCCGGATCGGTGACGCGCACCACCTCGGCGATCAGCCCGTCGCGGGTGGCGAAGGCGAAGTCGTCGTGGAGGTAGGGGTCGTCCGAGAGGTTGATCTGCGTCGTCAGCTGCCGGTGGCCGGGGCCGGAGACGAAGAAGTGGATGTGGGCCGGGCGCTGGCCGTGGCGGCCGAGCTGGTCGAGGAGCTTCTGGGTCTGGCCGTGCGGCGGGCAGCCGTAGCCCTTGGGCAGGATGCTGCGGAAGCGGTAGCGGCCCTCCGCGTCGGCCTCGATGCGCCGGCGCAGGTTCCATGTGCTCTGGCTGCGGTCGAACACCGAGTAGTTGCCGAGCGTGTTGGCATGCCAGACGTCGACGATGGCGCCGGCGACGGGGGCGCCGCCCTGGCCCGTGACCTGGCCCTCGACGATCAGCACCTCGCCGTCCTCCGGGTCGTCGTCGAGGCGCGCCTCGCCCTTCGTCAGCGGCGCGCCGGCGACGTAGAGCGGGCCCTCGATGGTGCGCGGCGTCCCGCCCTCGATCCCGGCCGCCCGCTCCTTGGCGTCGATGCACAGGTCGATGAAGTGCTCGATGCCCAGCCCCGGCATGAGCAGCCCGAACTCGTTGGCCTGGCCGGTCTCGGTCAGGTAGCTCATCGCGGTCCAGAACTCGCTCGGGGTGACGTCGAGGTCCTCGACGATCCGGCAGGCATCCTCGACGACGCGGCGCACGATCTCCTTGATGCGGGGGTTGCCGGCCTCGGTCGAGAGGCCCGCGACCTTGTCGAACAGGGCCTGCGCCTCGGCGGAATCAGCGATCTTGGACATCAGCGTTTCCTCTCTTCTGCTTGGTTGAAACGGGGTCAGCCGAGGTCGCCACCGGCGACGGGGAGCGTGACGCCGGTGACGTAGGAGGCCTCGTCGGAGGCGAGGAACAGGATGGCGGCCGCCTGCTCGGCGGCGGTGCCGTAGCGGCCCATCAGGCTCGACGCCTTGGTCTGGGCCACCACCTCGGCGATCCAGGCGCGCTCCTGGTCGCTCGGCGGGTTCGGGTTGCGCGGCACCCGACGGGGCGGCGCCTCGGTGCCGCCCGGCGCCACCGCGTTCACCCGGATGCCGTGGGCGGCGTATTCCCACGCCAGGCAGGCGGTGAGCGCGTTCACCCCGCCCTTGGCGGCGGCATAAGGAACGCGGTTGACGCCGCGCGTCGCCACCGACGAGACGTTGACGATGCTGCCGGCCCCGCCCGCGAGCATGTGCGGCAGCGCCGCCCGGCAGCACCACAGGGTCGGGAAGAGCGAGCGCCGGATCTCGGCCTCGACCTCGTGCGGGGCGTAGTGCGCGAACGGCTTGAACCAGATCGAGCCGCCGACATTGTTGACGAGCACGTCGAGGCGCCCGAACCGCTCGGCCGCGGCGTTCATCACGCCCTCGCAGCCCTCGAACGTCTCGGCGTCGGCGAGCTGCACCGCGGCCTTGGCGCCGAGGTCGCGGCACGCGGCCGCCGTCTCCTCGACGATCTCCGAGCGGTCGGTGAGGAGGAGGGCGGCGCCCTCCCGGGCGAGCCGCAGGGCGACCTCGCGGCCGATGCCCTGCGCGGCGCCGGTCACCACCGCGACCTTGGCCGAGAAGCGCCCCGGCGCGACGGCGCTGTGGGGGGCGGTCATGCCTGGCCCCCGACGCCGCTCGCCGAGAACTTCTCGTAGTGGAAGCTCGCGGGCGTCAGCCCCCGCTCGGAGAAGGCGCGGCGGACCGCGTCGACCATCGCGGGCGGGCCGCACAGGTAGGTGTCGACGTCGCCGCCGTGCAGGTGCTCGTCCGCCAGGTGCTCCGTGACGTAGCCCCTTTTCGGGTGCCCGCTCTCCGGCGAGGCGACACAGGTGGCGAAGCTGAAGCCCGGGATCCTGCCTGCCGCCTCCTCGAGCGCCTCCGTCTCGACGAGGTCGGCGTCGTGCGTCACGCCGTAGACGAGGTGGATCGGCTGATTGGCGCCGGTCTCGCCGATCTTGCCGAGCATCGACAGGAACGGCGCGAGGCCGGTGCCGCCGGCGAGCATCAGCACCGGGCGGCGGATCTCGCGCAGGTAGAAGCTGCCCGAGGGCCCGGTCAGGTCGAGGCCGGCGCCCTCCTCGGCGCCCTCCGCGAGGTAGGTGCTCATCAGCCCGCCCGGGATGTTGCGGATCAGGAACTCGGCCCGGCCGATGCCCGGGACCGAGCTGAACGAGTAGGACCGCGCCTGCCCGCTGCCCGGCACCGCGATGTTGACGTACTGCCCAGGCAGGAAGCCGACCGGCTCCTCGGTCTCGACGCTGAGCCCGAAGGTGGTGTCGGAGAGCCGCCGCACCGCCGCGATGGTGCCCTTCAGGGCCGCGGCCCTGGTCTTGCAGACCTCCGAGGACGCCGCCACCGCGAGCACGAGGTCGCTCTGCGGCCGCATCTGGCAGGCGAGGCCGTAGCCTTGCGCCGCCTCCTCGTCGGTGAGCGCGTCCTCGATGTAGCTGCCCGGGTCGAACCGGCCGGATTCGCAGAAGACCCGGCAGGTGCCGCAGGCGCCGTCCCGGCAATCGAGCGGGATGTTGATGCCGAGGCGGTAGGAGGCGTCGGCCACCGTCTCGCCCGGGCGGCAGGCGACGAACCGGGTGACCCCGTCCTCGAAATTGAGCGCGACAGTCGACACGGCGCTCCTCCTCAGATGTGATAGACGTCGATGACGTGGTGGATGTAGTCGTTCTTCAGAACGACCTTCTTGTTCTTGATGAGCGGGGCCTCGTCGCTGGTGTCGAGCGTGTAGAACGACGTGCCGAAATGCGTATCGACCGTCTTGTAGCGATAGTTGAAGGTGAGCCAGTTGAAGCGAAGCTTGCAGGTGGTGGCGTCCTGCTCGAGGATCTCGACGTTCGCGATATTGTGCGAGGTGCGCGGCTCCGGCAGGCTGGTGGCGCTCGACCGCTCGGTGCGGATGCGGAAGACCCGGTCCTCGAGCCCGCTGCGGCTGTCGTAGTAGATCAGCGAGACGTCGCGCTGCGGGTCGGTGACGAGCTGGTCGTCGTCGTCCCAGGACGGCATCCAGAACTCGACGTCGGGGGCGTAGAGCGCGAGCCAGGCGTCGAAGTCGCGGTCGTCGAGGTAGCGGGCCTCGCGGTAGAGGAACTGCTGCACCTGCTCCAGGGTGAGGGGCATCGGGGGCTCCTTTAAGGGCGTGCGGGGGCGCTCGGCGCCCCGGAGGGCCGGCGCCGCTGGTGTTCGGTTGATCGAATGGGTCCGGCTCCCGACCCCTCCCCCGCGGAGGGGGGAGGGTTTTGGGGGCGCCGCGCTACGGCAGGTGCCGGCGCATCGTGTCCATCCAGTAGCGGTGCTGGATCGCGAACAGGCCCTCGTCCTCGGTCTTGGCGCCGCTGAGCAGCGGCTTCAGCCCGATCGCCTTCGCGCCCTCGTCGGCCCCCTCGATCCAGTGGGTGGCGCCGCGGCAGAGGTCGTTCCACCGCGCCGCGCGGCCGCGATAGCCGATCTGGCAGGCGCGGAACTCTTCCAGGTCGTCCGGGGTCGCCATGCCGCTGGCGTTGAAGAAGTCCTCGTACTGGCGGATGCGCCGGGCCCGGGCGTCGGGCGCCTCGCCCTTGGGCGCGATGCAGTAGATCGTCACCTCGGTCTTATCGACCGCGATCGGCCGGTAGGTCCGGATCTGCGACGAGAACTGGTCCATCAGGTAGACGTTCGGGTAGAGGCAGAGGTTGCGCGAGCGGTTGATCATCCAGTCCGCCATCGCCTGGCCGTAGGAGTCCGCCAGTTCCCCGCGCCGGTCCCAGTTCGGCCGGTCCTCCGGGTTCGACCAGGTGGTCCAGAGCAGGAGGTGGCCGTGCTCGAACGAGTAGAAGCCGCCGCCCTGCTTGGCCCAGCCGCCCGCATCCATGGCGCGGGTCTTGTCGACGACGTGCGATTCCTTGCGGCGGCTGGTGGTGGCGGCGTAGTTCCAGTGCGTCGCGCTGACGTGGTAGCCGTCGGCGCCGTTCTCGGTCTGGAGCTTCCAGTTGCCGTCGAAGACGTAGGTCGAGGAGCCGCGCAGGACCTCGAGCCCGTCAGGCGACTGGTCGACGATCATGTCGATGATCTTCGTCGCCTCGCCGAGATGCTCGGTCAGCGGCTTCACGTCGGGGTTGAGACTGCCGAACAGGAAGCCGCGGTAGTTCTCGAACCGCGCCACCTTGGTCAGGTCGTGCGAGCCGTCGCGGTTGAAGCTCTCGGGGTAGCCGGCGCCGTCCGGATCCTTGACCTTGAGGAGCTTGCCGCCGTTGCTGAACGTCCAGCCGTGGAACGGGCAGGTGAAGGTCGCCTTGTTGCCGCGCTTGTGCCGGCACACCATCGCGCCGCGGTGGCTGCAGGCATTGACGAAGGCCTGCAGCTCGCCCTTGCGATTGCGGGTGATCACCACCGGCTGGCGGCCCATGAAGGTGGTGAAGTAGTCGTTCGGGTTCGGGATCTGGCTCTCATGGGCCATGTAGATCCAGTTGCCCTCGAAGATGTGCTGCATCTCCAGTTCGAAGATGTCGGGATCGGTGAAGATGTCCCGCCGGCAGCGATAGATGCCGGTCTCGGCGTTCTCCTCGACCGCGCCCTCGACGACCTGATGCAGATCTTCCAGCATGATGTTCTCCCTGCCGCGTCGGCTGTTGTGAGACGAGGGAGGTCGTTGCCGGTCCACGCGGTGCGCGGCCGGCTCTGATCTGTCTCTCGTCTTCGCGCAGGGTTGGCGTGGTGCTCGTCCGGACTGTCCCGTCCCGAGCCCCGCCCGCTCCTGAGCGTTTCCTCTTTCTCCAGTTCTAAGGAACGGGCATACCGGCGTCCAAGACCGATTGGGAACAAAACCATTCCTGGGAGGAATGATTGGAGCTGCGCCACCTGCGCTACTTCGTGGCCGTCGCCCGGGAGCAGAGCTTCACCCGCGCGGCGGAGGCGATGCATGTCGCCCAGCCGGCGCTGAGCAAGCAGGTCCAGCAGTTCGAGGAGGATCTCGGCCTCGCCCTCATCGAGCGCGGCTCGCGCCCGGTGCGGCTGACCGAGCCGGGGCGGGTGATCTACGAGCAGGCGCTGCAGATCCTGGAACGGGTCGACGACCTGCGCGAGACCGGCCGGCGCCTGCGCCTGGCGGAGCGCAACAGCTTCCGGGTCGGCTTCGTCGCCTCGACGCTCTACGGGCGCCTGCCGGAGATCCTGCGCGGCTACCGCCTCAAGCGCCCGGACGTCGACCTGACGCTGCTCGAACTGCTGACGCTCGAGCAGATCGCGGCGCTGAAGGAGGGCCGCATCGATGTCGGCTTCGGCCGCGTCGAGATCGAGGACCCGGCGATCGCCCGGGTGCTCCT
Source organism: Methylobacterium variabile (assembly GCF_001043975.1). GTDB lineage: Bacteria > Pseudomonadota > Alphaproteobacteria > Rhizobiales > Beijerinckiaceae > Methylobacterium > Methylobacterium variabile. The sequence goes on from NZ_LABY01000082.1 coordinate 15,757, forward strand.
GCGCAACGAGAAGCTGATCGTCGCCGTGCCGATGGCCTGGGACGCCGCGCACCCGCCGGGCCCGCTGCGCCTGCGCGACCTCGCCGACACGGCGCTGATCCTCTACCCGAAGAGCGCCCGGCCCAACAACGCCGACCGCATCCTGGCGCTCTTCCGCGAGCACGCCGTGCGCCCGCCGGTGATCCACGAGGTGCGCGAGCTGCAGACCGCGCTCGGTCTCGTCGCGGCGGAAGCGGGGGTGTGCGTCGTCCCCGCCTCGATCGAGCGCCTGCGCCGCGACGGCGTCGCCTACCGGCCGCTCGACGAGGAGCGGGCGCTGATCCCGGTCATCATGAGCTACCGCAAGAACGATCCGTCGCCGGAGATCGGGCTGATCCTGCAATGCGTGCGGGAGGATTACGAGCGGGAGGGGCTGCGGTTCGGGGTGTGAGCGAATGCTCTGCCGCCTGCTCGCTCCGTCCCACCCTCGGACGCGTCGACGGCAATGCGTCCGACGCATCCGCGCCTGGCGCCTTCGGCGCAGAGGCATTCGGGCTTGCCCGGCACACCCGAACGAGTCCGTTCGACGGTGCTGCGGTATCACTCTCCATCGTCATTCCGGGGCCGAGAAAGCGGAGCCCGGAATCCAGACACTCAGGTTGTTCAGGATGAAGCGGCACGCAAGCCGCACTTCCCTGCACCTTCAGCGGTTCTGGATCCCGGGCTCCGCTTTCGCGGCCCCGGGATGACCCTGAGTGGTCGAAACGTCAGCGGGTCTCCTGCCCGAAGGTCCGATCCCTCACCCCATCACCAGCCCGCCATCCACGTACAAAACCTGCCCGGTGACGAAGCGGCTCTCGTCGCCGGCGAGGAAGAGCACCGGGCCGGCCACGTCCTCCGTGGTCGCGAGACGGCGGAGCGGCGTCTGGGCGATCAGCGCCTCGCGCACCTCCTCGGGCGTGTCCCGGCTCGCTGCCGTCGGATAGACCAGGCCCGGCGCCACGCAATTGACCCGCACGCCGATCGGCCCAAGCTCGGCCGCGAGGTTGCGGCTGAAGCCGATGAGGGCCGCCTTGGCGGTGGTGTAGTCGTGGTAGGGGATGCTGGGCCGCGCCACGAGGTCGCTCGCCAGGTTGACGATGCTGCCGCCGCTGCGCCGGGTCATGAGCGGGAGCAGGGCCTGGACGACCGTGTAGGCCGCCCGCACCGCGCCGTCGAACTGGCGCTGGTAGGCCTCCCAGGGCGTGTCGCGGAAGCGGGGGCGGTGGTCGGGATCGAAGCGGTAGGGCGCGAAGGCGTTGTTGACGATCGCGTCGAGGCGGCCGACCTCCTCGGCGATCCGCTCCGCGAGCGCTGCTACCGCCGCCGGGTCGGTCACGTCGGCGGCGACCGCCAGCGCCTGCCCACCGAGCGCCCGGCAGCGCTCGGCCACCGCCTCGGCGGCAGCGGCATCCTGGCGGTAATTGACGATCACGAGGCCGCCCTCCGCCGCGAGGGCGGTGGCGACCGCAGCGCCAATGCCGCGGCTTGCCCCCGTGACCAGGACAGCGCGGTCGCGGAACCTCACGGCTTGCCCTCCGTCGAAACCTCCTGCGGGCCTCCCTTCGGAGGGATCAGGTCGCTCCTGACAACATGAGCCATGTCGAGGGCGCGGGTGACGAGTCCGAGCTGGCGAAACGTGTCGGCCCCCTGCTGCAGGACGGCAGGATCGAAATGACCGAGGCCCTCGCGCTCGGTGGTCGGCGACACGCTGGACAGGTTGCGCAGGCTGATGACCTCGCGGTTGATCGCCTCATCCCGCCCGTTGATCGCCCGCGTGACGGCCAGGCGCGCCGCCTCGTCGGGCTTGGCGATCATCCAGGCCGCCGAGTCCCGGTAGGCGGCGAGGAAGCGCCTGAGCAGCGGCTTCTTTCCCTCGTAGTCCTTCCGCGTCACCACGAAGATGTCGCTCGGCAGGTTCAGGTGGTCGCGCACCGCGATCACGTCGACCTCGCCGAGGCCCTTGGCGCGGCCGACGAGCAGGCCGGTATCGGTGGCCGCTGTGGCGTCGACCTGGCCCTGGATCAGGGGGGCGAAGTTGAGGAGGCCGGTGACCTCGACCGTCACGTCGGTCTCCTTGAGGCCGGCGGCGGAGAGCAGCAGCAGCAGGTGCTGGCGGGTGCCGCTCGCCAGGCTGTAGACGCCGACGCGCTTGCCCTTGAGGTCGGCGGCGGAGCGGATGCCGCGGGCCTTCGGGGAGACGACGTTGAACACGTTCTGCGGGTAGATGTTGTAGATCGCGACCAGGTCGGCGCCCTTGTCGAGGGCGAGGTAGAACGAGGCCGGATCGGTGAAGGCGACGTCCGCCTGGCCCGCCAGCAGGGCCTGGATCGCCGAGCCGCCGCCGTTGCCCGGCACGTAGTCGAGGGCGATGCCCCGCGCCTTGAACAGCCCGTGGTCGGGCTCGGCCAGGAGGTTGGTGATCTCGCTGATCGGCTGGCTCCAGCCGGCGACCGTCACCGTGTCGGCGCTTTGCGCCGCCGCCGGCGGGGCGAGCCAGGCGAGGGCGAGGAGCGGCAGGGCGCGCAGGCAGCGCAGGACGGACATGGTCAACCTCTCGCGTAGCGCCGCAGGATCAGGGCCTCGAGCCCCCGCGCGGCCTCGTAGAACACCATCCCAAGCCCGGTGATCACCACGAACAGCGCGACGATCAGGCTCGAATCCATCACGCTCTGGGCGGCGATGATCGAGGCGCCGAGGCCCTGGCGCCCGCCGACGAACTCGCCCACCACCGCCCCCACCAGGGCGAGCACGATGGCGACGCGGAACCCCGCCAGGATCACCGGCAGGGCCGCCGGCAGCTTCAGCCGCAACAGGGTCTGGCCCCGGCTCGCGCCCAGCATCCGAAACAGCTCGCGGCTGGCCGGATCGACCTGCTGCAGGCCGGTGAGCGTGTTCTCGAAGAGCGGGAAGAAGCAGATCAGCGCCGTGATCACCACGGTCGGGGTCAGGCCGAAGCCGAACCACAGGATCAGCAGGGGCCCCAGCGCCAGCTTCGGCACCAGCTGGCTCGCCAGCACGTAGGGGCGCAGCACCCGGTGCAGCGCCGGCCACTCGGCAAGCAGGACGCCGGCGCCGAGGCCGAGACCGGTTCCGGCGGCAAGGCCGAGCGCCATCTCGGTCACGGTGACGCGCAGGTGCGGCCAGAGCCGACCGGAGGCGACCTCGCCCCACAGGGTCTCGGCGACGCCGGAGGGCGCCGGCAGGACGAGGGGCGAGACCCGGCCTGAGCGGCACCACGCCTCCCAGGCGATCAGCAGGCCCGCCAGCAGCAGGGCGGAGGCGAGGCGCGCCCTCACGCCGCCCGCCCGACGGAAGGGGAGGGGCCGTCCATGATCGCGCGCAGGCGCCGGCAGGCCGCCCCGAAGGCCGCCTCGTAGCGGATCCCTGCGGGCCGCGGCCGCGGCAGCGGCACCGCGCCCTCGTGGATCAGGTGCCCGGCCGCCATCACGCCGATCCGGTCGCCGAGGTAGACCGCCTCGGCGATGTCGTGGGTGACGAACAGGGCCGCCGTTCCGCGCGCGGCGCAGAGGCGCAGGAGGTCGTCCTGCAGCTCCTCGCGGGTCAGCGCGTCGAGGGCGGCGAAGGGCTCGTCGAGGAGCAGCAGGTCCGGCGCGGCGATGAGCGCCCGGGCCATCGCGACGCGGCTCTGCTGCCCGCCCGACAGGGCGGCGGGCCGCCGCTCGACGAGATCGCCGAGGCCCATCGCGGCGAGGAGGTCGCGGGCCGCCTCGCGGTCGGCGGCGCGGGGCCGGCGCTTGAGCGAGACCGGCAGCAGCACGTTGTCGAGGGCGGAGAGCCACTCGAGCAGGGTCGGGGCCTGGAACACGAAGCCGACCCGCGGGGACGGGCCGCGCACCACCGCCCCGTCGATGCGGACCGTGCCCGCGTCGGGGGCGAGCAGGCCGGCGGCGAGCTTGAGCAGCGTGGTCTTGCCGCAGCCGCTTCGGCCGAGGAGGCAGTGGATCGTCCCACGGGGGATCGCCCAGTCGACGCCGTCGACGGTGGCGGCCGCGTCCCCGGGGAAGCGGTAGCGCACCCCCTCGAGGGCGAGGAAGGCGTCAGTCGGCATAGGGCGCGAACCCTTCCGCCGCCGCCTCGGCGCTGTGCTCGATCTCCGTCACGGTCACGAGGTCGAGCAGGCTGAAGCGGCCGTCATGGTGCCAGCCGGCCTCCGGCGCGGTCATGCGACCGAGGGCCGAGATCCGGGTGACGCCGATCCCGGCGAGATCGTCCGCCAGCCGGAACAGCCTCGCGGGCGCGGCGGCGATCCCGGCGCTCTGGAGATAGGCGCGGTGGGGAGCGACCAGCCCTGAGACCTCCGCGAGATCGTCGACCGCCACGACCGCGACGGTGCGGTTGAGGCCGGACGGGCTCAGGGGCGTCGCGGCGTCGAGGTGGACGACGCTCCAGGGATCGGCGAGGTCGCCGAGGAGCTCGGTGCCACCCGACGGGCCCTCCCCCTCGAGGGCCCGCATCTCGTAGGCGCTGCGCCAGGCCGCGATGGCGGCGGCCTCGCCCGCCTCGAGCCGCCGCCGCGGGTGGCGGCTCGCCGTCGCGGCGAGCGCGTGGGCGAGGTGGCGGGCGAACTCGCCCGGCGCGACCGCGCCGCCGCGCTCGACGAACAGCATCTGCGGCGCGTAGCAGCCCTGCTGCTCGTAGCGGACGACGTCGTGGGCGGCGAGCCGCGCCAGCGGGCCGGCGCGGCGGCTGTCCAGCGCCTCGCGGGCGACCATGGCGAAGCCGATGCGGTGGCCGTGCGGCAGGAACCGGGTCGCGACCGGCACCTTGGCCCGCAAGGCCGCCAGCGTCTCGTTGCCGCCATAGGCCATGACGCAGTCGGCCTCGCGCAGAAACACCGCCTCGACCGCGCCGGCGCCGCCCTTCCACCAGGTGACGGCGAGGCACTCGCCGAGTTCGGGATCGGCCTCGGCGATCGCTCGCGCGAACCAGCCGGCGGTGAGCGGCTCGGCCAATGCGAGCTTGCCGACCGTGCCCGACTTGACCAGCAGGCCGGCGACGAGGCTCCACAGCGCCAGGGCCGGAACGTTGCCGGCCCACACGTGCAGCAGCAGCGCGGGCCCCTGCGCCCGCACGAAGCCGCCCTTCACCGCCGGCTGGAAGCCGTCGAGCACGCCCGGGTTGAAGAAATCCTCGGCGAGGAAGCGCAGCAGCTGCGGCCGCCGGAAGGTTTTGAGGGTGCTCGTCAGGCCGAGGCGGACGGTCTCGCGGTCGTAGCCGGTGACGACCGGCAAGAGCGCCTCCGCCTTGCGGCGCAGGGGGTGCGATCGATCGAGCAGGCACGCGCTCGCCCGGTCGATGGCGGCGACGATGCGGGCGGTCTCCATCCGGCGCAGGGTGTCGCGGGCGCGGATGCGGACATGGCCGCACAGGGCCTTCGCCTGCTCCTCGCTCAAGGACGGCAGCGCCACCGCGACGGTCTCGCCCCAGGCCTCGTGCGCGACGATGCGCCGGCCGACCGCGTCGGCGGGAATCCCCGGCAGATGGCCGGCCTGCTCCAGATCGCTCATGCCTGCGCCGCGGCCAGGAACTCGGCCACCGCGACCGAGCAGCCGCGGGACGCCGAGCCCTCGACCCGGCCGAGCAGCCTGAACCCGCCGGGCGCGATCACCCCGGCATCCTCGGTCAGGATCGCCGAGACGGAGTTGAAATGGGCGAGGTCGTGGTGGACCAGCACGCCGGTCTCGCCCTCCGGCAGGTCCGCGCCGGTGAGGGGATCGACGACGCGGCTGCGGATCCAGTGCGGGCCGGACTTCACCGGAGGGCAAACCGCGTTGCCGTCGTCGTAGAACTGGGTGCTCAGCTCGGTCATGCCGTACATGTTGAGGCAGGCGTCGCGCGGCACGCCGAAGGCGTGCGAGAGCCCGTCGTAGAAGGTGTCGGGGTCGATCTCCCGCGACTGGCCCTTGAAGCCGCCGGTGTCGAAGATCAGGCTGCCCGCCGGCAGGCCGAAGCGGCGGCCTCGCTCCGCCAGCGCGTCCATCACCGGCACGAAGGCGTAGGTCGCGCCGAGCAGGGCGTAGGGCTCGCCCGACGCCTCGGCCTCGCCGAGCGCCCGCAGGAGCGCGTCGAGGTCGAGGCCGGCGGAGCCGACGAGGACCGCGCTGTCCGGCGTGCCGCACTGCTCCCGCGCCAGCGCCAGGTAGTGGGCCAGCGACGAGTTCGGCAGCGCCGCCTCGTCGGGAAACAGGATGCCCATCCGGATCCGCTCGCGCTCGCGCATGACGCGCGCCCGGAAGCCCGCCAGCATCGAGGCGTCGTAGACCGCCAGCGTCGGGTGGTAGCTGCGGCCCCGCCCGCTCCCGGTCGTGCCGCTCGTCATGAACACCCGCTCGGCCGCCTCCGGCGGGCAGCAGCTCAGGGTCAGGTCCTTGAACGCCTTGATCGGCACCGCCGGGACGTCGCGCCAGCGCCGCACCGTGAGCGGCGTGCGCCCGCGCTGCTGCGCGAAGCGACGGTAGGGCGCGTTGTGCGCGAACTGGTAGGCGAACAGCCGCAGCGCCAGCGCCTCGAACTCCGCGTCGGTCGCGCCCGGCCGCCCGATGAAGGCGAGAAGGGCGTCCACGATCTCCGCTTGCGACATGACGGCCACCTCGCGCCCTTCGCCGGGGGACGGCCATGCTCGGCGGAGATCATGCGCGAAAAGACGGCGTCGTCGGCCCCGCGGCCGTGCCGGTCCCGCATCCCTACGCCGGCATGACCCGGATCAGGTTCATAGGGTCACCGCGGCGCCCGGACGGGTCCGGACCGGCGGAATCTCAGCCTCCTCGCGAGGCTCCCCTGGGAGCCGGTGAGAGTGGGGGGCGCGGGGGCGGGTGTCAAGTTAGGGGCTGGCACGACGAAGGCTGATGCGTGTCGGCGCGCGACGCTCCGTCGTGACCCACTCCCCCTTTCCCGGATCTCCCTCCGCTGACGCTACACTCGTCCGGGAAAGGGCGCGGGTTCTCCTCGGCCCGTGAGCGACGGCAGAAGACACTGCCCTGTACCGGACGATGTGCGCTCAAGGGCGCGCCAGCCCCTCCGCGAGCCGCCGGAACGCATCGAGCGCCTTGCCTAACGTCACCTCCGGCTCCGGCGACGCCGCGACCCAGAGGGCGGCGTGGAGCGAGGCGCCGTTGAGGAGCCGGGCGGCGGCCTCCGCGTCCACGGCCGGAATCGCGCCGTCGTCGACGAGGGACCGGATGCGCCGCGTCGTCTCGGCGAGGCAGGCGTTCTGGCTCGGCCAGCGCGACGGATCGCCGAGCACCGCCGGACCGTCGAGGAGCAGGATGCGCTGGATCTCCGGCTCCAGCGCCATCTCGATATAGGCCTCGTACTCGTCGAGGAGGCCGAGCCAGGGCGTCTCCGCCCGCTCGCCGATCACCCGCAGGCGCGCCGCCATCTCGGCGTCGATCTGGTCGATGACGGCCTGGAGCAGGCCCTTCTTGTCGCCGAAATTGTGATAGAGCGCGCCCCGCGTCAGACCGGCCTCGGCCGTCAGGTCGTCCATCGAGGCCCCGGCGTAGCCCCGGGCCGCGAAGGCGCTCCTCGCTGCCCGGACGAGCTTTCCCTTCGTCTCCGCCATCATCTGCGCGCGTCGTCCGGCCACCCTGACCACCTTTCTCGACATACGACGCGTATGCGAATTGACATACGCCGCGTATCCGTGCTTTTCTCGCATACGTTCCGTATCTCAGATCGAGCGAGTGATCCATGGCGCAGGCCCAATCGAAACGCGACGCCGTCTTTCCTCCCGGCCGGCAGGCCCTCTACGCGAAGCACCGCTACTCGGCGGCGATCCGCTCCGGCGACCTCCTGTTCGTCTCCGGCCAGGTTGGCAGCCGCGAGGACGGCTCGCCCGAGCCGGAATTCGAGGCCCAGGTCGCGCGGGCCTTCGCCAACCTGTCGGCCGTGCTGCGGGAGGCCGGCTGCACCTTCGACGACGTCGTCGACGTGACGACCTTCCACACCGACCCGGCGACGCAGTTCGACACGATGATGCGGGTGCGCGACGGCGTGATCGGCGAGGCCCCCTACCCGAACTGGACGGCGGTCGGCGTGACCTGGCTCGCGGGCTTCGACTTCGAGATCAAGGTCATCGCGCGCATCCCGGCCGGCGGCTGAGTCGGGTGCCGCGCGGGGCGCAGAGCAGGACCCGACGGAGCCGGACGCCCTGCCCGCCTTCGAGGCGACCGCTCGCCGCCTGAGCGTCAGGCAGGCTGCGCACGTCCCTGCAGGGGCCGATCAGGCGCGAGCCCCCCGTGAACGGACCGGCCGGCCCTGCTTGCGGTGGGCCGCGACCTGGCGCGCCGTCTCCCGCTTCGTCGCGCCCCGCACATGCGCGAAGACCGGGTCGTCGAACCAGGCCTGGACCTCCTCCGGCGCGTGCAGCATGCGGTTCGTCACCGCCGTCCGCCAGAAGACATCACCGCTGTTGTCGTAGGCGTCGAGCCCGCCGCTGCGCTCCCCGTCCACCATCCACCGATGCGCCAGCATGGTGGCCAGCACCGGAACGTGCTCGGGGACGTGGGCGAAGAAGAACAGCAGCTGGCACCCCTTCGCGCACGCGTAGTGTTCCAGGTCCTGGAGGTACCAGTCCGCCTGCGGGTGGTAGTTCGAGTAGAGATGCAGGTTGTAGCGCGCGAGCGCCGCGGCGAGCGCCGCCGCG
>NZ_LABY01000083.1 GCF_001043975.1 Methylobacterium variabile
CTCGGCGCTCGGCGGCACCGGCGCCCTGGTGCGCGGCCTCGTCCGCCTGATCGAGGGCCAGGGCGGCGCGGTCCGCTGCGGGACGGAGGTCGCCCGCATCCTGGTCGAGGACGGCACCGCGCGAGGCGTGGCGCTGGCCGACGGCACGCAGGTCGCCGCCAACGTGGTGGTGTCGAACGCCGATTCGGCCTGGACGGCCCTCCGCCTGCTGCCGCCGGAGGTGCGGGGCTGGCGCGAGCGGCGCCTCGCCCGGGCGCATTCCTCCATGGGCCTGTTCGTCTGGTACTTCGGCACCCGGCGCACCTACCCGAATCTCGCCCACCACACGATCCTGCTCGGGCCCCGCTACCGCGGGCTCCTCGACGACATCTTCTCGCGCAAGGTGCTGGCCGAGGACATGAGCCTCTACCTCCACCGCCCGACCGCCACCGATCCGGGCGTCGCGCCGCCGGGCCACGACGCGTTCTACGCCCTGGCGCCGGTGCCGAACCTCGCCGGGGGACAGGACTGGGCGGCACTCGCCGAGCCGTTCCGGCGCCGCATCGCCGCCCGCCTCGAGGCGACGGTGCTGCCGGGCCTCTCGGACGCGCTCGTCACCTCGCGGGTGACGACGCCGCAGGACTTCTCCGACGATTTTCTCGCCTGGCGCGGCTCGGGCTTCGGCCTCGAGCCGATCCTGACCCAGAGCGCGTATTTCCGCCCGCACAACCGCAGCGGCGCGGTGCGCCACCTCTACCTCGTCGGTGCCGGCACCCATCCGGGGGCCGGGCTGCCGGGGGTGCTCTCCTCGTCGAAGATCCTCGATCGCGTGGTGCCGGATGCTGCCGTCTTCGCCTGATGCGCCGCTTGATGCGCTGCTCGCTGCCTCCTTGGCCCGCCCCGCCGACCACGCCGCCTGCCGGGCGGCGATCCGGAGCGGCTCGCGCAGCTTCTACGCCGCCTCGTGGCTTCTGCCGCGCGCTGTGCGCCGCGACGCCTACGGGCTCTACGCCTTCTGCCGCCTCTCGGACGACGCGGTGGACGGGGCCGGGGCGCGGGCCGACGCGGTGCCCCGCCTGCGGAGACGATTGTCGCTGGCCTATGCGGGCCGCCCCTGCGACGCTCCCGCCGACCGGGCGCTCGCCGAGATCGTGGCCCGCCATAGAATTCCCCAGGCGCTGCCCGAAGCCCTCCTCGAGGGGCTGGCCTGGGACGCGGCCGGGCGCCGCCACCCGGACCTGTCGTCCCTCGTCGCCTACGCGGCTCGGGTCGCGGGCTCCGTCGGGGCGATGATGACGCTCCTGATGGGCGAGCGCTCGCCCGAGGCCCTGGCGCGCGCCTGCGACCTCGGCATCGCCATGCAGCTCACCAACGTCGCCCGCGACGTCGGCGAGGACGCCCGCGCCAAGCGCCTCTACCTGCCGGAATCCTGGCTGCGCGAGGCGGGGCTCGACCCCGACGCCTTCCTGGCCCGGCCGGAGCCGGGCCCGGCGCTGGCGGTGGTGGTCGCGCGCCTGCTGCGCGCCGCGGACATCCTCTACGCCCGGGCGGAATCCGGCATCGCGCTCCTGCCGCCCGGCTGCCGACCGGCGGTGCGGGCGGCGGGGCTGATCTACGCCGAGATCGGCCGCGACCTCGAGCGGGCCGGGCTCGATCCGGTCACCCGCCGCGCCCGCGTGCCGGGCGCCCGCAAGGCGCGGCTCCTCGCCCGCGCGGTCGTCGCTCCGGCGACCCGTCGCGCGCCCTGGCCGCCCCTGCCGGAGGCCGCGTTCCTGGTCGAGGCCGTGACGGCGGACCACCGTCCCGCCGCGGCCCCGCGGCCGGCCTGGTGGAATCTCGGCGGGCAGGTCGTGCGCGTGCTCGACCTGATCGAGGTGTTGCGCGAGCGCGAGCGCCTCGGCGGCACCGCCCCCTCGTGAACGAGACCCTGTTCGCCCTGCTCGATTTCGGGCTCGTCTTCGGGGCCGTGCTCGGCTTCGGCGTCTGGCAGCTCCGGGTGCTGCACCGCGACCGCCGTCGGCGGCACGCGGCGCGCATCGGGGACGGCCCGCCACGGGAGCCGTGACGGCGGGGCCGGCCGACGGCTTTCCCGCGCCGGATCGTCCCGGGCTCCGTCGAGGGACGGGAGCCCGGACTCCGATGAAGGCCCTGGTCCCGGCTCGATCCGGGCAGGCGGATCGCTACTGCAGCTCCAGCAGCACGCTGCGGAAGGCCGTCGGCTTGCGGGCCGGGCAGATGTCGGCGTCGTCGCTGACGAGCCGCACCTTGGTGCCGTCGGGGGCGACGAGGAGGCCTTCGGGCTGGAAGTCCGGGAGCGCGGCCATGGCCTCGGCGACGCCCGGAACGCTGGTCGGGGCCGCGCCGGCCGTCCCCGACCAGCGGTAGAGGTCGTAGGCCTCGCCGCCGCTGCCCGAGCCGCCCGCGACGATGAAGTAGGCCTTGATCCCGGGCGCGTAGGCGAGGGCGCGGATGCCCCGCCCCTTGAGATCGAGGGCGATCGGCTTGCCGAGCTTGGGGGCCGCTTCCCCCGCCAGCACCTCGGCGGGGTTCTCGAACGGCACGACAAGGGCGTCGTTGTCGGCGTTGAGCGGGTTGCGCAGGCCGATCAGGAGACCCCGGCCGTCGGGTGCGGGCGCGAGCCCCTCGATGGCGAGGCCCCGCCGCCGCGGGCTGAGGCTCGGCTTCTCCGCGAGGTCGACGGCGATGCGCTCGGACAGGCGCGGATCGAGGTCCGCGATCGCCTTGGCGAGACCCGGGAAGGCCTTGCCCTTCTGCGCGACAGATGGGGCCTCGGCCGGTCCGCCGACCGTGACGGCGATGGCCTGGCGGCGCGCCGCCTGCGTCCGGCCCTCGGCGTCGCGGCCGTGGGAGCCCATCAGCACCAGGTCGTTCCCGAGCCAGGCGAGGGATTCGAAATCGGCCTTCTCGGCGCCGTTGCCGAGGGCCTCGCCGAGGTTGCCGCCCTTCAGCGCGAGGGGCGGGCCGGACTCGCCGGCCTTGTAGAGCCGGAGCGCGTTGTCCTCGTCGTTCACCACGAAGAACCGGTCGCCGAAGCTGCCGGCCGGGTAGGGAGCCGCGCCGGACGCCTCGCACAAGCCCCAATGCATCAGGACCGGCCCGGCCTTCACCTCGGCGCGGGCGGCACTCGTCGTGAAGCAGAGGGCGAGCGCAGAACCAAGCGCCCCCAGGCGTGTCATGCCCAGGCCCGTCATGGCGATCCTCCCCGTTGCGCGGTCCGTCATCGCGGAACCGCCTGCGCTATATTTCACGCGGCCAAGGCTTCGTTCAATGCGGCGCACGAAGATTCTTGCCGGTCCCGCATCGGAACTTCGGGCGGGGGTGCGGTGCTGCGGCAGCCGGGGCGGGCCGCGCCCGTCAGGAATCCCCCGCCGCGACGGCGTCGTCCGCGGCGCGCTCCCGCTCCGCGACGTAGCGGCGGCGCTCCTCCGCCGCCTGCCGGAACGCCCTCGACCGTGGCGGCAGGAGCGCGAGCTTCCCGATCTCGCGCAGGATCAGCTCGGCCTCGAACGCCGCGGCGCGCTCCGTCGCGGCGGCGCGGCTGTCGGCGCCGTGGGAGGCCGTGTACCGCTCGAGCCCGTCCCGGCAGACCGCGACGCGGAACTCCAGCCATGCGATCACGTCGAGGAAGGCGCGGCTGCGGATCTCCGCGGCCGTCGCCCGCGGCTTCTTCGCGCTCATGGTCGTCCTCCCCGGTCCGGAGGGGATGGTCTCGCACACGGCCCGGTGATTCGCCCGGCCCCGGACTGCGGATGTCCGGCCCCGGGGCGCCGCGACGCCGTCCGCGAAAGTCCGCCGGCGCCCACGGGCTCTCGCGAGAGGGGCGCCCGGCCGCGCGAGAACCCCCGCGGGAGCGCACCGCCGAACCGGCGCCGGCTCCCGCGGGGGCGGATGAGGATCGGGCGGGAGGAGGCCGCGGCTCGGCCGTCGGCCTTACTTGCGGCGCGCCTTGCGAGCGGCGTAGCGCGCATCGCGGGCGGCCTTGCGCTCCGCCTCCTCGGCGGCCTTGCGGTCGGCCTCCTCGGCCGCCTCGCGGTCGGCCCGGGCCTTGGCCTCGGCCTCCTCGGCGGCCTTGCGCTCCGCCTCGGCCTGCTTGGCTGCGTCGCGCTCCGCGGCGCGGGCGGCGCGGGCCTCGGCGATCTTCTGGCGCTCCGCCAGCCGGGCCTGGACCTGCGGGTCGTCGGAGGCGGGCCTGGCCCGGAACTTCTCCAGCAGGGCCTTCTTCGCGTCTGCGGACGCACTCCGCCGGTCGTTGAAGTGCTGGTCCTTGAAGCCGGCCATCGTGTTCGTCTCGTCTGTCCTGCGTGCGAAGGCGCGCCTGCCTGAGGTCGCGCCGGAATCCGTGCGGGTTCGACCGGCGCACCGCTCCACGAGGCGCCGTCGCACGTGCTCTAGCGCCGCCCGCGTCAGGTTTCAAAGCCAAAGACGCCGCGGACCGCGACACGGCGCGCGAATGGCCGCCCGGACAGGCCCGGGACGGCGCGGTGTCCGCCATGCTCCCGCAACGGCAGCTTCGCGAGGATGCGACGGGGTCCGGGCATGAGTTGTCAAGGTTTTTCCGTCACGGTCGCCGGGCGGTGGCGGTGACCCGCCGGAGGAGACCTCATGCGTGCGATCGTCCTCGACGATGCGGAGCTGAACAACCTGCTGATGCTCGAGGCGTTGCGACCGATCCCGGATTGCCGGCCCCAGAGCTTCACGCAGCCGGCCGAGGCGCTCGCCTTCGCGGCGGCCCATGCCGGGGAGATCGGCGTCGTCCTGACCGATTACGAGATGCCGGGCATGGATGGCCTCGCCGTCATCCGGGCGCTGCGGGCGCTGACGGGCTTCGCGCACGTGCCGATCGTGATGGTGACGAGCTTCGACCAGCGGGCGCTGCGCCGGGCCGCCCTCGAGGCCGGCGCCACCGACTTCGTGAACAAGCCCTGCGATCCGGTCGAGATCCGCGCCCGCGTCACCAACCTGTTGGCGCTCAGCCGCGCCTACCGGGCCGAGCGGGCCCAGGCGGCCCAGCTCGCCCAGGAGGTCGCCGCGGCGGTAGCCCTGGTGGAGGCCCGGGAGCGCGAGATCGTCACCGTGCTGATGCGCGCGGCCGAGCACCGGGACACCGACACCGGCGACCACGTCGCCCGGGTGGCGAGCTACACCGCGCTGATCGCCGAGGCGCTGGGGCTGCCGCCGGAGCGCTGCCGGCTGATCAGCCTGGCCTCGACCATGCACGACGTCGGCAAGATCGCGATTCCCGACGCCATCCTGCTCAAGCCCGGGCCGCTGAGCGCCGAGGAGCGCCGGGAGATGGAGCGCCACGCCGAGCGCGGCGCGCGCATCCTGGCCAACAGCAGCTCCGACGTGGTGCGGCTCGCCGCCGAGATCGCCGCGAGCCACCACGAGCGCTGGGACGGCGCCGGCTATCCCAACGGGCTCTCCGGCAGCGACATTCCCCTGTCGGGCCGCATCGTCGCGGTGGCAGACGTGTTCGACGCGCTGACGAGCGACCGGCCCTACAAGCGCGCCTGGAGCCTGGAGGCGGCCCACGCCTTCCTGCTGCGGGAGGCGGGTGCGCATTTCGATCCGGCGGTGATCGAGGCCTTCCTGTCCCGCTGGGACGCCGTCGCGGACCTGGTCGGCCAGGCCGCGAGCCGGGCCGCTTGAGCGCGCCGCCCGGATGACGCACGCTCCGGAGGAGCCGGGACAGAACCGGCAGCTGCGCGCCCGGATGGCCGAGGCCGGCCCGGCGCCCAGCCCCGCGCCCGCCTCGTTCCGGCCGGCGGGCAGCCTCGCGGCCCGCCTCGGCCGGGCGGTGCTCGGGGCCGTCGTGGTGGCCCTCGCGGCCGGCACGGCGATCGGCGCCTGGCACGAGGTCGACCGCTACGCCGCCGACACCCGCCGCGCGCTCACCGGTCTCGCCACCGTCTTCGCCGCCGCCTCCGCTGGGGCTGCGGCGGCGGACGACGCGGCCGGCGCGCACGCCGCCCTGCGGGCGATCGCCCGCCAGGACGGCATCGTCTATGCCGGGCTGACCCGCCCGGACGGCTCGGCGCTGGCCGAGCAGGGCACCGGCCTGCGCCTCGCCGACGACCTCGACCTCGATCGGGAGGGCGGCATCACGCCGCTCGCCCTCGTCCTCGCCCGGACGGTCAAGGTCAGCGTGCCGGTGGTGGCGAATGCCCGCACGGTCGGGCACGTGACGCTGATCGCCGACACCGCCGACCTCGTCGGCCGCCTCGTCGAGGTGGTGCGCAACGCCCTCCTGGCGGCCGGCCTGGCGATGGTGGTCGGCTTCGCTGTGGCCTGGCGCCTCGGCCGCGCCCTGACGCGGCCGCTGACCGCACTCGCCCGCACGATGGACGCGGTGCGGGAGAACCACGACTACGCCCGCCGGGCCGCCCTGCCCGCCGGGGCTGCGGCCTCCGGCGACGAGGTCGGCCGGCTGGCGACGAGCTTCAACGGCCTCCTCGACGCGGTGCGCGAGCGCGAGGACCGCCTGGCCGAGCACCGGGCCCGGCTGGAGCAGGAAGTCAGCGACCGCACCCACGACCTCAGCGTGGCCAAGGAGGCGGCGGAGGCTGCCAACAGCGCCAAGTCGTCGTTCCTGGCGACGATGAGCCACGAGATCCGCACGCCGATGAACGGCATGCTGGTGATGGCCGAGCTCCTCGCCGCCGCCGACCTGCCGGCCCGCCAGCGCCGCTACGCCGAGGTGATCGCCCGCTCGGGGCAGAGCCTGCTGGCGATCATCAACGACATCCTGGACTTCGCCAAGGTCGAGGCCGGCAAGCTCACCCTGGAGCGCATCCCCCTCGACCCGGCGGAGGTGGCCGACACGGTCGTGACCCTGTTCGGCGAGCGTGCCCGGGCCAAGGGCCTCGACCTCGCGGCCTTCGTCGGGCCGGACGTGCCGCGGGCGATCAGCGGCGATCCGGTGCGGCTCGGCCAGATCCTCGGCAACTTCGTCAACAACGCCCTCAAGTTCACCGAATCCGGCCACGTCCTCGTGCGGCTCGAGACCCGGGACAACGGCCACGCGCTGCACCTGAGCGTGACGGATACCGGCATCGGCATCCCGGTCGCGACCCTGCCGACGATCTTCTCGGCCTTCTCGCAGGCGGACGGCTCGACGACCCGGCGCTTCGGCGGCACCGGCCTCGGCCTGTCGATCGCGGAGCGGCTCGTCGCCGCCATGGGCGGGCGGATCGGGGTCGAGAGCGAGGTCGGCCGGGGCTCGACCTTCTGGGCCGAGATCCCGCTTGAGGCTCTCTCCGCTCCCGAGCCGGTGCGGCGGGAGCCCGGGGTCGTCCCGGCGGTGCGGATCGCGGTCGCGGGCGCAGCGACCGGAGCGGTCCTCGCCGAGGCTCTGCGCGCCGCCGGCTTCGCGCCGGTGGAGGACGCCGGCATCGATCCGGGGCAGGGCGCGCACCACGTCGTCGATGCCGGCACCCTCGCCCGGGCCGGGCGGCGCCCCGCCGATGCCGGCCGGGTCATCGCGCTCGCGCCGATGGGCGAGCCGGGCGGGGCCGCCCTGCTCGCGGCCGGCCTCGCCGACGCCCTGCTGCGCTGGCCTCTGGTCCAGGGAGAGTGGCGCCCGGCCCTCGCCGCGCTCGCCGAGGGCCGCATCCTCGCGGGGCCCGGGGTCGAGGCCGACCGCGTCGCGGCCCTGCCACGCTTCCCCGACGCGCGAGTCCTGGTGGCGGACGACAACGCGGTCAACCGCGAGGTCGCGGTCGAGGCCCTGGCCCGCCTCGGCGTGACGCGGGTCGCGACCGTGGAGGATGGTCACGGGGCGGTGGAGGCGGCGCGCGAAGGCGGGTTCGACCTGATCCTGATGGACGGCAGCATGCCGGGCCTCGATGGATTCGACGCCGCCCGGGCGATCCGCGCGTGGGAGGCGGCGCAGGGCACCGCCCGCACCTTCATCGTCGCGGCCACCGCCCACGTCGTCGGCACGGCGGCCGGGGTCTGGCGCGAGGCCGGGATGGACGGCGTGCTGGCCAAGCCCTTCACCCTCACGGATCTCGCCGCCACCCTGGCGGCCGCGCTGGGCGAGACCGGCGCGGCGCGCGCGCCGGAGGCGGACGCCGCAGCGCCTCCGTCCGCGGCGCTCCTCGACCCCGACACCCTGGCCGGGCTCGCCGAGATGGCGGAAGGCTCCGGCTCCGCCTTCGTCGAGCGCGTGCTCGGGCTGTTCGCCGCCCACGCCCCCGAGGCCCTGGCGGCCCTGCGGGAGGCGGGCGACGCGGATGCGGCGGGCCGCGCCGCCCACGGCTTGAAGTCGATGAGCCTCAACGTCGGCGCCGCGGCGCTCGCCGGCCATCTCCGGGACATCGAGCACGCGGCGCGGGTCGAGGGGCGGATGCCGGACGCGCGGGCGCTAGCGCCGCTGGCAAGCCTGCTCGACGCGACCGTGGCGGCTCTGCGCGGGCATTTCGGCCTTCCGGCCCCGGAGGACGGCGCCCGCGAGGCGGCCTGAGGAGGGAGCGACGGAAAAGCCGTCGCCCCGGACCCAAACCGGCGCCTGCGGCGTTAGCGACCGGTGCCACGGCCACGCTCGCTGGGCCCCAGAGGACGCGACGACCATGGCCCACGAGAGCAGCGCCGCCATCTACACCGCCGCCGGCGCGAACCTGGCGATCGCGGCGGCGAAGTTCGTCGGCGCGTTCCTCACCGGCAGCAGCGCCATGCTGGCCGAGGGCGTGCACTCGGTGGTCGATACCGCCAACCAGATCCTGCTGCTCGTCGGCCTGAAGCGGGCCAAGAAGCCGGCGAACGCCCGCTTCCCGTTCGGCTACGGCCGCGAGGTCTACTTCTACGCCTTCCTGGTGGCGCTGCTGATCTTCCTCGGCGGCGGCGCCTTCGCGGTCTTCGAGGGCGTGCACAAGCTGCAGCACCCGGAGCCCGCCGCCGACGCGGTGATCCTCGGCCGGACGATCCCGGGCTTCACCATCAACCTGGCGATCCTCGGCTTCGCGGTGGCGGCCGAGGGGTTCTCCTGCTTCGTCGCGCTGCGGGCGTTCTGGGGCGAGAAGGGCCAGCTGCCGCCGATCACCGCGATCCGCCGCAGCAAGGACCCGGCCCTGTTCACCGTGCTGGTGGAGGACGTGGCGGCGCTGATCGGCCTCATGGTGGCGCTGGCCGGCGTGGTGCTGGCGGAGGTGCTGGAGCAGCCCGCCTTCGACGGCATCGCCTCGATCGTGATCGGCCTGATCCTGATCGGCATGGCGATCTTCCTGATGATCGAGACCCACGGCCTCCTGGTCGGCGAGGCGGCGGAGCCGGAACTGGTCGCCGGGCTCCACGAGGTCGCCCGGTCCGAGCCGGGGGTGCATCACGTCAACGAGGTGCTGACCCAGCACCTCGGGCCGGCCGACGTCCTGGTCAATGTCAGCCTCGACATGGACGACGCGCTCAAGGCCGGCGAGATCGAGCAGCTGGTCGGCCGCCTGGAGACGCGGATGAGGGGGCTGAGCCCCAAGGTCCGGCGCGTCTTCATCGAGATCCAGGCGCGCCAGGACGCGGCGGCCCGACAGGCGGACCTGCAGCGGGCGGAGCCGGCCGCCTGAGCGAGGGCACGCTGCTCCGGATCCGTTCCGCCCGGCATCGGGCTCCGACCCTATCGGCGTGACGGGCGCTGTGCGGCAGATAGGTTTTTATGCAATTATCAGAAACGTGAGATCAAAAACTACAACCTTGAGTATATTAAATCAGATTGTGTGGTGCTGGAATCCACAGGAACTACCTACTTTTAACGCCACGTTGCTGCAACCAGCTTGCAGTCAGGCATGAGGCTTGCCAACAAGTCTGCGGGACCGGATGACGGTCTGTGAGCACTTCGTCCGGGACGGCCCCCAGAACACCGAGAGGCAGCGCGAAACCGGTTTTGATCCTCGCCCAACGCCTCCGCCGTCCACCACACTCGCGAAGCGGAAACCTTATGATGTCAGACGTGGAAACTCAGGATCAGGAGCCGGGCGAACTCGTCATGCTCACGGCCGACATCGTGTCGGCCTACGTGTCGAAGAACTCGGTGCCGGTCGGGGACCTCGGCAACCTGATCGCCGCCGTTCATGCCTCCCTCGAGCGCGTCGCCGCCCCCCCCGCGCCCGAGCCCGAGAAGCCCACGCCTCCGGTTCCGATCCGCAAGACCGTGACGCCGGACCACATCATCTCGCTGGAAGACGGCAAGCCCTACAAGTCGCTCAAGCGCCACCTCACCACCCGCGGGCTCACCCCCGAGCAGTACCGTCAGAAGTGGGGCCTGCCGCACGACTACCCGATGGTGGCCGCGACCTACGCCGCCCAACGCTCCGAGCTTGCCAAGAGCAGCGGCCTCGGCCAGCAGCGCAAGAACCGCGGCGCCCGGTCGTAGAGCACCGATTCGGCGACGCCCGTCCTCCGGGCGTCGCTCAGGGCCGGCCCGGACGTGCCGTCAGGCGGCGTCGGGGTCCCGCGGCGCCGCCGGGGCGAACAGGTCCTCGGGCGGATCGACGGTGATCCGGCCGGCCGCGACGTCGACCTCCGGCACGAAGGCCCGGGTGAAGGGCAGCAGCGCCGGGCTGCCGCCCGAGGCCGGAACGATCTCGAGGAGGTCGCCGCCGCCGTAATTCGGCACCGCCCGCACCGTGCCGACGGGAGCACCGTTCCGGTCCACCACCGCGAGGCCGACGAGGTCGGCGGAGAAGAACTCGTCCTCCTCCGGGGCGCCGAGGCGTTCGCGCGCGACGTAGAGGGCGAGGCGGTTCAGGCTCTCCGCCCCGTCGCGGCCGGAGATGCCGGCCACCCGGGCGATGAGCATGTCGGGCGCGCCCGCGGCCGGACGCAGGGAGGCGAGCTCGATCCGGCGGCCGTCGGCCCCGGTCAGCGGGCCGTAGGACCCGATCGCCGCCGGATCGGCGGTGTAGGATTTCAGCCGCACCTCGCCGTTGAGGCCGTGGGCGCGGCCGAACTCGCCCAAGAGGATCAGTCGAGGATCGAGGACGAGCCCGGGATCGGCGGTGACCCCGGGTCCCGGCCGTTGCGGCGCGGGCGCTCCTGCGCCCCGGCGCGGATCGGAGCCCCCGCGGGTTTGGCCGCGCGAGGGACGGGCGTCGGGGCGGCGCGCCACGGCCGAGGCTTACTCGGCGTCGGCGCTCGCGCCGGCCTTCTCGGCGCGGGCGGCGGCGCGCTCCTTGGCCTTGGTGCCGGGCTCGGCCTTCTTCGGGTTGTTGCGGGCCGGGCGCTGGGCGAGGCCGGCGGCGTCGAGGAAGCGCAGGACGCGGTCGGTCGGCTGGGCGCCCTTGGCGAGCCAGGCCTGGACCTTCTCGGTCTCGAGGATGACGCGGGCCGGATCGTCCTTCGGCTTCATCGGGTCGTATGCGCCGACCTTCTCGATGAAGCGGCCGTCGCGCGGCGCGCGGGCATCGGCGACCACGATGCGGTAGTACGGGCGCTTCTTGGCGCCGCCGCGGGTCAGGCGAATCTTGAGGGACATGTCTTTCTCCTGAAGCTGTCAGTGCAGCGTGTGGCGGATCTCGATCCGGGCATCGGGCTCGACATGGCCGATCTCCTCGCCGGAACGGATTTCGATGGCTCCGAGGATGGAGCCGTGACGGGTGCTCAGGGTGAGCACCTGGCCGCCCGCGAACCGCAGGCGCAGCGCGCGGTCGTAGCGGACGATCTCGTGGAGGATGACGGACCCGTCATCGCCCCGGGTGACGTCGCCGCCGGTCTCGTACGACACGACCTCGACGCATCGGATCGGGCCGAAATCGTCCGGCTCGATCCACGAGCATGGTCCGACGCAGTTAGCGTCCCGTCCCGCCATCGGCGAGACCGGGATGCTCTCCGGCGCGGCCGTCACGGCGGCGCGCAGGAGGTGGAAATCGTCGTACGGGACCTGGACCCAGTCCGGCGTGACGTTGACGAAGGCGCGCTGGTCGCCGGTGAGCGGGACGGCGAGGGACCGGCACGACATCAGCCCGGAGGGCAGCGCGACCTCAAGCGCGTCCGCCGCGAACCGGACCCGGTCGAGTCCGACCAGGCGGCCGAGGGCCGAGAGGTCGCCGTCGTCGAGGCACCGCTCGTGCAGGACGGTCTCGACCCCGCCGCGTGCCGGAAAACCGGGCAAGGTCACTTCTTCTTCCCGAACGGCAGCCCGCCGAGGCCGGGGAGCCCGGGCAGCTTGGGGGCGCCGAGGCCCGGCAGGCCCGGCGCCTGGCCGGGAGCGCCGAGGTTCGGCGGCATCGGCGGCAGCTTGCCGCCGAACTGCTTCTCCAGGGCCGCGATCTGCTCCGGCGTCGGCTCGGGCATCCCGCCGCCCATCATCTTGCCCAATCCCCCCATGCCACCGCCGCCGAGGCCGAACATGCTGCCCAGCGCCTGGCCGATGCCGCGCTTGCCCGAGCCCATCGCCTTCATCATGTCGGCCATGGTCCGGTGCATCTTGAGGAGCTTGTTGATCTCCGAGACGTCGACGCCGGCGCCCTTGGCGACGCGCTTCTTGCGCGAGGCCTTGAGGAGGTCGGGATTGCGGCGCTCCTCGGGGGTCATCGACGAGATGATGGCGCGCTGGCGCTTGAACATCTTCTCGTCGAGGTTGGCGCCCTCGACCTGCTTCTTGATCTGGCCCATGCCCGGCAGCATGCCCATCAGGCCGCCGATCCCGCCCATCTTCTCCATCTGGGCGAGCTGCATCGACAGGTCGTCGAGGTCGAACTTGCCCTTGCGCATCTTCTCGGCGACGCGAAGGGCCTGTTCCTGGTCGATGGTCTCGGCCGCCTTCTCGACGAGCGAGACGATGTCGCCCATGCCGAGGATGCGGTTGGCGACGCGGGCGGGGTGGAACTCCTCGAGGGCGTCGACCTTCTCGCCGGTGCCGACGAGCTTGATCGGCTTGCCGGTGACCGCCCGCATCGAGAGCGCCGCGCCGCCGCGGGCGTCGCCGTCCATGCGGGTCAGCACGATGCCGGTGACGCCCAGCCGCCCGTCGAAGGCACGGGCGGTGTTGACCGCGTCCTGGCCGGTCAGCGCGTCGGCGACGAGCAGCACCTCGTGCGGGTTGGTGGCCGCCTTGACGTCGGCGGCCTCCTGCATCAGCGCCTCGTCGAGGGTGACGCGGCCGGCGGTGTCGAGCATCACCACGTCGAAGCCGCCCAGACGCGCGGCCTCCATGGCGCGCCTGGCGATCTGCACCGCCGACTGGCCGGCGACGATCGGCAGGGTCTCGACCCCGACCTGCTTGCCCAGCACCGCGAGCTGCTCCATGGCGGCCGGGCGGCGGGTGTCGAGGGAGGCGAGCAGCACCCGGCGCTTGTCGCGCTGGGTCAGGCGCCGGGCGATCTTGGCGGTGGTGGTGGTCTTGCCCGAGCCCTGAAGGCCGACCATCAGGATGCCGACCGGGGCGGGGGCGTTGAGGTCGATGATCCCCGCCTCGCCGCCCAGCATCGCCACGAGCTGGTCGTTGACGATCTTCACGACCATCTGGCCGGGCGTCACCGACTTCAGCACGACCGCGCCGACGGCCTGCTCGCGCACCTTCTCGGTGAAGGAGCGCACGACCTCGAGGGCGACGTCGGCCTCCAGCAGGGCCCGGCGCACCTCGCGCAGGGCGGCGGTGACGTCGGCCTCGGTCAGGGCGCCCCGGCGGGTGAGCCCGGACAGGATGCCGGAGAGGCGGTCGGAGAGGCCTTCGAACATGCGTGTCGTCTCCGGGGACTACTCGTTCACGCCCGCGGAGGCGGCGCGCCGGGCCTGGAGGGCGCCCTCGAAGTGGTGGAGCGCCCGCTCGAACTTGTCGCGGCAATCGGGATTGCAGAAACCGACCACGGCGCCGTTGTAGAGCGTCAGCGAGTCGGCCGCGATCGGCTTGCCCGACCAGGGGCAGAGCTCGTTCACCGCGTCCTCGATGCGCAGCTGCGCGTGGTCCGTCCTGGTCATCCGGTCTCCTGCGGACCGTCCTGCAGGGAACGGCCGATCGAGAGATCCCGCGCAACGCCATTCGCGCCCGAGGGCGCATCGCGCTGTCGGGCGTTGACCTCCGGCCTCACGGGCCGGTCGGCGTCGAGACGAGACCTCGTCCTGAGAGGCGGGGGCCTAGCGGTCCGCGCGGGAAATGTCAACGCGCATGCCGCCGCGCGATCGGCGCCTCGCGGCCGGTTTACCCGATCTTAACCATGCCAGCGCTCAATCGACCGGAGATTCGCAGGAGATGCGGCGTGTCCGATCCCGCCTTGAAGACGCAGACCACCGCCGGCGCGCGGCAGCCCTCGGGCCCGCTGCAGGACTGGCTCGCGACCCTGTCGCGGATCGACGCCGCCGACCAGGCCCGTGCTCCCGCCCGCCGGCCCGGCGAGGGCCAGTCGGCCTGGGAGCCGCGCATCGTCACCCCGGCCGAGCCGGAGCCCGAGCCGCCGGCGCCCCGCGCCGATGACGACGACCTCGCGGCGCTGATGGCCGAGAACATGATGCTCAAGGCCCGGCTGCGGCAGGAGACCTCGCGCTACGACGAGCTGCAGGCGATGCTAGCCGACGAGCTGCGGGCCCTGCGCTCCCACGTGCAGCAGGAGGTCGACAAGGCCGAGGAGCTGCGCGCCGAGCGTGACCTGTGGATGGCCCGGGCCGAGGCCCTGGCCCAGCCGCTGTTCCAGCGGCGCTGAGGCGACGACGCGCCGCCCCGCCGGGCGGGCGCACCCGGATCGTTTTCGCACCGGCCAGTCCCGGCATCGACGCATCGATGCCGGGCGCATCGGCGTGTCCGCGCCCGGCCGGCGCCCGGGTGTTGGATCGATCCCCGACAGGCCTGACTTGCGGGCGCGGCCGGTCGGGCCGCGATGGCGACCCGGCCCGAGGGCGGTCCACGGCGGAGGGCCGCGGACCACCAGCCCGCGTCAGCTCGGCTTCGCGTCGAGGATGGTGCCGTAGATGGCGGCCAGATCCTCCGCCTGCTGGTGCGCGGTCCGGATCGGCGCCCGGTATTCGGGCGAGCGCAGGTGGATCGCCGGGTTGTCGTCGATGAACCGCAGCGCCGCCAGGAGGCCAGCCTCGTCCGCGACGTCGACGATGTAGCCGTTCCGGCCCTCGACGACGCAGTCGCCCACCGCGCCCCGGTTCGAGGCGACGACCCAGCAGCCCGAGGCGATCGCCTCCCGCGTCACCAGCCCGTAGCTCTCCGGCCAGACCGACGGCGCCAGGAGCACGTCGACGTGAGAGTACAGGTCGCCGATGCTCGCCTGCGGGGTCTTGCCCCGGATCGTGACGGGCACGCTGCCCCACTCCTCCACCGTGCGCTCGCTCGGATGCATGGCGTGGTCGATCAGCAGGAGGCTGAGGTTCTTGAACGGCTCGTTGAGGAGCACGTTCCGGATCAGCCCGTAGCCCTTGTGGTCGGCAAGGCCTCCGATGAAGGCGAGGCGCACCCGCCCGTCGGGGCTCTCGGTCCGGGTGACCTCGGGCAGGCGGGATACGCCGTTCTCGACTACCTCGATCTCGTCGAGACCGACGCTGCGGCACAGCTTGCCGAACGGCTCGGACACGGTCAGCACGCGCTCGGCGCCCTTGATGCAGCGCAGGAGCGTCCGCGCGCGGAGATAGGCCTCGCTCATGAAGGCGTCGCGGCCCGCCCCGCCGCTGAAGTCGTAGGTCTCGATCGCGCGGTTGCCGTTGGTCAGGAACTGGTGCGGCGAGATCCACCAGCCGTCGTGCATCGTGATCAGGTAGGGGATGCGGCGCCGGATCGCGGCGGTGACGCAGGTCGTGGTCAGCCGCTGGATGCAGTGGAAGTGGATCAGGTCGGGACCGATGCGGTCGAGGACGCGGTCGAAGACGCGCCCCATCTCGGGATCCTCGACGAGGCTGTCGATCGCCGGGTGATCGGCGGCGGTGATGCAGAACACCCGCACACCATCCCGGACGTACCAGTCGAGGGCGTAGGGCTTCGGTCCACCCTCGAGGGTGCAGATCACGTCAATCTGCCACTCGGGACCCAGGATCGCGCGCAGCGAGCGGACGTTGTCGTAGACGACCCGGGTCGCGCCTCCGATGGCCTGCGGCGGGTAGAACACGTTGACGATGACGAGCTTCCGGCGCGGCGCGAGCTGGCGCGCCGTCGTCCGGTCAACGACCTCGGCGAGGGCCCGCGCCTGCCGCTCCAGCCCGTAGCGCTCGAGCACGACCTGCTTGGCCGCCTCGCCGATCCGACGCCGGTCGTCCCGCGACCGGACCAGTCGATCGAGGGCGGCGTGGAAGGCCTCGCTCGAGTCGCACAGGAAGCCGGTCTCGCCCTCGACGATCACCTCGCGATGCGTCTGCGTGCTGCTCACGACGGATGGAATGCCGAACATCGCGGCCTCCATCCACTTGATCTCGCTCTTGCAGTCGTTGAACGTATCCGGCACCAGCACCGAGATGTTGATGTCGGCCTCCCGCAGGAGATCCCAGTAGGAGGCAACGTTGGCGATCGGTCGCGAAGCGATGATGTAGTCCGCCCAGGGCCGCAGCAGGTCCGAGACCGTGATCTCGCCGATTACCACGACGCGGATCCGGTCGCCATGGGTCTCGAACAGGCGCGCCAGGGCCGGCTCGATCAACCGCTCGAAGTCGAGCTTGTGGGCCTTGGTGCCGGAGCCGTAGAAGATCGTGACGGCGTCTCCGAACGTCGTCGCCTCGCCCTGCATGCTGACGAGGTGGACGCTGCTCAGCGCGTTCGGCTGATGGTACACGGTTCCCGTGCGGACCCGGCGCTCGAGGTGCCGGGCGAGGCTCGGGGTCGAGGCCATGCCGTAGTCGCACAGGGCCGCGGCCTCGGCGAACAGGCTGACGCCGCAGGCCATCGACGCGTGCTGGCGGGCGTCGATCAGGCCGACATACGTCTCGAGCCCCGGCGGGAAGTACTCCGAGTCGAACACAAGGTCATCGACATCGTAGATCGTCGTGATGCCGAGTTCAACCGTCTTCGCAATCGCGTCGACAACGTTAGGAAATGCCGGGACGCGATAGAAGATCGTGTAATGAATATTCATAAGATCAGACATATATTTGTCATGATCTTTGGTGTAGTCGTAGACGGCCACCTCGTAGCCGGCCGCCGCGAGCTGCTCGGCCCGCTGGTCGACCCGGTAGAAGCGGCACTGCGCCAGATCGCAATTGGCATAGATGGCGACGCGGCGGACGCGGCTCGCGCTGACCGGCCGCTCCTCGTCCCGCACCAGGCAGCGCGCCGCCGCGGAGACGAGCGTGCGGGCCCGGTCGTAGCCCGACAGCAGGGCGATGTCCGCGCTCTTCTCCCACACGTCGTAGAAGTGCTTCTCCTGCAATTCGCGCAGCCGGCGGCGCAGGCCGACATCGCCCGGGAACTTCTTCACGCCCATCGCCATGGCGCGCATGGCGCCTTCCGCCTCCCCGAGTTCCACCAAGCCCTGGGCCAGGTTGAGGAAGGTCCACTCGTTGCTCGAGCCGAGGGCGACGATCTGCTGGCGCAGACTGGTGGCGAGCGCAACGTCCCCGCTGCGGTGCACCAGGTCGGCCCGGTGGCTGAGCGCGCGGGGATGTCCGGGGGCGTGGCGCAGCACGCGCGAGTACAGGTCGGCGGCCCCGGCGCTCCTGCCCGCGATCGCGAGCTTGTCGGCGACAGCGACGAAGAAGCCGGCCACCGCCGAGTCGCTCAGGTCGAGCTCGCTCCTGTGCCGGATGATCCCGTCGAACAGTTCCTGCACGACGCCGCTCGGCCGCACCGGACCTACCTCGTCCGCGCCGCGCCTGACCCGTGCCATGACGTAGGCCTCGACCGCGCGCGGCAGCTTTGCCCCGCAACCCTCCCGCACGAACACCCGCGCGTTCGGCCAGACCGGGTCGTCGGCATCGCTTCTCAGCCAGCGCTCGTAGTGCTCCCGCCGCGACGATCTGTCGGCGCCGTACTCGGCACGGTAGAAATCGTCGTCGAAAGCGCCTTCAAGCGAGATGTCGAACTGCTCGTGCTGGCCGACCTCGCAGAAGTGCCGAAGGCACTCCGCCCGGTTGTAGAACCTGCCGGCCCCCTGCAGATACTTGTAGCGATAGAAATCATGGTCGAAATAGCTGCCGACATAGGGAATGTTGATGCCGTGAAGCGTGAACAATTCCTTCTCGTTGAAGAAGACGAGCTGGTCGGGCGGCAGGGACAGCCTCTGCTTGAGCGAGACGACCACGTCCTCGATGCCCAGCCCCGGCGGAAACGACACGCCGTAGAGCTGAGCGATGAAGGTCGGATCGTAGTGCAGGGGGATGTATCTGCGCCTCTCGGCGCGACCGTGATCGAGGTAATGTTTCACCCTCGCGGCATTCGACACGATGCTGCGGGCAATGTCGGGATTGCAGACGGCGTAGCTCGCGAGGTTGAACGCCTTCGGCAGGGGGTCCGCGCCCTTGCGCGACCCGCCTGCGGTCTCGCGCTGCTGCGCGGTCGCGCCGGCCGGCTCGGCGTAGAGCCGGTTCTCGGCCCTGCCGTGATCGATGTAGTGCAGGACCGCTTGAAAATCCCACCTGACGACGGCCGCCACGTCCGGGTTCAGCCGGAGATACGCCTTGACGTCGAAGTCCTTCGGCAGCTCATCACTGGACAGGGCGGCGTCTCGCGCCATCGCCTCGCTCGCGAATCGCCCCTCGCGCTCGCCGAATTTCTCCCAATGTCTGAAGACTTCCTCGTTGCTGGCGCCGTTCAGGTCCCGATAATAATTTCTGTAGAAGTCGATATCGAGCTTCGCACTGCTTCTGCGTGCGTCGCGTCGCGAGCGCTTGAAGAAATTCATTCTAGTTCTCGCCAGTGTCGACATTTTCGAAGATCTCTCGCGCGAATGGCTTGGTCGACGGACGGCCTCCGAGGCGGTAGTGACATATATTTGGTTCGCCCTTCGAGTGCATGAACCAATATTCGCCCACATTGCAAATGCGAGAGGATCTACGAGCGCCGCACCTGTAATGTCAAGCCACCAGCCCGTTCGAAGCAGAACAGTCGACCAGCGCAGCGGAACCCACCCGGAGCGCCCGGGCGCGCCCGATCTGGAAGTCCCCTTGCGAGGAGGTGGCATTGGCGCACCCGACGCGTCACCCGCCGACGTGGACGGATGTCAGCGCGAGACGATTTCCAGTTCGGAGCAAAATGCTCTAGAGCGGCGCCGCCATGTCCCAAAGCCGCCATGTCCCATAACAGCTTCGGCCACCTCTTCCGCGTCACCACCTTCGGCGAGAGCCACGGGCCGGCCCTCGGCTGCGTCGTCGACGGCTGCCCGCCGCTCATCCCCCTCGAGGCGGCGGAGATCCAGGCCGAACTCGACCGGCGCCGGCCTGGCCAGTCGCGCTTCACCACCCAGCGCCAGGAGCCCGATCAGGTCCGCATCCTCTCCGGCGTGTTCGCCGACGAGCGCACCGGCGGGCGCCCGCTCACGACCGGTACGCCGATCGCCCTGATGATCGAGAACGTCGACCAGCGCTCGAAGGACTACTCGGAGATCCGCGACAGCTACCGTCCGGGCCACGCCGACTACGCCTACGACGCCAAGTACGGCATCCGCGACTATCGCGGCGGCGGCCGCTCCTCGGCCCGCGAGACCGCGGCCCGGGTGGCGGCGGGCGCCATCGCCCGCAAGGTGCTCTCCAGGGTGACGATCCGCGGCGCCCTGGTCCAGATCGGCCCCCACGCGATCGACCGCACCCGCTTCGACTGGGACGAGGTGAACAACAACCCGTTCTTCTGCCCGGACGCGATCGCCGCCGCGCAGTGGGCCGCATATCTCGACGGCATCCGCAAGGCCGGCTCGTCGGTGGGGGCGGTGATCGAGGTCGTGGCCGAGGGCGTGCCGCCCGGCCTCGGCGCTCCGGTCTATGGCAAGCTCGACGCTGACCTCGCCGCCGCCATGATGTCGATCAACGCCGTGAAGGGCGTCGAGATCGGCGACGGCTTCGCGGCCGCCTCCCTGCGCGGCGAGGAGAATGCCGACGAGATGCGGCCCGGTAACGATGGACATCCGATCTTCCTCGCCAACCACGCCGGCGGGGTGCTCGGCGGCATCTCGACCGGCCAGCCGCTCGTCTGCCGCTTCGCCGTCAAGCCGACCTCCTCGATCCTGACGCCGCGGGCCAGCGTCACCCGCGACAACCGGCCGGTCGACGTGCTGACCAAGGGCCGCCACGACCCCTGCGTCGGCATCCGGGCGGTGCCGGTGGGCGAGGCGATGATGGCCTGCGTGCTCGCCGACCACCTCCTGCGCCATCGCGGTCAGGTCGGGACCGGCGCGGCAATTTCAATCTGAGCGAACGACCTGGCGATTTCAGTTTGACTGAAACGCCGCCCAGGCTATGACGAGCGCGTGAAACTCGGCGACTGGCTCCGGCAGCAGGGCGTGACCCGCCTCGACTTCGCGCGACGCTGCGGGCTCTCGCCGGCGGCGGTGACGGGTTTGTGCAACAACCCCGAGCCCTGGCTCTCGCGGGAGACGGCCGCCGCCGTGGCGCGGGCGACCGGCGGCGCCGTCACCCCCAACGACTTCCTGGGGAAAGATCTCTTGGGGCTCGCGCCCCCGGGACAGGAGATGTCCGTGACCCACGCATCCATCATCGAGGCCCTGGACGCCTTCGCCCGCGGCGAGATCGTGGTCGTCACCGACGACGACGACCGCGAGAACGAGGGCGACCTCGTCGTCGCCGCCTCGCTCTGCACGCCGGAGAAGATGGCGTTCATCATCCGCAACACCTGCGGCATCGTCTGCGCGCCGATCACAGTCGCGGAGGCCAAGCGCCTGCGCCTCGAGCCGATGGTGGCCTCGAACGACGCGCCGCTGGGCACCGCCTTCACCGTCACCGTCGACGTCAAGCACGGGCTGACCACCGGCATCTCGGCCGAGCAGCGCTGCAACACCGTGCGGGCGCTCGCCAACGGCAACATGGGGGCGACAGACTTCGTGCGCCCGGGCCACGTCTTCCCGCTCATCGCCAAGGACGGCGGCGTGCTGATGCGCTCCGGCCATACCGAGGCGGCGGTGGACCTGTGCCGGCTGGCGAAGCTCCCGCCCGTCGGCGTGATCTGCGAGCTCGCCAACGACGACGGCACCGTGATGAAGGGGCCGCAGATCACGGCCTTCGCGGAGAAGCACGGCCTGAAGCAGATCTCGGTCGCCGAGCTGATCTCCTACCGGCAGGCGCGCGAGAAGCTGGTCGAGCGCATCGGCACCTTCCCGGTCAAGACCGAGTGGGGCGAGCTGACCGGCTACGCCTACACCACGCCGTTCGAGCCGATGCAGCAATTCGCCTTCGTGCACGGCCGCATCGGCGAGGGCCGCGACGTGCTGGTGCGGCTGCACCGCTCGAACGTGGTGGCTGACGTGATCGAGGGCGGCCGCACCATCGAGGCGGTGATGCGCCGCTTCGCGCAGGAGGGCCGCGGCGTCCTGGTCTACCTGCGCGACGGCACCGCCGGCGTGCCGCTCTCCCAGCTGCCCGACGCCGGCGAGGACGGGGCCGAGGCGGCCCGGGTGCGCCAGTGGCGCGAGGTGGGCTTAGGGGCCCAGATCCTGCGCGACCTCGGCGTGGTCTCGATCCGCAACATCTCGAGCGCCGCCCGGTCCTATGTCGGCCTGTCGGGCTTCGGCATCGAGATGGTCGGCGACGAGTCGCTGGAAGGGTAGGGCGCCTTCGCGCCGCCGCGGCCGGTCACCGCCCCATCAGCGTCTCGACGTGCGCGGCGACCGACTTCGACAGGCCGATCAGGTCGTAGCCGCCCTCGAGCAGCGAGACGACCCGGCCGCCGCAGCGGCGATCGGCGATTCCCATCACCTCCCGGGTCGCCCAGGCGAAGTCGGCCTCTGTCAGCTTCAGGTTGGCGAGCGGATCGCGCCAATGGGCGTCGAACCCGGCCGAGATCACGATCAGGTCGGGCCGGAACGCCTCGAGGCGCGGCAGCACCCCGTGCGCGAAGGCCTCCCGGAAGGTGTCGCCGTCGTCGCCCGCATGCAGCGGCACATTGACGATGGTGTCGTGCTCGCCGCGCTCGGACGCGGCACCCGTGCCGGGAAAGAGCGGCATCTGGTGGGTCGAGGCGTACATCACGCTTCGATCGTCCCAGAAGATATCCTGCGAGCCGTTGCCGTGGTGGACGTCCCAGTCGACCACGGCGACGCGGGCGGCGCCGTGATGCTTCCTCGCGTGGCGCGCCGCCACCGCGGCGGTGTTGAACAGGCAGAAGCCCATGGCGCGCTCACGCTCGGCGTGGTGGCCGGGCGGGCGCATCGCCGCGAAGGCGTTGGCGACGCGGCCCTCCATCACCTCGTCCACCGCCCGCACGGCGGCGCCGAGCGCCCGCAGGGCGGCCTCCAGGGAGCCCCGGGACATCACCGTGTCGGAATCGATCGCCAGCAGCCCCTCGTCCGGCGCGGCGGCCGCGATCGCCGCGACGTAGTTCTCCGGATGCGCCAGGCCCGCGACCGAGAGGTCGGCGAGCGGCGCCTGCTCGCGCACCAGGGCCGCGAAGCGCTCGTCCTCCAGGGCCCGCTCGATCACCCGGATGCGGTCGGCCCGCTCGGGATGCCCCGGCGGCGTGTCGTGGTCGAGGGAGGCCGGATGGCAGAGATACAGCGTCGTCATCGTGCCCGCTTCAAGCGTTTCCGCCGGCCGGTCCCGTGACCGGCCGTCCCCGGCCGCACCGTGGCAGGGCCATGGCCTGGACGCAACACAGGCCGGTCATCGTGCACAGAGGCGCGGCTCTCCGCTTCGCGCTCTAACAGCCACGCTTTACGGTCGGCAGACGACCGATTCGCGGCCCCGTCCGCCCGACTTGCCAAGGCTACTCCCGATGCGCCGCCCCCGCCTCGCCCTCGCGACCGCACTGACGGGGGCCGTCCTGGCATTGCCGGGCTGCATGTACCGCGCCACCCCCGATCCCGAATTGTCGGCCCTCGACAAGGAGTGGATGGCGATGGTGCCGGAGCCGGAGGTCAACCGGCTCTTCGCCCGCTACCTCATCGACGATCCGACCGGGGAGGCGCCCGGGACCATCGTGGTCGAGACCAAGGAGCGCCAGCTCTACTACGTCCTGCCGGACCGCAAGGCGATCCGCTACGGCGTGACCGTCGGCGACGAGGCCTATGGCTGGAGCGGCGCGGCGCGGGTCTTCCGCAAGGCCGCCTGGCCCGACTGGCACCCGCCGGCCGAGATGGTCAAGCGCTGGCCCCACGTTCACCCGATGAAGGGCGGCCCCGCCAACCCCCTCGGTGCCCGCGCCCTCTACCTGGCGGATGCCAGCGGGAAGGACACGCTCTACCGCATCCACGGCACCAACGAGCCGGAGCGGATCGGCCAGGCCGCCTCGTCCGGCTGCATCAGGATGCGCAACATCGACGTGGTCGATCTGTACAACCGGGTGGGGGCGGATGCGAAGGTGATCGTTCGGTAGGACCGGCCGGACGCCGCATCTCGTACGGTCTCCGCTCGCACGCGTCGCGATGCGGAGATCGGCGCCGCGCGGACGTCGTGTCGCCCGGGCACGCCGCCGGGTCGTGCTTGCCAGAAGATCCGCTTTCGCGGCAGGGCCGGATGGGGCCGAAGGTGATCGTCCGCACCCATGGCCCCGCGGAGCCGTTCCCGGGTCCCCGGCGGACGCTGCCGGGGATGCTCTGCATTATCGCAGCGGTCCCCAGCATTCAGCGAGATTGAGCCGCTGTTTCTCCCGTCGTACCGGTGATCGACGATCTTGAGCGAGAATGCTTGAGATCCATGCGACGAGCAGGGGCAAAATCACGGTCTCGAACCGTTGGCGCGCCGCCGCGGCCTCGCTTGCCCGCACCGAACCGGCGCGGATGTACAATGTCTCGTAGGGCACATCCGGACTCGGTGGCCAGAAATGCGCATCGAACAAGCCGCCCGGGCACCGCACCAGGTGCGTTGAAACGTCGATGCCCGCGCTCAGGAGTGCCTCCTCCAGCACCGACGGCTTGAGCACGTAGCTGTGACCCTTCGGCAGCTTCGCCGTTTCCGACTGCATCGACGCCATGGCTCGCCCGCAAGACAGTCCGAGGTCCTTCCCCAGCCGTCACGGATAGACCGGCACGAAGCCATCTCCGAGCGGACGAGCGCCGGGTGGCGAAGGGCGAGTGCGTTCGAGGGATCCCTCCGCCGGCCAGCGCGAGAACGAGGCGTTCGCGATCGCGGCTGACGCGCCTCCGATCGTCCGCCGGAGCGAGCGCGGATGAACCGCTCACGGCCCGGCTGCGCTCGTTGCGGACCGGCGTTACACCGTTGCGCCTTGCCATCGACAGGGCGGCGCGACGGCGTCCGTTCGGGCTTCGACCGCGCGGCAATATTGCTGCACGCCGCCGTGGGTCCTGTGGGCGTCCCGCCCTGGCGCCACCGCGACCTCGGATGGCCAGGCGGGACGTGGGTAGCCCCTCCCATCGCCTTCCAAGCCATCGGGTCGCCGGGCCTGCCCACTCGCATTCGACCGTCCGACGCAACGCTTTAGCAACGACACCCCGTTGCCAGGCTTTAACCTGAACAGGGATTCAGATCCCGCCGTTAACCTGTCAAAGGCCTCCCGTCCCGCATAGTCCTCCTCACACAGGGACAAGCACCGGCACAACAAAGGCCGGGGAGGCACAGACAGATGATCAACGCTTCGCTGCAAGACTTCTGCAACCGTATCATCGCCGCCGGCACCCTCGGCCTGGAGGACGTGCGCGAGCTGAACCGGGCGGTGCTGCCCGACGGGCTGACCCGCCGCGAGGAGGCCGACATGCTGTTCGGCCTCGACCGGGCGGTGCCGGGGGCCGACGCGGCCTTCGCCGACTGGCTGGTGGCCGCGGTGGTCGACTTCGCGGTGTGGGGCGAGCGGCCGACCGGCCACATCGACGCCGACACTGCCCACTGGCTCGCCGCCTCCCTCGGCTGCGGGCGCGGCCCGACCGCCACCGGCGCGCGCATCGCCGTCGAGGTGGTGCGCGAGGCCGAGACCAACGACCAGGCCCTCATCACCTTCGCGCTGCGGGCGAACCGCGCCCGGGCCGGCGCCGAGGACGCGGTCGAGGAGATCCTCTCCTACGCGGTCGCCGCCTGACCCCGGGACGGCGGTCCTTCCGGGCGGGTTGGGCCTTTGGGCCACCAACACCCGGCTTTGCGCCGCGCGCGCCATGCTTTAACGGGGATGAGCTTGGGTGCGACCCACCCCGGCCCGGCTCCCCCCAAAGGCTCGAGTGCGCGCTCCGATGTTCGACAAGATCCTGATCGCCAACCGCGGCGAGATCGCCTGCCGCATCATCAAGACGGCGCGCCGGATGGGGATCAAGACGGTGGCGGTCTATTCCGACGCCGACCGCGACGCGCTGCACGTCGCGATGGCCGACGAGGCGGTGCATATCGGCCCGGCGGCGGCCGCCCAGTCCTACCTCGTCATCGACAAGATCGTGGAAGCCTGCCGGCAGACCGGCGCGCAGGCGGTTCATCCCGGCTACGGCTTCCTGTCCGAGCGCGAGGCCTTCCCGAAGGCGCTGGAAGCCGCCGGCATCGTGTTCATCGGCCCGAATCCCGGCGCCATCGCCGCCATGGGCGACAAGATCGAGTCGAAGAAGGCGGCCTCGGCCGCCAAGGTCTCGACCGTGCCGGGCTTCCTCGGGGTGATCGAATCGCCTGAGCACGCCGTCACCATAGCGGACGAGATCGGCTACCCGGTGATGATCAAGGCCTCCGCCGGCGGCGGCGGCAAGGGCATGCGCATCGCGCACTCGGCCGGCGAGGTGGCGGAAGGTTTCGCCCGCGCCCGCTCCGAGGCCGCCTCGTCCTTCGGCGACGACCGGGTGTTCGTGGAAAAGTTCATCACCGACCCGCGCCACATCGAGATCCAGGTCATCGGCGACAAGCACGGTAACGTCGTCTACCTCGGCGAGCGCGAGTGCTCGATCCAGCGCCGCAACCAGAAGGTCATCGAGGAGGCACCAAGCCCGCTCCTCGACGAGGCGACCCGTCGCCGGATGGGCGAGCAGGCCGTGGCGCTGGCGAAAGCCGTGAACTACGATTCCGCCGGCACGGTCGAGTTCGTCGCCGGCCAGGACAAGTCGTTCTACTTCCTCGAGATGAACACCCGGCTCCAGGTCGAGCACCCGGTGACCGAGATGATCACCGGCCTCGACCTCGTCGAGCTGATGATCCGGGTGGCGGCGGGCGAGAGGCTGCCGATCACGCAAGCTGACGTGACGCTCAACGGCTGGGCGGTCGAGAGCCGCGTCTACGCCGAGGACCCGACCCGCAACTTCCTGCCCTCGATCGGCCGGCTCACCACCTACCGGCCGCCGGCGGAGGGCAAGCTGGGTGAGGCGATCGTGCGCAACGACACCGGCGTCGAGGAGGGGAGCGAGATCGCGATCCACTACGACCCGATGATCGCCAAGCTCGTTACCTGGGGGCCGACCCGCGACGAGGCGATTTCCTCCCAGGCCCAGGCCCTCGACGCGTTCGCGATCGACGGCATCCGCCACAACATCCCGTTCCTGTCGGCGCTGATGCACCACCCGCGCTGGCAGGAGGGCCGGCTCTCCACCGGCTTCATCGCGGAGGAGTTCCCGAACGGGTTCGAGGCGCCCAAGCCCGCGGGCGAGGTGGCGCGCCGGATGGCGGCCGCGGCCGCGGCCATCGACCACCAGCTCAACGAGCGCAAGCGCGGCATCTCGGGCCAGATGCGCGACCCGAAGCTCCTGCGCTTCGAGCGCGACCGGGTGGTGATGCTCGGCGACCAGCGCTTCGAGGCCACGGTCGAGACCATCGACGGCGGCATCGCGGTGGCGTTCGCGGACGGGACGGTCTGGCCGGTCGAGAGCGGCTGGCGGCCGGGCGAGCCGGTCTGGACCGGCACGATCGGCGGTGCGCCTGCGGCGATCCAGGTCCGCGGCCTCCTCAACGGCGTCTTCCTGCAGCACGCGGGCGCCGCCGCCGAGGCGCGGGTCTATACGCGGCGCGAGGCCGAGCTCGCGGCCTTGATGCCGGTCAAGGAGGTCGGCGGCTCGGGCAAGCAGCTGCTCTGCCCGATGCCGGGCCTGGCGAAGGCGATCATGGTCACCCCCGGCCAGGAGGTGAAGGCGGGCGAGCCGCTCGCCGTCGTCGAGGCGATGAAGATGGAGAACGTGCTGCGCGCCGAGCGCGACGGCACCGTCCAGACCATCCAGGCCAAGGAGGGCGACAGCCTGGCGGTCGACGCGGTGATCCTCGAATTCGCCTGACCGGTCGTTCGTGCCGCTCTACTTCGCCTACGGCTCCAACATGGACCGGGCCGCCATGGCCCGGCGCTGCCCCACCTCGCGGGTGCTGGGCCTCGGCCGGCTCAACCGCCACCGCCTCGTCATCATGCGCGAGGGCTACGCCTCGGTGGAACGC
Source organism: Methylobacterium variabile (assembly GCF_001043975.1). GTDB lineage: Bacteria > Pseudomonadota > Alphaproteobacteria > Rhizobiales > Beijerinckiaceae > Methylobacterium > Methylobacterium variabile. The sequence goes on from NZ_LABY01000083.1 coordinate 27,346, forward strand.
TCCCCGACCGGCACGGTCTGGGGCGTGCTGTGGGACCTGGCGCTCTCCGACGTGCCGGCCCTTGACCGCTACGAGGGCGTGGCGAGCGGGCTCTACGTCAAGGCGCAGCAGCCGGTCTCGACCGAGGGCGGGGTGCGGCGGGCGCTGGTGTATCTCGGGCGGGGCAACGGCGGGGTGCCGCGGCCGGGCTACCTCGAGGGCGTGATCGCCGCCGGGCGGGAGAACGGGTTACCGGAGATATACCTGAAGGGCCTAGCGGCGCTCAAGCGGTGAGGACCCGCGACGCAGGGCAATCGGGTGAATGAG
>NZ_LABY01000084.1 GCF_001043975.1 Methylobacterium variabile
GGTGGTGGCCCACCTCAAGCGGCAGGGCCGCCCCTCCTACCTCGACGCCGTCACGGCGGACGAGGAGGCCGAGGAGGCGGCAGCCGCGCCGGACACCCCGGTCATGGACCAAGGCGGCTTCGGCGACCCGACGGCCGACCTGTACGACCAGGCGGTGGCGGTGGTGCTGCGGGACAAGAAGGCATCGACGAGCTACATCCAGCGCCGGCTGCAGATCGGCTACAACCGGGCGGCGTCGCTGATGGAGCGGATGGAGCGCGAGGGCATCGTCGGCCCCGCCAACCACGCCGGAAAACGCGAGATCCTGATCGAGCCCGCGCCCCAGCCCGGAGGGGACGAGGCGTGAGCGGCCCCGCCGTCGCATATTCGCCACAGGGGGCGGCTCTATGGCGGGAGCGGCCCCTCGCGGCACACCGTCGTTCCGGGCCGGCGCGGCGTCGGCGTGCCGGCGCGGGCCCGTCCCTCCCCGTTCGCCCACACGGAGAACCCTGCCGATGAACGGCCGTCCCCGCTCCGGCCCGCTCCGCGCGGTGTCCCTCGGCGCCGCGCTCTCGGTCGCCGCCCTCGCGGTGCCGGCCGTGCTCGCCGCCTCGCCGGCGCAGGCGCAGGTGTCGTCGTTTCTCGACGGCCTGTTCGGCCGCAAGGACCCGGCCCAAGAGGCGCAGCAGGCGCCGCAGCCGGAGGCCGCCCCGGCGCCGGCCGGTCCCTCCACCGCCAAGGCGCCCCTGCCGCCGCGCCGGCCGTCCTCCCTCGGCGGCGGCAAGGCCGCGCCGGAGCCCGTCGAGACCGCGGCCGTCCCGGCCCCGACCGAGGCAGGGCGGCCGGCCCAGCAGGTTGCCGCCGTCACTCCTGCCGCGGCGGTCGACCCCGCCAACCCGGCGGCGGTGATCGAGCGCGCCAACGCCTACTTCAACGGCGTCTCGACGCTGACCGGCAACTTCGTCCAGATCGGTGCCGACGGGCGCAAGATCGGCGGCAAGCTCTACCTCGCCAAGCCCGGCCGCCTGCGCTTCGACTACGACCAGCCCTCGACCCTTGAGGTGATCGCCGACGGCACGTCGGTGGCGGTGCGCGACCGCAAGCTCGCCACCCAGGACCTCTACTTCATCTCGCAGACGCCGCTGAAATTCCTGCTGCGCGAGAAGATCGACCTCGCCCGCGACCTCACCGTCACCGACGTCGCGGCCGAGCCCGGCGGCATCCGCATCGTCCTCGACGACCGCTCGACGCTCGGCGGCACCTCCCGCATCGCGCTCTACTTCGACGACGCGATGAAGACCCTGAGCCAGTGGCGGATCACCGACCCGCAGGGCTACCAGACCACCGTGCTGCTCTCCAACCTCCAGCGCGGCCGCGCGGTCGACGGCATGATGTTCGTCATCAATTACGGCCGGGCGGTCGACAAGGAGCTCGAGGCCAAGATGCAGCAGGCCCGCCCCAACTGATCACTTTCGAGTTCGCGAGTACCCGACCGTTGCGCCTCACCGTCAGCACCTGGAACATCAACTCGGTCCGCCTGCGCATCGACCTCGTGCGCCGCTTCCTCGACGAGGCGAAGCCCGACGTGCTCTGCCTCCAGGAGACCAAGTGCCCGGACGACCGCTTCCCGCTGAAGGAGCTGCAGGGCTTCGGCTACCCGCACGTCGTCTTCGCCGGGCAGAAGGGCTATAACGGCGTCGCGATCCTCTCGCGCCTGCCCCTCGTCACCCGCGACGTGATGAGCTTCTGCGAGCGCCAGGACGCGCGCCACATCTCGGCGGTGCTCGGGCCCGAGGCCGGGCCTGCGGCCGGCATCGTGCTGCACGACTTCTACGTCCCGGCCGGCGGCGACGTGCCGGATCCCAAGCTCAACGACAAGTTCGCCCACAAGCTCTCCTTCATGGACGAGCTGCGCGCCTGGGGCGGCCGGCGCCCTTCCGGCCCGGCGATCCTCGTCGGTGACCTCAACGTGGCGCCGCTCGAGCACGACGTCTGGTCGCACAAGCAGCTCCTCGACGTGGTCAGCCACACCCCGATCGAGACCGAGCGCCTCGAGACCCTGCGGGGCGAGGCCGGCTGGATCGACACGATGCGCCACCTGCGCCCGCCGCCGGAGAAGATCTACACTTGGTGGAGCTACCGCTCCCCCGACTGGGCCGCCGCCGACAAGGGCCGGCGCCTCGACCACATCTGGGTCACCCCGGACCTCGCCGGCACCGTGAAGGCGGTGACGGTCGCGCGGCACACGCGCGCCTGGGAGAAGCCGTCGGACCACGTGCCGGTCACGGTGGAGCTGGAGCTGTAGGGCCGGCACTCGCACTCGGGCGTGTCCCGGCGGTGCCGCTCCCGCCTGTGAGCAGATCTCCGGCTCGGCGCGGCGGGATCGCGGCCGGGATGGTGCGGCGGCGGGAGCCTTCGGCGTCCCGTCCCGGTTAGTCTCCGGGCTGCGATCGTCATCTGCATCCGCGCAGCCTCCTCTGAAACGGAGACTGGGCGTCGGCATGCCGCTGATCGCAACGACCTCCATCCTCGTGATGATGAGCGCGATGACACGGGGAGTGCCGGCCGACGCGCGGTGATAGCCCCGCCTCCGCGGTGCTGGTCGGCAATGGCCTGCCCGACGGGATCGTCGCTGGTCCGAGCGCGAGCCTGAGACCGAGAGGACCGTCCCCCCTCGTCGACCGCGGCGCAGGACCGGCTGCGTGCCGGGGTCACAGCTTATCGAGCCGGGAAGCATGATCTCGCCCTCGCCGCACTGAACGCCCGCGCTGGAGAAAAAGGATAGCTTCGTGGCAGCCCGCAAGAAGGCCGAGGCCGCTGCCGGGACGGCCTCCGCGGCCGGGTTCGAAGCATCCAGGCCGTAGCCGCCCGGCGCCCGACATACGGGTCGTACGCCGCGAAGCCGCCGGGCGCGACCGTCGCAACCCGGCGGCTCGCCGCGCTCCTACCGGTCGGCCTTCTGACCCTGGACCTCGCGGGCGACGTAGCCCTTCGTCACCGGCACGATCTGCTTGAACACCGCCTCGGCCATGCGCTCCTCTTCCCGAAGCGAGAGGCGCAAGGGCTCGATGTCCCGGCTGTGGCCGGCCTCCTCGGCCAGCGCGATCAGCGAGGTGTAGGCGGCGATCTCGTAGGTCTCGACCGAGTAGTCGGTGTAGAGGTTCTTCAGCACCTCGTCGCTCGTCACGCTGTGGACCAGGGCCGCGACGTTGCCCACCGTCTGGGTCACCACGTCCTTGAGCAGCGAGCGGTCCTCGCCGTGGCCGTGCAGCAGGTCGGAGAGGCGGGTGACCTGCTGGTCGGTCTCGCTCTTGTGCAGCCGCAGGGCCTGGGACAGCTCGGGGTAGTGCTCGTAGCGCTCGATCTGGCGCTGGATCATCTGCGCCGCCTGCTTCTCCAGGGCGTGCGTGTTGCGCAATGCCGTGATGTAGATCGACTGCACGGTCTCGTTGGTGGCCGTGCCGGTCTTGTCCGCGGTCGCGGTGGTCGTCATCGAGAAACCTCGTGGGGTGGTGAATGGCCGTCAAACCACGCGGGGGTATCCTGGGTTCGACCTCGGCTGTTCTCGGGGAGATCGGCGCGGGCGTGACGAAACCGCGCGTTGCGGACAGGGCCGATGAGGAGTGGCAAGGCCCGGCGGATCGTGTATAGGGTCCGGCACCCTCGCCCGCATACGGCGAGGTTTTTCGCCTTGGCAGACCGCGCTGGACGACATCCCGGCCCGGCCGAGCCTCGCGCGGGAGGCGGCCTCCCTCTCATGGAGCCGCGCACCTGATGAACCTGTAGCACCTGAAAGGACACGCGATGTCGATCACGGCGGAGCGCAAGACCGCGCTCATCAAGGAACACGCCCGCGGCGGCAGCGACACCGGCTCGCCGGAGGTGCAGGTCGCGATCCTCACCGAGCGGATCCAGAACCTCACCGGGCACTTCAAGACCCACACCAAGGACAACCACTCGCGCCGCGGCCTGCTCAAGCTGGTGTCGCAGCGCCGGTCGCTCCTCGACTACCTGAAGCGCAAGGACGAGGCGCGCTACCGCGCCCTCATCGAGCGCCTCGGCATCCGCCGCTAAGGCGGGTTTCACGCGGTTCGGGCACCGGTCCGGGCCGCGTTTTGCGAAGGAGCCCGAGGTTTCTTCGTCCCGGGTGGGCCGGAATGGGTCCGGCCGCCCCACTCTGCCGGGACCCGCGAGGAACGCGGGCCGCGACCGCCAGGGCAGGATCGCCGGTGGCTTCTCCTCGGAGCCCCTCGCCGTCTTGCGCTGGCGCCGCCCTCCCGGACCGCAGGAAGGCATGACGAACATGTTCGACGTTCAACGCGAAGAGCTGCTGTGGGGCGGGCGCAAGCTCGTGCTCGAGACCGGCAAGGTCGCCCGCCAGGCCGATGGTGCCGTGGTGGCCACCTACGGCGAGACCTCGGTTCTCGCCACCGTGGTGTCGATGAAGGAGCCGAAGCCCGGCATCGACTTCCTGCCGCTCACGGTCAACTACCAGGAGCGCACCTACGCCGCCGGCCGCATCCCGGGCGGCTACTTCAAGCGCGAGGGCCGTCCCTCCGAGAAGGAGACCCTGGTCTCCCGCCTGATCGACCGGCCGATCCGCCCCCTCTTCGTCGAGGGCTGGCGCAACGACACCCAGGTCGTCGTCACTGTGCTCTCGCACGACCTCGAGACCGATCCCGACATCCTCGCCATGGTGGCGGCTTCGGCGGCCCTGACCCTCTCGGGCGTGCCGTTCATGGGCCCGATCGGGGCTGCCCGCGTCGGCTACGTCGGCGGCCAGTACAAGCTCAACCCGCCCATTCAGGAGATGGAGGGCTCGACCCTCGACCTCGTCGTCGCCGGCACCCAGGACGCCGTGCTGATGGTCGAGTCCGAGGCGAAGGAACTGCCCGAGGATGTGATGCTCGGGGCCGTGATGTTCGGCCACAAGCACTTCCAGCCGGTCATCGAGGCGATCATCCGCCTGGCCGAGAAGGCCGCCAAGGAGCCCCGCGCCTTCCAGCCGGCGGACAATTCCGAGGTCGAGAAGGCCGTGCTCGAGGTCGGCGAGGCCGACCTGCGCGAGGCCTACAAGAAGACGGTCAAGCAGGAGCGCTACGCCGCCGTCGACGCCGTGAAGGCGAAGGTGATGGCCGCGCTGGCCCCGGCCGAGGGCGAGGCTCGCTTCGAGGCCGAGAAGGTCAAGGCCGCCTTCAAGGAGGCCCAGTCGAAGGTGGTCCGCTGGAACATCCTCGACACCGGCTCCCGCATCGACGGCCGCGACGTGAAGACCGTGCGCCCGATCGTCTCCGAGGTCGGCGTGCTGCCCCGCACCCACGGCTCGGCGCTGTTCACCCGCGGCGAGACCCAGGCGCTGGTGGTGGCGACGCTGGGCACCGGCGATGACGAGCAGTTCATCGACGCGCTCGAGGGCACCTACAAGGAGACGTTCCTCCTTCACTACAACTTCCCGCCCTATTCGGTGGGCGAGACCGGCCGCATGGGCTCGCCCGGCCGCCGCGAGATCGGCCACGGCAAGCTCGCCTGGCGCGCCGTGCACCCGCTGCTGCCGCCGGCCCACGAGTTCCCCTACACGATCCGCGTCGTGTCGGAGATCACCGAGTCGAACGGCTCGTCCTCAATGGCCTCGGTCTGCGGCGCCTCGCTGTCGCTGATGGATGCGGGCGTGCCGCTGCGCCGTCCGGTGGCCGGCATCGCCATGGGCCTCATCCTCGAGGGTGAGCGCTACGCCGTGCTGTCCGACATCCTCGGCGACGAGGACCACCTCGGCGACATGGACTTCAAGGTGGCCGGCACGGAGGAGGGCATCACCTCGCTCCAGATGGACATCAAGATCGCCGGCATCACCGAGGAGATCATGCGCGTGGCCCTCGCCCAGGCGAAGGACGGCCGCGCCCACATCCTCGTCGAGATGGCCAAGGCCCTGACCGCGGCCCGGCCCGAGCTCGGCGAGCACGCGCCGCGCATCGAGACGATGCAGATCCCGACCGACAAGATCCGGGAAGTGATCGGCACCGGCGGCAAGGTGATCCGCGAGATCGTCGAGAAGACCGGCGCCAAGATCGACATTCAGGACACCGGCGTCGTCAAGATCGCCTCGTCCGACGGCAAGGCGATCAAGGCCGCCTACAACTGGATCCGCTCGATCGTGGCGGAGGCCGAGCCCGGCATGATCTACGAGGGCACGGTCGTGAAGACGATGGAGTTCGGCGCCTTCGTCAACTTCTTCGGCGCCAAGGACGGCCTCGTCCACATCTCGGAGCTCGCGCCCCAGCGCGTCGCCAAGGTCACCGACGTGGTGAAGGAAGGCGACAAGGTGAAGGTGAAGTTCCTCGGCCAGGACGAGCGCGGCAAGATCCGCCTCTCGATGAAGGTCGTCGACCAGGAGACCGGCGAGGACATCACCGAGAAGCTGAAGGCCCAGCGCGACGCCGACCGCACCCGCGAGAAGCAGTCCCGCGCCGGCGAGTGATCGCCCGATGCGAGGGGTGGAGGCCTGACGGGTCTCCGCCGCGATGAGAGGGAAGCGCGGCCCTTCGGGGCCGCGCTTTTTTCATGTGCGCCGGTCGCATCGACCGCGGCGAGAGCGGAGCGCATCCGGCCGCCGCGGAACGCGGCGGCTGGATGTGAGGCTGCCCGTCGTCCCGGGGCGACGCAGAGCAACCCAGGTGACGGGCCGCTGAAGACATAGTTCGTCGCGCAGACCGGGATCCTGTCCGCTCGGCGGCGTCGAACCCGCCCGCCTTCCCGACCGCGCCCGCCTCTGCTTCAAGGTCTCCGCGGGCGCCGATGATTCGCCCGCCGGGAGACAGCGCATGAGCGACGAACTCGTCTTCTACACCCACCCGATGTCCCGCGGCCGCATCGTCCGCTGGATGCTGGAGGAGGTCGGGGCGTCCTACCGCACCGAGGTCGTCGGGTACGGACCGGCGATGAAGGAGGCGGCCTACCGGGCGATCAATCCCCTCGGCAAGGTGCCGGCCCTGCGCCACCACGGCGTCACCGTGACCGAGACGGCGGCGATCTGCGCCTACCTGGCGGATGCGTTCCCGGAGGCCGGTCTCGCCCCGGGCCTGAGCGACCCCCAGCGCGGCGCCTATTACCGCTGGCTGTTCTTCGGTGCCGGGCCGGTCGAGGCGGCGGTGACCAACAAGGCCCTCGGCGTCGTGGTGCCGGACGATCCGCGGATGCGCGGCATGGTCGGGTACGGCAGCCTGGCCGAGGTTCTCGATGCCCTTGAGGGCGCCGTCTCGGCGGCCGAGTACCTCGCCGGTGGGCGCTTCTCGGCCGCCGACCTCTATGTCGGCGCGCACCTGATGTGGGGGATGCAGTTCGGCTCGATCGAGCGGCGCCCGGCTTACGAGGCCTACGTGGCGCGCCTCGCCGACCGCCCGGCGGCCGTGCGGGCACGGGAGATCGACGACCGCCTGCTCGCCGAGTCGGCCGAGGCCTGAGGACGGGACCGGCAGGGAACGTCCGGCTCCCGCCCGCGTTCGCACCGCGACGCAGCGGAAACACCCGCGCTTTAGCCTGACGGAGATCCCATGGCCAGCGACCTGATCCACGACGTGTTCAGCGGCGAGCGCAACCTGACCACCAAGGAGCGCGCCATCTCGGTCGTGCTCGGCCTCGGCCTCGCCGCCGCGGCGGCGCAGCCGCGGCCGAACAAGTTCCTGAGCCTCGCGGCCCTGGTCGCCGGCTCGCTCCTGGCGATCCGCGGGGCCACCGGCCACTGTGCCGCCAAGTCGCTGATGAACCAGGGCTCGCACGAGCCGGCGCGCATCTGACCTGAATGACCGGGGCGCCCGCGCGGGCGCCCCGGTCCCGAGCCTTGGGTCGAGCGCAAACAGAAGGCCCGCGCCGGCATCCCGGCGCGGGCCTTCTCTCGTCCGCGGGTGAGCCGGCGGACGCCGCCGGCTCGGGAAACTCAGAGGGCCGTGCTGCGGCGGCGGCCCTGGATGAAGCCCCAGATGGCCAGCACGATGATCGCGCCGACGACCGAGGCGATCAGCCCCGCGCCCTGGTTCGGGCTGTACCAGCCGGTGACCTGGCCGAGGAACGTCGCCACGAAGGCGCCGACGATGCCGAGAAGCGTCGTCATGATGAAGCCGCTCGGCTCGTTCGCCGAGCCGGGCATGATGAACTTGGCGATGACACCGGCGACGAAGCCGATGATGATGGTCCACAGGATCTCAAGCATGGGTGCTGCCCTTCGGCTCCGCTTAGCTGAGGGTCAAACGCGCGGGTCGGGCCGTGGTTGCGCAGGACGTGCGACCCGCGCGGGACTCGCGCTCCGCGCCCGCCTCTTCCGGCGCGCCGCGACAGCCCTTTACGCGACCCCAAGTTCGGCGGCACAAGGCGCCGGAGCGCTCAAACTCGGCTCAAGGAGTTCCCGATGACCATCACGCGTTTCGAGACCGGCACCCGGATGAGCCAGGCGGTGGTCCATGGCGGCACCGCCTACCTGGCCGGCCAGGTCTCCGATGCCGAGGGCGTCGAGGCGCAGACCAAGGACATCCTGGGCCAGATCGACGCCCTGCTCGCGAGCGTCGGCAGCGACAAGACCCGGCTCCTCTCGGCCACCATCTACCTTGCCGACATGTCGACCTTCGCGGAGATGAACCGGGCCTGGGACGGCTGGGTCGCGGCCGGCCACGCCCCCGCCCGGGCCACCGTCGAGGCGAAGCTCGCCGGCCCGCAATACCGCGTCGAGATCTCGGTCATCGCCGCGACCGGGGCCTGACGATGACGCTCCTCCGGCGCGGGTTCCTGCGGGCGGCCGCCCGCCTCTTCGCCCTCGCGGCGGGGCCTGTGGCCCTCGCGGCGGGGCCTGCGGGCGCGGCCGCGCCGGAGCGGGTCGTCAACATCTACAACTGGTCGGATTATATCGACCCCAAGATGCTCGACGCCTTCACGCGCGAGACCGGCATCCGGGTCGTGTACGACACCTACGACACCAACGAGATCGTCGAGACCAAGCTGCTCGCCGGCCGCTCCGGCTACGACATCGTGGTGCCGTCCGGCCCGTTCCTGCAGCGCCTGATCAAGGCCGGCGCCTTCCAGCCCCTCGACAAGGGCAAGCTGCCGAACCTCAAGCACGCCTGGCCCGAGGTGACGGCGCGGCTCGCGGCCTACGACCCGGGCAACGTCTACGCCGTCGACTACATGTGGGGCACCACCGGCATCGGGGTGAACACCGCGCTGGTGCGCGCGCGCTTGGGGGCCAACCAGCCGCTCAACACCTGGGACATCGTCCTGCGCCCGGAGCTGGTCGCCAAGCTCAAGGATTGCGGCGTCACGATGCTGGACTCGCCGGAGGACATTTTTCCGAGCGTGCTCCAGGCCCTCGGCCTCAAGCCGGACTCCCGGCGCGTCGACGACCTCGACAGGGCGGGCGATGCCTTGTTCCGCATCCGCGGCGCGGTGCAGAAGTTCCACTCCTCCGAGTACATCAACCAGCTCGCCAACGGCGACGTCTGCCTCTCGGTCGGCTATTCCGGCGACGTGCTGCAGGCCCGCCGGCGGGCCCGGGAGGCGAAGAGCGACGTCGACATCGCCTACTACATCCCGCAGCAGGGCGCCCTGATGTGGTTCGACGCCTTCGCGATCCCGAAGGACGCGCCGCATCCGGCGGAGGCCCACGCCTTCATCGACTTCATGATGCGGCCCGAGGTGGCGGCGGCCAACACCAACTTCGTCGCCTATGCGAGCGGCAACCTCGCGGCGAAGGCCCTGGTGCGCCCCGAGATCCTCTCCGACCCCGGCATCTACCCGGACGAGGCCACCTTCCGCCGGCTGTTCACCAACACCGCCTACGACGACCGCACCCAGCGGGTGGTGACCCGGCTCTGGACCCGCGTGCGCACGGGGCGCTGACGCCGGCGCGGCCATGGCCAAGCTTAGGCCAAACGGCCGCTACAGCCGCGACGGCGCCTGTGCTACTTACGTTGAATGGGCTATCCCTGCGCACCCGTTCTGCTGATGCTCCGGACCGCGGGGGAGGCGGTGGCCCCGCTGGCTGGCCAGCTGGCGGCCAAGGGCTACGACGTCGTCGACGCCGTGGGGGCGGATCTGAGCCCGGCGCTGACCGCCCCCGGGTTCGGCCTGCCGGTGGTCGACATGGCGCTGGTGAGCGCGGGCCTGTCCGCCTCGCCGGACCTGCCCGGGATCGCGGCGCGGCTGCGGGAATCCTGGCCCGGCCTGACGCTGGTGCGCCTGCCCGATGCCGGGCCCGGCTTCGACCTGCCCGCCCTCCCGGGGGATCTGAGCCTCGACGAGATCTGCGAGCAGCTGGACGAGATCGTGCTAGAGACGGCCCGGATCCGCACCGACGCCGACAGGCTGCGGCGGGAGGCCCACGCGCTCACCATCCAGGTGCGGCTGACGCGCGGCGGGCTCGAGGACGCCGTCGCCGACGCGCGGCGCCTCCTGGCCGAAGCCCGGCAACCGGCCGGGCAGGACCATGGCCGGCCGTGAGGACGGCCCGCCCCTTCGCGGGCGGGCCGAGCATCTGCAGTCTTAATCCTTGAGGTCGGCCGGCACCTTGCCGCCGTTCTCCTCGAGCTTGCGGATGACCTGCTTGTGCAGCCACACGTTCATGGTGGCGGAATCCTCGGTGTCGCCGCTGTAGTTCAGCTCCTTCGCCAGCTCCTTGCGGGCCGACAGGCTGCTGTCGAGGTGGAGCAGCTTCATCAGGTCGACGATGGAGGTGCGCCAGTTCAGCGGCTGCCCGGCCTTGGCGGCGAGGTCGTTGAGCACCGCCTCGACGTCGACCTTGCCGTCGACCTTCGGCACCGTGCTGTCTGCCGCACCCTTGTCGCCGCCCGCGGGCGCGCCGGTCGTCGTCTCGCCAGGCGTCTGTGCCTGAGCTTCGCCGCCGCCGAAGGGGTGCAGGATCTTGCCAACAATCGTCCCGAGCAGGCTCATTGTATCATCCTCCGTCATGGGGCCCAGCGTGGGGCCTTTCGAGGCTCCGGCCGCAGCGTGACTCTGGGGCGTGCTCGCCCTGCGGCATGTTCGCCACGGTAACGAACGGTCCCGCTCGGTGTTCCTCACGGGTATCGTCAGGCCGCGCGGCATCCCGGCCCGGCGCCGGGACGTGCGGCAAAGGCGAGCGTTGCGCCCCGCCGGATTGCAACGCGATCGGGCGCTGCTCTAAGGACTGGCGCCGGCCGGAATGGACCCGGGCCGATGAGGTGGGACCGCGGGACAGGCATGACAGGGGATCCGATCCGCCGGGCGCTCGACGACGTCTGGTACTGCGTCGGCGAGAGCCGCAGCGTCCGGCCCGGGGGGATGCGGTCCGTGAGCCTCGGCGAGGAGGCCGTGGTGGTCGGGCGCGAGGAGACGGGGGCGCTCTTCGCCCTGCGCGACCGCTGCCCCCACCGCGGCATGGCCCTCTCGGCCGGGCGCATGGTCGACGGCAACCTCGTCTGCCCGTTCCACGGCTGGCAGTTCCGGCCCGACGGCGTCTGCGCGGCGATCCCCGCCCTCGCCCGCCGGGACGACGCCAACTTCGCCTCGGTCCGCCTCGCCCGCTTCGCGGTGGCGGAGAAGTCCGGCCTGATCTGGGTGAATGCGGGCCGCGATCCGGACGGCGCGCCGCCGATCCCGGAGGTCGATTTCGCCTATTGCGGCCAGCTGGTCGAGATCCTGGAGGTCGAGGCCTCGTTCGACCTCGTGGCGCTCAGCTTCGTCGACCCGGCCCACGTCGCCTACGTGCACGATTCCTGGTGGTGGCGCCCGTCGAAGACGATGAAGGAGAAGGTGAAGCACTTCGCGCCCTCGCCCTTCGGCTTCACCATGACGAGCCACACGGCGAAGACCGCCTCCCTCGCCTACCGCCTGCTCGGCTCGATCCCGGAGGTCGAGATCGAGTTCCGTCTGCCGGGCGTGCGACTCGAGCGCATCACCGCCGGCGAGAAGCGCCTCGCCAACTACACCTTCGCCTCGCCCCTCGCCAACGGCCGCACCGCGCTCATCAACGCGATGTACTGGAACATCCCGGCGCTCAACCTGCTGAAGCCCGTCGCCCGGCCGCTGATGCGCCAGTTCCTGGGCCAGGACCGGGACGTGCTCCAGATCGCGCAGCGCGGCCTCGACCGGAAGCCCGCGATGGTGCTGATGGGCGAGAGCGACGTACAGTCGCAATGGTACTTCAGCCTCAAGCGCGAGTTCCTGCGCGCCCGGGAGGCCGGCTCCGCCTTCGTCAATCCCCTCGAGCCGCGGGAGCTGCGCTGGCGCAGTTGACGCTGGATCGTGATTGCCATCCTGAGTGGCATTCCTTCCACGAAATTGCTCCGGCTGCTCATCCGGGCGCTATCGCAGCCCGCACCGATTGGCCTATACAGTGTGATCTGCCCCCGGAGATTCGGATGTCGAGGGACATCTTCCGCATCATCTACAAGAGCACCGCCGCGCATCGGACGGAGGTGATGCTGGGGCAAGGCCACGTCGCCGACCTGCTCGCCACCGCCCGGCAGCGTAACCAGGCGGCCGATGTCTCCGGCGTGCTGGTCTATACCGGGCTCGGCTTCTTCCAGGTGCTGGAGGGGGCCCGGACCGCGGTGCAGCCGATCTTCGAATCGATCCTGGTCGACCGGCGCCATCACACCCTGGCGGTGATCGAGATGGACTTCGCGGCCGAGCGCCGCTTCCCCGGCTGGAGCATGGGTTTCCTCGGTACCACCCGGGAGCTGGACGACCGGCTCAACGGCGCGGATCTCGGGCCGTCCGGCGGGCCCGAAGTCCTCGATCAGCTCCTGCGCCGGACCCTGCTCCTCCTCGTCGACAGCCCGATCAGCATGCCGTGGCTCGGCGCGCGCGCGGCGCTCGACGACGGCCTCGGGGGACCTGGTCCCTCAGCAGCGCGGCACTCCTGAGCCGGTCCCGCAAGAGGGCTTATCGGCCGGCAGCACAGGGGACGTCCGCAGCGCCGCCCCGTTCGGGATCGTCCGCCGGACGCGGAGCGGGGCGACGCCCGCCGCCGAGGTCACTGCGGCGCGGTGACGGGTGGGGCCGCCGCCAGCAGGCCCACGGCGACCGCCGGTCCGCAGGTCGAGGCGAAGGCCGTCGCCTCGGGGGCGAGGCGCGGCGCGATCAGGCCCGTCAGGTCCTCGGCGGTGCGCCCGAGGCGTGCGGCGAGCCGGGCGGCGACGAAGCGGCCTGCGCCGCAGACCGCCAGGGGGGCGTCCTCCGGCAGGTCGCCGCGGGAGAGGATCAGCCCGGCGGCGTCGTGCAGCAGGCGCAGCTGGGCCTCGGCGAAGTGGCCGGCGAGGCGGATCCAGTCGGGGCCGGCGCCCTCGTGGCGGTCGCGGCCGATCATCCGGGCGAGGCGGATCTCTGTCTCGTGCGTCGACTTGCCCTTCAGGTCGGCGGTGTCCTGCTGGTCCTCCACCTCCGGCAGCAGGCCGAGCAGCCGGTAGGCGTCGGCGGTGGTGGCGAAGCACTCGGCCATCAGCGCGGTGCGCCGGCCGCGGAACGGGGCGCTCCGGCCGAGCGCCAGGAGCGGCGTGCGCACTACGCCGGTATAGACCAGCTCGCCGGTCTCCAGCCGCTCGGCGTCGCTGTAGCCGAGGGCGCGGGGCCGGCCGTCGATGATCGGGATCAGGTCGGCGGTGGTCGAGCCGATGTCGACGAGGAGGGCCGCCGGCCGCGCGAGGCCGACCAGGCAGGCGGTGGCGTGCCAATTGGCGCTGGCGACGTCCGCGGCGTGCGCCGCCGCGGCCTCGGGCGCCACGAAGCCGGAGCGCCCGGCATAGATCGCGACCGCGCCGGGCAGGTGCCCGGCGGCCCAGGCGGCGAGCTGGGCCACGCCCGCGGCGCGGTCCGGGAAGCAGTCGGTCAGTTCGCCGGTCATCGTCACGGCGTGGCGGGCGGGCTCCCGGGCCCAGCCCGGCAGGGCCGCGAGCGTCGCGTCGAGGGCCGGCAGGCCGTTCCAGAGCGGGCACGGCGCCTGCACCACTGCCTGGACCCGCCCGTCCTCCACCAGGGCCGCCTTGACATGGACCCCGCCGAGGTCCCAGCCGATGACGCGACGGAGCGGAGCGGAGGGATGGGCATGGGTCACGGTCGGGTCTCGGTCGCTGCACGTCGGGGCGGGGTGGCATGAGCGCCCCTCCGTCCGCAACCCGGACCGAGGTGGTGCCGGTCCTCGACCTGCGCGGCGGCGTCGTGGTGCGGGCCCGGGCCGGCGAGCGCGAGCGCTACGCGCCGATCGTCACGCCGCTCAGCCCCGGCGCCGCCCCCGCCGACGTGGCCCGCGGCCTCCTCTCCGCCTGGCCGGCGCGCCGGCTCTACGTCGCGGATCTCGACGCGATCGTGGACGGGACGCCGCCCGACCTCGCCGCCATGCGGGCGATCGCGGCGGCCTGCCCGGGGGTGGAGCTGTGGGTCGATGCGGGCTTCTCCACGCAGGCCGGCGTCGACGCCTTCCTGGCCGCCGGCCTCGGCCGGCCGGTGCTCGGCAGCGAGAGCCAGGCCGACGAGACCCTGGTGCGCCGGCTCGCGGGCCGGGCGGTGCTCTCCCTCGACAGCCGGGACGGCCTGCCCCTCGGGCCCGCCTCCCTGCACGAGGACGCCTCGACCTGGCCGCCGGAGGTGATCGTGATGACGCTCGCGCGGGTCGGCAGCGGTGCGGGGCCGGACCTCGCGGGCCTGCGCGCCCTCAAGGCACGGGCGCCGGACATCGCCTTCTACGCCGCCGGCGGCCTGCGCGGGCCCGAGGACCTGCCGGCGCTCGCCGCGGCGGGGGCTGCCGGGGTGCTGGTCGCGAGCGCGATCCACGACGGGCGGCTGCGGGCCTGAAACACGGGAAAGGGAGGGCCCGGGCGGGCCCTCCCGATCGCGATGGTCAGCGTCCGAGGAAGATGGAGGCCAGTCGCTGGAACAGCCCCTGCGGCGGAGGCGGCGGGGGCGGCGGAGGAGGCGCCGCTGACTGTTCCGGACGGTTTCCTGTCTAGGCGACGTTGGCCGCGAAGGGGTGCTGCGCGGTCTTGTACTGCTGCGTGACCTCGGCGGCGGTCGGCGAGCCCTTGATGGCGCGCTGAATCGACAGCTTCGTGGCCTCGTAGTTGTACTTCTCGATCTTGGCGTCGTCCGCGGCTTCCCAGTGGATGAACACGCCGACCAGGATGTAGAGGTCGTCGGCCTCGCTGGCCGGGATGATGCCCTCGGCGACGCAATCCTGCACCGCCTTGGCCACGGCGTGCTGGGCGGGGCCGAACATCTGGACGGCCTGGCGGGCGTCGTTGATGGTGACCTTGTTGAACAGCAGGGTGTTCGGCTTGCAGGGCAGGTTCGGCGCCACCACCGCGAGCAGGCTGGTGAAGCCGTGCTTGTTGTTGGTCAGGCTGTTGCAGAACGCCGTCTCGGCGGCGCTGCCGCGCGGGCCGATGATCAGGTCGATATGCGCCACCTCGTTACCGTCGCCGACGAGGGCCTCGCCCACCATCACCTTATTGATCGTCGCCATGTGGGGTTTCTCCCAGGTGTCGATAAGGTTAGCCGACCGCCCGAACAATGCGGATCGACCCCGCCATCCTTGTTGTCGGCGTTCAGCGGGAGGCCGAACCGGTTGACCGGATAGCGGCCGGACCCTACAGCGCCGCTGAACCGTGAACAAGCCGGCCAAGCCGGTACAATGGTCCATTTCGGGCCCGGCGCCCGAAGGAAAGCCGTACCGAGACTAAGACTTATTGGCGGGTTGCGCGGGATCGGGCCCTGCTCCGGCCTTCAGGCCGCCGATCGCGTCGAGAAACAGGGTCGCCACCGTGAGGTCGGCGCTGGTGCCGGGGTTGAGGCCCGCGGCCTTCAGGGCGGCGTCGTGGGCGAGCAGGACCGCCCGCGCGCCCTCGCCGAGGGCGAGCCCGCCCAGGGCGGCCTCGGCCTCCGCCCGCACCGCCTCGGCCGCGGCGGCGCCGAACTTGCGGACGATGTGGCTGTCGGGGAAGCCCGCCAGGAAGGCGAGGTGCACTGCCGTGGTGGTCCAGGGCTCGGTGAGGCCCCGGGCGCGCGCCGCCGCGAGGGCGGAGAGGCCGGTCTCGAACAGGTCGGCGAAGCCGGTGACGTAGGCCCGGGCGATGCGGTCGCGCTCCGCCGCCTCCGCCATCGCGGCGAGGAGCGGCGGCGGCGGTCCCTCCGCCGTGACGTCGTGGCGCGCGGCCCGGCCGAGGCCGCCGGGGCTGGCGAGGCGGATCGCCGCGTAGATCCCGGCCGCATCCGTGGTGTCGAGCCCCGCCAGCACCGCGGCCAGGGCCGGGCGCAGGGGGCCGGGCCGCTCCGCCGCGGCCGCGAGCGGCGCGCAGAGGAGCACGATGCCGAGATTGGTGTTCTGGCCGATGCCGACCCGGGTGGCGGCGACCGCGCCTTCCGCCCGCGCCCCGACCCGGGCGCCGGCCGCGGCGATGTGGGGCGCGGAGAGGACCGCGCTCGCCTCGAAATCCGCCACCGTCATCCGGTGCCCGGCGGCGTGGACGTGGACGTTGCCGGGCTTGATCGCCGCCAGCTCCGCCCGGCAGGCCGCGAGGTAGGCCGCGGCGATCGCCTCCGGGCCGAGCGCCGGTTCGCCAGGAGACACCGGCGCCTCGGGCGGCGGCACCGGCGCCTCGGGCGGCGGCATCATGGCGGGCCGCCGGCGGCCACGAGCCGAGGCGGATGCCCGGCCCGCACCGCCGCCAGGAAGCCGGCCGCGACCTCCCGGGCGATGTCGACCGGGGTGACCTGCTGCAGGCCCGACCAGGCCGGCATGCTGTTGACCTCCAGCACCAGGAAGCCGCCCTCCCCGTCCTCGACGAGGTCGACGCCGGTATAGCCGCAGCCGACCGCCGCGGCGGCCTCCTCGGCGAGCGCGGCGGCCCGGGCCGGCGGGCGCCAGGGCAGCGGCCGGCCGCCCCGGTGGACGTTGGTGATCCAGCCGTCGCCCTCGCGGATCATCCCGGCGACCGCCCGGCCGGCGCAGACGAAGATCCGGTAGTCCTGCCACGCCGCGTCGCGCCGGGCGACGTAGCGCTGGAGGTAGTAGACCCGGCCGACCAGCTCCTCGGGCGGCAGCTCCTCGGGCCGGACGATGAGCTGGAGGCCCTCCCCCTGCGAGCCGAACAGGGGCTTCAGCACCAGTGGCCGGCCAGGCGCCGCCTCCCGGGCCACGACCTCGGCGGCGGCGTCGCGGCGCGAGAGCACGAAGGTCTCCGGCGTCGGGATGCGGCGGCGCGCCAGCAGCAGGCTCGTCATCGCCTTGTCGACCGAGCGCTCGATGGCGGTCGGTCCGTTCCACACCACGGTGCCGGCGGCCACGAGGGCGTGCAGGGCGCCGAGCCGCATCGTCGTGGCCTCGAAGGTGCCGCCCGCGATGGTGCGCAGCAGCACCCCGTCCGGCAGCCCGCCGCCGAAGCCCGGCACCCGCAGGGGCTCGTCGTGGCCGGTCTCGACCGTGACCTCGGCCAGCGAGAACAGCACCGGCGCGGCGCCGAGATCCGTCAAGGCGGCGAGGAGCCGGGCCTTGTGCCAGGCGCCGTTATCGGCCGCGAGCCCGATCCGCATGGGTGACCTCAAGGGGCGGCTCAGGCGAAGGAGCGCGCCACCAGCTCCGGCACCAGCCGGCCGGCCCGGTGGCTGTGGCCGGAGCGGAGCGAGGTCACCACCACCTCGGCCGGGCTGAACAGGTGCTTGTCGATAGCGTAGAAGTCGCCGTTGAAGCGGGAAAAAATCTCCGCGAAGGGCGCGCCGTGGTCGCGCGAGGTGGTGCTCGGCAGCGCCTCGGCCAGCCCCTTGGCGTCGGCATCGTCGGCCTCGACGAAGAGCTGCACCCGCCCGCCGTAGATGATCGCGTCGTTGGTGCGGCCCATGGCCTGGATGAAGTCCGGGTGCGGCGGGCTCAAGGGCGCCGCCCCGAGGCCGTCGACGATCGCGCCGAGATCGAACCCGACCGAGTGCGCCTTGTGCAGGGCGACCTCCAGCACCCGGGCGACCACCTGGGTCGCACCGGCGAGGCTCTGGGTCGGGGCGTACACGAAGGTGACGTCGGCCGGGCGGACGCCCGCGGCGGCCGCCACCTTGGCGGTGACGGAGGGCGGCGGCGGGCTGCCCGATTCGAGCACCAGGACGATGCGGTCGGCGGGGTCGCGGTAGGCCAGCTCCTCGAACAGGTGCTCCGTCCCGGCGGCCGCCCGGCCGGGGCCGGACCCGAGGGCGAAGAAGCCCGAGCCGCCCTCCTCGTCGGCCAGGTTCCAGCCGGCATACTGGCTGCCGAGGCAGGCCAGCACCGGGTCGGTGCTGTGCACGGTCACGGTGAAGGGCCAGGCCTCGAGGGGCCCGGCGGGTCCGACCGTGACGGTGCCGAGGCCGCCGAGGCAGATCTCGGCGATGCGCCGCCCGGCCTCGATTGAGCCCCGCGCCTGCGCCCCGGCATCGATCAGCCGCGAGCCGTCCGCCGCCCGCGTCACGCCGAGGCGCAGGCGGACCGCCTCGGCGGCCAGGGCCTCGACCAGGGGAGCGGCGAGCGCGTTCACGCTCGGGCGCTGCGGGACGGCGGACGCGGAGGCTGCACTCATCGGGTTACTCCCTCGGGCCAAGTCGGGGCGGGTGGCTCCCCGGGGCAGGCGGACAGATCGGTCGGGGGCCTCTGCGGGCCCGTCTTGCTCTCTCTTGCGAGTGCGGCGCGGGACCCCCTCTCCCGCGGGCGCCGTCGCAGTCACACAACGCCGCACGGCCCGATGTGCCTCTCTGCTAGCCCACACAGGAGAGAGGATCCTGCGAGACTTTGCCGAGGGTGAAGGGGTGGCCGGCGAGAGCCCGTGCGGTGTCGGCCGGCCCCTCCTCCAACCTCGCCCGCAGGGCCTTGGCCCGCAATGCGACGGCGCGCCGGGCCGAACGCGCATCCGGTCCCCCGGCCAGCACCGTGCAGACCGGCGCGCCGGCCTCGACGCGACTTCCCGCGGCGGGCCGGTCCATCGCCCAGTCGGGCCAGTCGAGGAGCGGCACCGCGGGGATCGCCGGGCCGGCATAGAGGATCTCGCTCGCGGCGGCGCCCTGCGGCAGGGCCGAGGTGTTCGGCAATCGGCCGGAACTCGCCGCGACGTGGGCGGAAAAGAGCGGTGCGGGCCCGCGGTCGAGCACGTCCAGGGTGGCGCCCGGGCGCGGATTGACCTCGAGGAGCCACCAGCGCTCGCCATCGACCAGGAGGTCGGCGCTCACGAGGCCCCGCAGCCCCGTCGTCGCGACGAGGCCGGCGAGCGCCCGCTCGGCACCACATTGCACCGCCGCCGGCAGCGTGCCCGGCCCGGCGGCGCCGGCGTAGCGGAACGGCCGGCCGGGCCCGGGGGCCGCCCACTGCTCCGTCACCGCCAGCACGGCGACCGTTCGGCCGTCCGCGAGGGCGTTGAGCGAGCGCGGCAGGCCCGGCACGCGGCGCTGGAGATAGGCGCCCGCCGGGAGCCGGCCCGGGGTGGCCGGGCGGATGTGGCCGCCGCCCGAGGCGCCGCGCCACTTCGCCAGCCAGGCCTGCGGGTCGGGCACCGGCGCCAGGGCGATCTCCGGGTGCGGGATGCCGAGGCGTCCGCACAGGGCCGCGAAGCCGACCGGATCCTTCAGGGCGGCGACCGCCTCCGGCGCGGCTCCGAGCAGGCGGTGACGCCCGGCGAGGCGCCACATCAGGCCGGGCGCCCCCTCGAACCCGGAGCCGAGGACGAGGCCGACGGGAGCGCCCGCCTCCGCGGCGAGGGCGGCGAGCGCCGCCTCCACGGCCCGGGCCCCCAGGCCGGTGCCGAGGCGGCCCGGCACGCGGCGGTAGCCCTCCGCGAGGGCGCGGGTGTCCTCGTCGCCGAACAGGTCGGCGACGAAGGGGCGGTAGCCCGCCCGCCGGGCCGCGGCGGCCAGCGCCCGGCCCGACTGCGCCGCGATCAGCACCGCCTCGCCGGTCATGCCCGCCTCGTCACGCCTGGCCGGTGATCTCGACGGCGAGCCGGTAGGCCTCGCGGAAGTCGAGGACGAGGGGCTGGTCGGCCTGGAGCAGGCGGCGGAAGAGCCCAGCCTGGGTCTTGTACTTCACGTTGCCGACGGCGAGGGCCCCGATGCCGACGCCTCGCCCGCCCGGCAGGGGCGCGGCGTCGGCGTGGACGTCGATCCCGGCGATGCCGGCCGGCGGCACGGCGTTGACGTCCGAGGCGACGAGGAGGCGTCCGGCTTGGCCCAGATCCTCCGCGTCCAGGACCTGCACGCCCGCGGCGGCGGCGGCGAGAATCACCTCGGCCTCCCGGGCGGCGGCGACGCGGCCCGCCGCGCTGGCGCCGTCCGCGGCCTCGACCGTGACCCCGAACCGCGCCCGCATGCCCTCGGCGATCGCCGCCACCCGCTCGCGGCCGTCGTAGCCGACGAGGACCGGGTGTGCGCCCTCCAGCGCGGCGATCACCGCGGCGCAGTAGGCGACGACGCCGGTGCCGCCGAAGATCGTGACGCGCTTGGCCTCGAGCCCCTCGCCGAACGTGTCGCGCAGCGCCTTGCGCACGCAGGCCACCATGGCGGCCCCTGTGGTGAAGGAGCCGGACGGATCGGCGAAGACGTGGTTCCGGAACGGCGGCACGAAGGCGCCGGTCGCCTCGTCCACCATGTCGAGGGCGGCCTCGGCGTTCTTGCCGCCGATGAAGATCGCCGTGCGGGTGCCGTGCTCCGGCGCGCGCGAGAAGATCGAGTCCTGGACGAGGGGCACCACCTCGCCGGGCAAGACCCCCGTATAGGTCGCCACGACGTCGAAGCCCGCGTCCACGGCCATGTTTACGTCGAACGGGCTCATGTGCTTGAGCGGCGTCAGCATGTGCAGGATCGACCGGGCCATCCGAACCTCCTCCGCAGCGGCGAACGCGACGCCCGCTCCACGGCACCCCGCGGCGCGACGGCGCGCGGGTGCCGTCCTGCTTGTAAGCCCGCCGGCTCCGCCTGTGTCCTGTACGTTGGTGCCAGTCAGCCGGCTTACGCCGGTGGTGGGCAGGGATCAGGCGACGTCGGCGCCGCGGTTGCGCCCGCGGGCGATGCGGTAGGCGAGGTTAGGGTGGCGGGTGCGAAGCCGCGCGACCAGCAGCTCGGCCTCCTCCGCGTCGCCGGTGAGGGCGAAGCCGGTGGGTCCCCAGGAGCTCTGGCCGAAGCCGGCGACGCCGGCCTCCTCCACGCTGGCGAGGGCCGCCGCCACCGCCGCGCTGGCGTAGCGTCCGCCCTGGTGGGGCGCGAAGTAGTCGCCGATCCGGCGCTGGATCGCCGTGATGCCGGCGCCGAACGGCGCGAGATCCGCGGCGACCGCCGCCGGCAGCACCTGCATCAGCACCGTGCGGCAGATCTCGGCCGCCTCCGCGGCGGGGAAGCGGGGCAGCTCCCGGAAGGCGCGGCGCTCCTCGGCCCCGTGCACGCCGGTGCGGCCGGCATCGAGGATCAGCACCACCCGCCAGGCCTCCGGGAAGGGCAGCCGCGAGATCACCGGCGGGGCCGCGTCGCTCTCATCCCGGCCGCCGTCGACGATCAGGCCGCCGGTGACGAAGGCCGCGAGCCCGACGCCGGAGCGGTTGCCGCGGTCGAGGGCGTCCGCGAAGGCCGCCGGGGAGAACGGGGCGCCGTGGAGGGCGGCGAGGGCCGCCGCCACCGAGAGGGCGAGCTGCGTGCCCGAGCCGAAGCCCGCATGGGCCGGAATCGCCTCGGCGAGGTGAAAGGCCCCGGCCTCCGGCACCCCGAGGTGGCGGGCCGCGAGGGCCGCATAGGTCCGCACCCGCTCCAGCTCGGCGGCGATGCCGGGGCCGTCCGCCCCCGTGACCCGCAGGGTGTCGGCGCGGGCGGCCGTGAGGTCGATGCCCGGCGCGTCGAGTCCGAGGCCGATGCTGCCGAAGCGCCGTCCGAGCCCGCCATGCAGATCGAGGAAGCCGAAATGCAGCCGGGCCGGGGCACGCACCCGCACCTCCGCCCACGCCGTCCCCATCCCGTGCGCCAAACCGGCCTCGCTTCCTGCCCCGGTGCCGCGGCTCTCGCGGGGCCGCCCGATCGTCGGCGGATTCTTCCACATCGCCCGCCGGCTGGGCAACTCGGGGTCGGCGGATATTTGCCGGCCCCGGCCAGGCTCTGTGCAAGGCGGGGATCCGGCCCCGTGCCGCATCCCCGCGCCGGCCGCGGGCCGGACTTTCGGGGGACTTGCATGCCTGGGCGCCCGGATGCGACCGTCCCGGCTGCAACGACCGGACGCGTCCGGCACCGGGCCTGCGGGCCGGTCAAAGTGAGCGAGGGCGGATGACGGCCTGGATCGACGGGCAGGCGGCGGACCGGAACGAGGCGGTCGCGGCGGCGGCCGCGCTGCTGGCAGGCGCGCGCAGCCCCCTGATCGCCGGTCTCTGCGCCGAGGTGGCGGCGGTGCAGGCGGCGTTCGACCTCGCCCGCGCCATCGGCGCATCCCTCGATCCCGCCGCGGGCGCGGCCCTCTACGACGATCTCGGGGCCCTCGCCGCCGGCGGCGCCATGACCACCACGCCGGCCGAGGCGCGGGGCCGGGCCGACCTGGTGCTGGCGCTCGGGCGCGCCCCCTGGGAATCCGGCCTGATGCGCGACCTGGCGGCGGAGGGCCCCGGCCGCGGCCGGGCGGCCGGGCGGCCGCGCGCGCTCCTCTCCCTCGGCGGGCCCGGTGACGGCGCCATCCAGCACGTCGCCTACCCGGTGGACGAGGCCGGGCTTCCGGCTGCGGTC
Source organism: Methylobacterium variabile (assembly GCF_001043975.1). GTDB lineage: Bacteria > Pseudomonadota > Alphaproteobacteria > Rhizobiales > Beijerinckiaceae > Methylobacterium > Methylobacterium variabile. The sequence goes on from NZ_LABY01000084.1 coordinate 22,690, forward strand.
GGCCTGCTGCGCGGCCTCGTCGCCGGTCGCATCGCCGGCACCCATCCCCTCGCCGATCTCTCGGTGCGCCTGCGCGAGGCCCTCTACGGCGTCGTGCTGTACGACCCCGCCGAGACCGGCGCCCTCGGGGCCGAGATGCTGAACGGCCTCGTCAAGGACCTGAACGAGTCCACCCGCTGCTTCGCCCTGCCCCTCGGAGATCCCCACCAGGGCCGGGCGGTGGCGCAGGTCTCGGCCTGGAGCACGGGCCAGGGGCCGCGGGTCGGCTTCGGCCGCGGCACCCCCGAGCACGATCCCTGGCGCTTCGATGCGCAGCGCCAGGTCGCCGCCGGGGAGGTCGACGCCGCTCTCTGGCTCGCCTCCCTGCCGGCCCCCCTGCCCGCCTGGACGCGCACCCTGCCGACCGTGGCGCTCCTCGGGACGCCCAAGGGCGGGGAGATCGGCGGCGACGCGGCGCGGATCGTCATCGGCGTCGGCGTGCCGGGCGAGGCGTTCGGCGCCGCGCTCTGGCACCCGCGCCGCGCCGCCATCGCGTGGCAGGACCCCGCGCCCGGAGCCGAGCCCCAGGCGCTGCCGCCCGCCGCCGCGATCCTCGCCGATCTCCTGGCCCGCCTCACCGCGCCAGCGACCGGCGGGCCGGCGAGCCCGCCGGCCGCACGGTCGGCGGATGAGCCGACCGCACAACCGGAGAGCCCCGCCTCATGCTGACCCGCATCGCCGGCGGCCGGGTGATCGACCCGACCACCGGGCGCGACGCCATCGGCGACGTCTGGATCGAGGACGGCCGGATCACCGGCCCGTCCGACCGCGCGCCCGATCGCACCATCGACGCCGCCGCCTGCGTCGTGATGGCGGGGGGCGTCGAGGTCCATTCCCACATCGCCGGCGGCAACGTGGTGCTGGCGCGCCTGCTCCTGCCGGAGCTGGGCCTGTCCGAGCCCGACACCCCGAACCCGCACGGCTCCGGCCGCGACGTCGGCCTCCTCTACGCGCGGATGGGCTACACCACCGCGGTCGAGCCGGCGATGCCGCCGGTCAACGCGCTCGCGACCCAGCTCGAACTCGCCGAGATCCCGCTCCTCGACCGGGGCGGCCTGTGCGTGATGGGCAACGACGACCACCTGCTCCAGCTTCTGCGCGACCGGGCGGGGAGAGATGCGGTGCGCGACCTCGTCGCCCTCAACCTCGCGACCTCGCGGGCGCTCGGCGTCAAGGTCATCAACGCCGGCGGCGCCGAGGCCTTCAAGGACGGGGCGGTGCGCTTCGGCCTCGACGACGAGGTGCCGGCCTACGGGCTGACCTCGCGGACGATCCTGAGCGGCCTGCTCGACGCCGTCGAGGCGCTCAAGGTGCCCCACCCGCTCCACGTCCATTGCAGCAATCTCGGCCTGCCGGGGGCCGACGACAGCCTGATCGAGACCCTGGAGGCGGCCGAAGGCCGGCGCATCCACTTCGCCCACGCCCAGTTCTACGCCTACGCGGCGGTCGACCGGGAGAATCCGCTGACCGGCGGCTTCGCCTCGGCGGCGCCGCGCATCGCCGAGGCGTTGCGCCGCCATCCCAACGCCACCCTCGACGTCGGCCAGGTGGTGTTCGGCCAGACCGCGACCATCTCCCTCGACATCCTGCGCCAGTTCTCCGGCCGCAAGGCGGCGAGCCCGCGGAAGTGGATCGTCAATGCCGGCGACGCCGAGGGCGGCGGCATCGTGCCGTTCCGCTACCGCGACCGCGGCCCGACCTCCGCGCTGCAATTCGCCATCGGGCTCGAGCTGATGCTGCTCTCGCCGGATCCGGAGCGCACCATCCTGACCACCGACCACCCGAACGGCGGGCCCTTCACCGCCTATCCGCGCATCCTCCACCTGCTGATGGACAAGGAGGCCCGCGACCGGGAACTCGCCTCCCATCCGAAGGTCGCGGTCGAGCGCTCCGGACTCGCCGGCATCGCGCGCGAGTACACGCTCTCGGAGGTGGCGCAGCTCACCCGCTCCGGCCCGGCGAAGCTCCTCGGCCTTGACGACCGCGGCCACCTGCGCCCCGGCGCCAGGGCCGACGTCGCGATCTACCGCGACCAGCCCGACCGGACCGCGATGTTCGCCCGCGCCCACCGGGTGCTCAAGGACGGCGCGGTGATCGTCGAGGACGGCGAGGTCGTGGCCTGGCCCCGCGGCCGCACGCTGCAGCTCGCGGTCGAGGCCGATGCCGACATGGCGCGGCGGACCGACGCCTACCTCCAGGGCCGCTTCGGCGCCGGCCTGTCGAGCTTCTCCGTGCCGGACGCGGCCTTCCCGGGGCGCCGAGGATCCGAGCCAGTGTTCGAGGCGGTCGCATGCCGGACCTGATCCTTCACGGCATCCGGGTCGAGGACACCTTCGCGGAGGCCTTCGACATGGCCGGCACCGCCCTGGTGCTGACCGCCGGGACGGCCGAATGGGCGATGATCGCCGCCGTCACCATGACGGGCTTCGCCACCTCGGTGATCGGCTGCGGCGCCGAGGCCGGCATCGACGCCGTGCTCTCCCCCGACGAGACCCCGGACGGGCGCCCCGGCGTGCGCGTGCTGCTGTTCGGCTTCGATGCCGGCGGTCTCAAGGACCAGCTCCTGCGCCGGGTCGGGCAGTGCGTGCTCACCTCGCCCGGCAGCGCGGTCTATGCCGGCATTTCCTGGGACGATCCGCACGCCGGCAAGGCGCTCAAGCTCGGCGGGGCGATCCGCTACTTCGGCGACGGTTTTTCCGTGGCCAAGCGCGTCGCCGGCCGGCGCTACTGGCGCACGCCGGTGATGGACGGCGAATTCCTGTGCGAGCACTCCGTGCCGACGATCGAGGGCGCGGTCGGCGGCGGCAACCTGCTCTTCCTCGGCCGGCGCTTTCCCGACACCCTGCGGGTGGCCGAGATCGCGGTCGCGGCGGCGCGCAGCGTGCCGGACGTGATCCTGCCCTTCCCGGGCGGCGTGGTGCGCTCCGGGTCCAAGGTCGGCGGGCGCACCAAGGGCATGATGGCCTCGACCAACGACGCCTACTGCCCGACCCTGAAGGGCCGGGCCGGCTCGGCCCTGCCGCCGGAGGTCGACGTGGTGCTGGAGATCGTCATCGACGGGCTCTCCGCCGGCGCGGTTGCGGCGGCGATGCGGGCGGCGCTCCACGCCTCCACGGAGGCCGGGGCCGAGCTCGGCCTCGTCGCGGTCACGGCGGGCAATTACGGCGGCAATCTCGGCCGTCACCACTTCCACCTCCGGGACCTGCTCGGGGCCGCCGCATGAGCACCCTCACCCTGCGCGAGGCGCCGCCGGAGCGCCTGGACCTCGGCGGCCTCCATCCGGCGGCGCTGGCGGGCCTGTCGGAGACGGAGGTTGCCCGCCTGCCGGTCGGCACCAGCCGGCGCGGCCTCACCCTCGGCGACTGCTTCAAGGTCAGTCTCGACGGGTCGGACGAGCTGCGGATCGTCGGCGCCACCGAGCGCCTCGACCGGGTCGGGGCCGGCCTCGGCGCCGGGCGGATCGTGGTCGAGGGCGATGTCGGCCAGCGCCTCGGCGCCGGCATGCGAGGGGGCAGCCTCACGGTCAGCGGTTCCGCCGGGCCCTTCGCCGGCACGGCGGCCCGGGGCGGCACGATCCGCATCGCCGGAGACGCCGCGGAGAGCGCCGGCGGCGCGGTCCACGGGGCGCAGGCCGGGCTCGACGGGGCGACCCTGCTGATCGGCGGGGTCGCGGGCGACCGCCTCGGCAACCGGATGCGCGCCGGCCTGATCGTGGCGAAGCGCGCCGGCACCCACGCCGGTGCCCGCATGATCGCCGGTACCATCGTGGCGGAGGAGATCGGCGACCATCCGGGTTACGGCATGCGCCGCGGCACCCTGATCGCCGCCCGCCACGGCGCCCTGCTGCCGACCTTCGCCGAGACCGGCCGCCAGGACCTCGTCGTCCTGCGCCTCCTGGCGAGATCCCTGGAGGGCTTGTCGCCGGAGGCGGCGGCGCTCCTGCGCGCGCGCCAGCGCCGGTACTCGGGCGACCTCGCGACCTTGGGCAAGGGGGAGCTGTTCACCCCGGCGGGGTGAGCGGGTGACGCCTGGACGGTCCGGTTCGTCGACGGTGGTGAATCCTCCATCGTCAGCCCGGGGCCGCGCAGCGGAACCCGGGATCCATCACCGCTGAGGATGCAGGATGAAGCGGAACGCGGACCGCCTCGTTCTCCGATGCCAGCAGTGACGGATCCGGGGTTCTTCGCCTTCGGCGAGCCCCGGGACGACGTGGGAGGGTGGTAGGATCGCGCGTGAAGCTCGCCTCCGGAGCCGTGCGGTCGTTCACAGCCTCTCCTGGATCTTCCGCGCGATCGCCCCCAGGCGCTGCTCGAGCAGGGTCGGCACCTCGCAGACGTAGGTCAGGGACTGGCTGCGCTCCTGGAAGATGCGCTTGTCCCAGGTGAAGCGGGTCTCCAGCTCGGCGAGCTCCTTGGTGTCGGGCACGTCCGGGGCGGTCTTCACCTCGCTGATCCGGCCGGCCTCGTCGCGGATGCGCTCGGCCAGCAGGCGCTGGCCGCGGGCGTAGCGGCCGATGCCGGCCACGACCTTGTCGCGCTCGCCGTTGAGCACCTCGAACACCCCGGCGAAGACCCGGGTCAGGCGGACCTGCTTCTGGCCCGGATCGAGGGTGCCCACGAAGGCGTCGAGGAGACCGTCGACCTCCTCCAGCGGCAGGCGGCGCGAGGCGATCTTCTGGGCGAGGAGCGCCGCCTCGGTGTCGCTGCCCCACTCGGCCAGCGCCTGGGTCGGGTCGGGCCCGGTCCAGACCGTACCGGGGCCCAGCGTCGAGACCTTGCGCTGGGCGCAGGGCCAGTCGGCGTCGGGCCGGGGCTGGGCGAGCGCCGGGGCGGCGCCGAGGACCAGGAGCGTGGCGAGGAGGGTGCGGAGCATCGCGGGCATCTCTCGAGGCTGGCGGCGGGCGGTCAGCCCGCCTCCCCGGCCGGGCCGCCGCGGCGGGCGATGAGCCCGCGGCCGGGATCGTAGGCCGCCACGGCCAGGACGAAGAACACGATCCCCGTCCCGACCACGACCGCGCAGGCCACCGGGTTGAAGGCGCCGTAGAGGGCGAAGCGCACCAGCTCGACGGCGTGGGTGAAGGGGTTGGCCTGGCAGATCCAGTACAGTGCCGCGCTCGACTCGTTGACCCGCCAGAGCGGGTAGAGCGCCGAGGAGGCGAAGAACATCGGGAAGATCACGAAGTTCATCACGCTGGCGAAGTTCTCGAGCTGGCGCACCAGGGAGGACAGGAACAGCCCGATGGCGCCGAGCATCAGCCCGGAGGCCAGGAAGGCCGGCAGGGCGAGGAGGTAGCCGCGCCACGGGATGTCGGTCTCGAACCAGCTCGCGATCCCGAGGAAGACGTAGGCCTGGATCAGCGACACGACCACGCCGGCGATCAGCTTGGCGAAGAGCAGGCTCCAGCGCGGATAGGGGCTGGTGAGCAGCACCCGCATCGAGCCGACCTCGCGGTCGTAGACCATCGAGAGCGAGGATTGCATGCCGTTGAACAGCTGGATCATCACGGCGAGGCCCGGCACGACGTAGACCTCGTAGAGCACGTAGGTCTCATAAGGAGGCGTGATCGACAGGCCGAGCGTGTTGCGAAACCCCGCCGCGAAGATGAACAGCCAGACCAGCGGCCGCACAAGGGCGGAGAAGAACCGCTCCTTCTGGTTGAAGAAGCGCAGTAGCTCCCGGCGCACGATGCCGGACAGCGCGATGAAGTAGCCGCCGGCATCGAGACGGCCGCGCACGGGGGTGAGGGACGTCCCGGCACTCATGCGGCTCTCCTCACGCGACCCTCCTGGGGTCGTCTCGTCTGGGACCGTCCGGCCGGCGCTCGGCGGTCATCTGGCGGAACGCGGTCTCGAGGGAGCCCGAGGGCTCGCTCAAGGCGCCGGCGACGCCGCGGGCGACGATCCGGCCGCGATGCAGCACCACGACCCGGTCCTCGGCCTCGATCTCGTCGAAGATGTGGGTGGCCCAGAGCACCGACAGCCCCTCCTCCCGCACCAGCGCCCGCACGATGGCGACGATGTCGGCGCGGGATTCGAGGTCGAGGCCGACCGTGGGCTCGTCGAGGAGCAGGAGGTCGGGAGAGTGGATCAGCGCCCGGGCGATCTCGACCCGCCGCGACTGGCCGCCCGAGAGGGTGCGGATCTTGTCGTCCCGCCGCTCGGCGAGGCCGATGCGATCGAGCAGGGGCGCGATTCGGGCGAGCGCGGCCTTGCGGGGGATGCCGTGGAGCGCCGCGTGGTAGAGCAGGTTCTGGCGCACGGTCAGGTCGGTGTCGAGGGTGCGGGCCTGGAAGACCACGCCGAGGCGGGCGAGCGCCTGCGAGGGCTCGCGGCCGAGGTCGTGCCCGAGCAGCACCACGCGGCCCGCCTGGCTGGCGTAGAGCCGGGTGACGACGGAGAACAGGGTGGTCTTGCCCGCCCCGTTCGGCCCGAGCAGCGCCACGAACGCCCCCCGCGGCACGGCGAACGACACGGCGTCCAGCGCCGTGCGGGCGCCGAAGCGGTGGCTGACCGCCTCGACCGCGAGGGCGTCGCCGCTCATCGACCCAGCGCCCGGCGGGCGTCCCGCACCGCGTCGAGGCACTCGTCGTACTCCGTCTCGCCGAGTTCGCGCTCGGCGATGCGCAGCTCCTTCCGCAAGGTGCGCGCGATCGGCTCGGCGGGGGATCTCGCCAGCTCCGCCTTGATCATCGCGATGCCGTCCCGGCACGCGGCCGCGTCGTCGGCGCGGGCGGGGATCGCCGGCAGCAGGAGCAGGGCGGCCAGGGCGAGGCGCATCCGTGGGGGTTCCTCCGTCGTTCTTGCTGCCGGTGTAGGCTGGTCCGGCATCGCCCGCAAATGCCTGCTACTTCACGATGAAGCGCCCGGTCATGCCCCGGCTCTCCAGCCCCTGGACCGTCCACGGGAACTCCCCGGCCCGGACGGGGACGAACTCCACCGCGATCGTGCCCTGGTCGTCGAATTCGAGGTGGTGCGGCGGCCCGGCCATGTGCACCTCGAGGTGGTTGATGACGATCTGGTTCATCCACACGCCGCGGAAAAACTCGCTGGCGAAGAACTTGTACTCCTTCTGCCCCTTGGCGGTGATGCGCAGGCGGTAGGACTTGCCGGCCTCCATCTCGATGTCCTTCACCGGCACGGCGTAGTCGTTGTCCTCGGCGCCGAGGACCAGCTCGGGCAGTTCGGTGCGCCCCCGGGTGAGGTCGCCGGCGAGGGCGTGGGAGTTGAGGAGGGCGGCCAGGGCGGCGGCGAGGAGCGGGCGCATGGGCGATCCGGGTGAGGAGACGAACTTTCATCCCTCTCCCGTGTGGGAGGGGGATCCCGCGCCCGTCATTTCGGGGCGCGGCACGTGATGTCACTGCGGCGAGATCGCGACGCCCCAGGGCAGGAGGCCGACCGGGATGCTCTTCGTGACCTTCAGGGCCTCGACGTCGATCACCGAGACGTCGTTCGAGGTGCCGTTGGTGGTGAACAAGAGCTTCTGGTCCGGCGTGAAGGCGAGCTGCCACACCCGCTGGCCGACCGGCAGGTACTTCTGGACCTCGTAGCTCCTGGCATCCACCACCGCGACCCGGTTGGCGGGGCCGAGCGCCACGAAGGCCTTGGTGCCGTCCATGGTCAGGCGCACGCCCACCGGCTGGATCTGCTCGTCGGTGACGCCGGGGATCTTGAAGGTGATCTTCTTCACCACCTTGCGGGTCTCGACGTCGATCACCGAGACGGTGCCGCCGACCTCCGCCGAGACCCAGAGCCACTTCCCGTCCCGGCTGAACTCGGCGAAGCGGGGCCGCGCGTCGACCAGCACGTTGTCGATCACCTGGAAGGTCTTGGTGTCGATGAAGTGGGCCATGTTGGTGGTTTCGGAGGTGTTGACCAGGATCGAGCCGTCCGGGCTCAGGCCCATCCCCTCCGGCTCGACGCCCACCGGCACCTCGGCCAGCACCTTGTTCTTCTCGATGTCGAGCACCGTGACCTGGCTGTCGTCCTCGTTGGCGACGTAGAGCGGGTTGCCGGACGGATGCGCGATGAACTGCTCCGGGTCCGGCCCCGAGCGCAGGGAGCGCACGATCTTGCCGGTCTTGGTGTCGACAACGTCGATGCGGTCGTCGTCGCTGGCGCAGACGTAGAGCAGGCTCCCGTCCTTCCCGACCGCGATCCCCCGCGGCCGCCGCCCCACCGGCCAGGTCGCCGTGACCTTGAGCGTGTCCACGTCGATGACGCTGACCGAGTTGCCCTTCTCGTTGCTGACGTAGACCGTGGCGGCGTGGGCCGGCGCGGCGGCCAGGAGGGCGGCCGCGAGGGCTGCGGCTCGCGCCGGTCTGATCCGGTGACGGCTCATTCGTCCTCCCTCCGGCCGCGGTCTTCGCCCGCGGTCCTTGGCGTCATACCTGACCTGCCGCGTCGCCGCGGGCGAGGCCGACTTATGGCCGAGGCCGGGTCACGACTTCGTCAGCCGGCACTGCGTCTCCGGCAGGTCGATGCCCAGCGTATCGAGCGGCGTCCTCTGGTGCAGGTAGCCCTGCTCGGGGGCCACCGCCACGAGTGCCTGCGGCTGCACCAGCAGCAGCGGCTGGCGCAGCTGGTGGTCCCAGGGGCGGAAGCTCAAGGCCACGCCCTTGTAGCCCGGCAGGGTGAAGGCCGGGTCGGCGATGGCGGCCGCGAGGGCCGCCGGGTCGGTGGTCTTCTTCTGGAAGGCGGCCTCGCCGACCGCGCGCATCGCGGCCCAGACCTGGTAGTCGAGGGGGCGCATCAGCCGGCCGGCGAGGCGGCGGAAGCGGTTCTGGGCCTGGGCGGCGCCCCAGACCTCCAGCGTCGGGTGCCAGGTGGTGGGAATCAGCCCCTGCGTGCCGACCACGGGCCGCGGATCGACGGTATGGAACGGCACGTAGTCGCCGAAATCCCCCGCCTCGTCCGCCACCACGGCGACGTCGTAGTCGAGGCCGCGGGTGAACACGAGGGCCTCGGCCCGGGTCGGGGTGTCGCCGCGCGCGCGCGCCAGGGGCCCGAAGGTCCAGGGCCGCTCCGCCGCGAGCTGCAGGCCGAACTTCTTCGCCGAGCGCTTCATCGCCTCGGCCCAGAGCTTGTCGCCCTCCTGCGGGCCGGTGATGAGGAACAGCTTGCGCCAGCGCATGAAGGCCAGGAACTGCGCCAGCGCGTCGGTCTGCATCGCCCGGCTCGGGGCGACGTGGAAGAGGTCGGCCCGGCACTCGGCCCCGCGCAGGCGGTCGTCGGGGGCGCTCGCGTTGAACAGCATCACGCCCGAGCCCTTCAGCGCGTCGGCCACCGCCAGCACCTCGTCGGCAGGCAGCGCCAGGACGAGGAACCGCAGGCCCCGGGCGGCGAGGTCCCGGGCGGCGTCGGTGGCGCTTTGCGGCGGCGGCTCGCCGGGGGCGGCGGGCCTGAGGGCCATCGCGTCGAGGGCGTAGCTCTGGCGCACGAAGCGGCCGGTGGTCGCGTTGTCCTGGATCGCGAGCCTGGCGCCCGCCAGGCCCTCGTCCTCCGGCGCCGCCTGGGCATCGTAGGAGGACGGGGCCGGGGCCGGCCGGTAGATTAGGCCGAGGCGGATCTCGGCCGCCTGCGCCGCGGCGGCGGGCGGGGTCGGCGCCTGCTGCGCGCGTGCTCCGGGCGCGGCCGCCAGGGCGGCGAGGAGGCCGAGGGCGGCGAGGGTGGGCGTTCGGGGATCGACCATGCGGGCGGCAGGCTACCAGGGTTTTTCGCGCCCCCTCAACGCCTCATCGATGAGGCTTCTCTAAGAGGCGCGCCCTCCCCCGAAAGTCCGAAGTCGGGCCCCGGGCGACCGCGTTGCGCGGGCCCGCATCGCCGTGCGAGGGTCGGGCGATGCTGGTTCCCCGCGCCCTCCCCGCCCTCGCGGCGCTGCTCCTGAGCGTGCCGGCCGCGGCCGCGCCCGACGCGGCGGCGGTGTTCGGGATCGAGCTGGCGGAGCCCGGCACGATCGGGCCGCGTCCCCTGCGCCCCGAGGATGCGAGGCGCCTCGCCCTCGCCAGCGAGGCCCTGCGCCGGGAGGTGGCGGGCCGCGGCCTCGAACCGGTGGATCTCGGGCCCCAGGCCGCCGCGATCCGGCGCGATGCGCCGCTCTACAAGTGCGAGGGCTGCGCGGAGACGATCGCGAAGGCCGCCGGCGCCGCGCTCGTCGTCTACGGCTACGTCCAGCGCAGCGCCCCCCAGGTCCTCAACCTCACCATCACCATCACGGATGCCGACAGCGGCAAGGTGCTGCGCGGCGGCCAGGTGGTGATCCAGGGCGACACCGACGACACCTGGCTCCACGGCGTGCGCTCGCTCGTGAAGAACCGCCTGTTCGCCGAGCCGCTGCCGAACCGGTCCTGAATCCCGTGCCCGACCCCTCTCCCTCCCGCGCTCGCCTCCTCGTCAGCGTGCGCGATGCCGCCGAGGCGGCGCTCGCCCGCGACGCGGGTGCCGACCTGATCGACGCCAAGGATCCCGACCGCGGCGCCCTCGGGGCTCTGCCGGCCGCGACCGTGCGGGCGATCGCGGCGGCGGCCGGCGGCCGGCTCGCGAGCGCGGTGGCGGGCGAGCCGCTCGACGCGGCGGAGGCGTCGTCCTGCCTGGCGGCGCTCGCCGGGACCGGCGTCCACTACCTCAAGATTGCCTGGGCGCCCGGCCGCGACCCCGCGTCCTTGAGCCTCCCTGCCGGCCTCCCGGTGATCGCGGTGCTGTTCGCCGAGGACGGGCCGGACGGGGCCGACGTGCCGGCCCTCGCCGCGGCGGGTTTCTGCGGCGCGATGATCGACACGCGGGGCAAGGACGGGCGGCGCCTCACCGACCACCTGACCCTGCCGCGCCTCGCCGGCTTCGCGGCGTCGTGCCGGGCGGAGGGCCTGCTCTCGGGCCTCGCCGGCTCGCTCAGCCTCGACGACATCCCGGCCCTCGCGGCGCTCGGGCCGGGCTATCTCGGCTTCCGCGGCGGATTGTGCGCGCGGTCCGACCGGACCAGCCGCCTCGATCCGCAGAGGATCGCCGAGGCGGCGCGACGCCTCGCCGCGGTCACGCCCCGCTTCGAGGCGGCGTAGGTGTGTCCACGCACGGGACACGGACCATGAGGGACGGAACCAGCGTCGTGAAGGTCGGCGGCAGCCTCGTGGCCGAGGGAGGCCGGCTGCGGCGCCTGCTCGGTGGCCTGGCGGACGGGGCCGAGGGGCCGGTGGTGATCGTGCCCGGCGGCGGGGCGCTCGCCGAGGCGGTGCGGACGACCCAAGCGGCCCTCGGCTTCCCCGATCCCCTGGCGCACCGGCTGGCGCTCGGCGCCATGGCCGGCATGGCCCGGATCTTCGCCGCCCTCGAGCCGCGCCTCGCGGTGACCGGCGACCCCGCGGCTTCTCTCGCGGCCGGCGGCGTGCCGGTCTGGGATCCCTCCGCCCTGGAAGCGGGCCACCCCGAGATCCCGGAGAGCTGGGACGTCACCTCCGACAGCCTGGCGCTCTGGCTCGCGACCCGGCTCGCCGCAACGGCCTGCCTGCTGGTGAAGGCCGTCGATCCGGCGCCCGGCGCCGGGCCGGCGGAGCTCGCCCGGTCCGGGCTGGTCGACGCCGCCTTCCCGGCCTTCGCAGCCCGCTTCCCCGGGCGGATCGTGCTGCGCGGGCCCGGCGGCGACCGGCCCTGCTGCTCCGCCCCGGCGGCGGCGTGCACCGCCCCGGCGGCGGAGCGCGCCGCGTGAGCGAGCACCTCGTCTTCGTCACGGGGCGGCTCGCCAAGGCGCGGCTGGAGAAGATCGCCCGGAGCCTGCCGCCGGAGCGCTTCGCCTGGACCATCGCCGATGCCGGCGTGAAGGTGGCTGCGCTGATGACGGAGGAGATCATCCGCCGCCGGGTCGCCGTGCCGGAGGGGGCGACGCGGATCATCCTGCCGGGGCGCTGCCGGGCCGACCTCGCGGCGCTCTCGGCGCATTTCGGCCTGCCGGTGGAGCGCGGACCGGACGAGATCGTCGACCTGCCGGTCCATCTCGGGCTCGCCGGCCGAAAGGTCGACCTCACGCGCCACGACGTCCGGATCTTCTCCGAGATCGTCGACGCGCCGCGGCTTTCACCAGAGGAGATCCTGGCCCGCGCGAAGGACCTCGCCCGCCGCGGGGCCGACGTGATCGACCTCGGCGGGCTGCCGGACACGCCCTTCCCGCACCTCGCCGACAGCGTGCGCCTGCTGAAATCCGAGGGGCTGCGGGTCAGCGTCGATTCCTTCTCCGCCGACGAGCTGCGCCGGGGCGCCGAGGCCGGGGCCGACTTCCTGCTCAGCCTCAACGAGGACACCCTCGACCTCGCCGTCGAGACCGGGGCCGTGCCGGTGCTGGTGCCGCGGCGGCCCGACGACCTGCCCTCCCTCGACCGGGCGATCGAGCGGATGCAGCGGGCGGGACGTCCGTTCATCGCCGACCCGATCCTCGAGCCGATCCATTTCGGCTTCACCGCCTCCCTGGTGCGCTACCACGAGACCCGCCGGCGCCACCCCGACATCGCCATGATGATGGGCACCGGCAACCTCACCGAGCTGACCGAGGCCGACAGCCTCGGGGTCACGGCGCTCCTGATGGGTGTGTGCTCCGAGCTCGCGATCGGCAACGTGCTGATCGTGCAGGTCTCGAACCACACCCGCCGCACGGTCGAGGAGCACGACGCCGCCCGCCGGGTGATGTACGCGGCGAAGGCCGACGCGGCCCTCCCCAAAGGCTACGGCCGCGCGCTGCTCGCCCTCCACGACAAGCGCCCCCACACCCAGACGTCCGAGGAGATCGCAGGCCTCGCCGCCGCGGTCCGCGACCCCAACTACCGCGTGGCGGTCGCGGAGGACGGGGTCCACATCTACAACCGCGACGTTCACGAGGTGGGCCGCGACGCGATGGCGTTCTTCCCCGAGCTCGGCGTCGAGGGCGACGGCGCCCACGCCTTCTACCTCGGCGGCGAATTGACCAAGGCCGAGCTCGCCTGGCGGCTCGGCAAGCGCTACGTGCAGGACGAGCCGCTGGACTGGGGCTGCGCCATGGACGCGGAGGTCGAGGACGCGACCCGCTTCAAGGCCCCGGGCCACACGCGCCACAGCGGGAAGCCCTGAGCCATGCCGCTGATCCTCGAGACCATCGTGACCACGGCCTCCGCTGACGGTGCCCTGCACCTCGTGCCGTTCGGGCTGATCCGGGACGGCGAGGATTGGTGGGTGGCGCCGTTCCGGCCCTCGCCCACCATCGCCAACCTCGAGGCGGTGCCGTACTTCGCGGCGGCCGCGCCCGCCGACGCGCGGGTGATCGCCGGCTGTGTCACCGGCCGGCGCGACTGGGAGACCGTGCCGTGCCGCGCGATCCCGGTGCCGCGCTTGAGGTGCGCCTACGGCCACATGGAACTGCAGGTGGTGGAGGTGCGCGACGATCCCGTCCGGCCGCGCTTCCGCGGCCGGGTGGTGCACGACGAGGCGCACCGGCCGTTCCTCGGCCACAACCGGGGGGCGAGCGCGGTGCTGGAGGCGGCGATCCTGTCGACGCGCCTGCACATGCTGGAACCCGCCACGGTGCTGGCCGAGCTGCGCCACCACCGCATCGCCGTCGCGAAGACGGCCGGGCCCGCCGAGCGCGAGGCCTGGAACTGGATCGCCGCGAAGGTCGCGGCCGCCCTGCCCGAGGCGGCTGCCGCGTCCCTCGCGGTGGAGGACGCGTGACACGAAGCGTTGAGAGGAGACACCCGATGAAGCGCATCTTCGCGGCCGCATTGCTCGCTGCCCTCGCGGCCGCGCCGGCCCAGGCCCACGGCCCGACCCGCAAGAAGGTCGAGGAGAAGGTCACGATCGATGCCGCCCCCGACAAGGTCTGGGCCGTGGTCGGCAACTTCCAGGACATGAGCTGGCTGCCGCCGGTGGAGAAGACCGAGGGCAAGGGCGGCAACGAGATCAAGGCCACCCGCGTCCTCACCCTGAAGGGCGGCGCCACCGTCGACGAGGAGCTGTACAAGTATTCGGCCGAGCAGAAGAGCCTGTCGTACCGGATCAACAAGGTCGACGTGAAGGTGCTGCCGGTCAACAACTATTCCTCGACGATCAAGGTCGAGCCGGCCGAGGGCGGCAAGTCGCAGGTGGCGTGGGACGGCGCGTTCTACCGCGGCTACATGAACAACGATCCGCCGCCCGAGCTGAACGACGAGGCGGCGATCAAGGCGGTCAAGGCGCTCTACCGCGCTGGCCTCGACAACCTGAAGGCGAAGGTCGAGAAGGGCGGCTCGTGATCCCCGGCACGGCCCGGCGCCTCACTGCGCTCTGCCTCCTGGTCGGAGCCGGTCTCCTGCCGGAGCCCGCGGCGGCGGCCGAGGCGTTCGTCACCGCCCAGAACGCCGACGCGGTCGACGTGGTCGACCTCGACGCCCTGAAGGTGGTGGCGACGATTCCCGTGCCGGGGGCGCCGGCCGGCATCGCCCTGTCGCCGGACCGGTCGCGGGCCTACGTCACGGCGCCCGAGGGCAAGGCGCTCGTCGTGATCGACGCCGCGTCACGGCAGGTCGTGCGGAACGTCGTTCTCGGCGGCGGCCCGCTCGGGGTCGGGGTGAACCCGGTGAGCGGCGCGGTCTACGTCGCCGACTGGTACGCCAAGCGGCTGTGGGAGGTGGATCCCAAGAGCCTCGCGGTCGCGGCCGAGATCCCGGTCGGCACCTCGCCCTCCGGCATCGCGGTGACGCCGGACGGGCGCCATCTCCTGGCGGCGGACCGGGACGACGACGCCCTCTCCCTCGTCGACGCGGCGACGCGGCAGCGGATCGCGGTGATCCCGGTCGGGACGCGGCCGTTCGGGGTCACGATCGACGCGGCGGGCCAGCGGGCCTACACGGCCAATGTCGGCTCGAACGACGTCTCGGTCGTCGATCTCGCGACGCGCCGGGAGGTCGGCCGGGTGAAGGTCGGCGAGCGGCCCTACGCGGTGGCGCTGGCCGGCGGCCGCGTCTTCGTCACCGACCAGTACGGCGGCACCGTCAGCACCTTCGACGCCGCCACCCTGGCGCCGGGCCCGCGCCTCGACGTCGGCGAGTATCCGGAGGGCATCCAGGCGAGCCCGGACGGCCGGGCCGTCTACGTGGCGAACTGGGAGTCGAACACCCTCACGGTGATCGATGCCGGATCCCTGACGGTGACCGGGACGGTGCGGACCGCGGACGGGCCGCGGGCCTTCGGGCAGTTCCTGCGCTGAGACGCGGCGGGGCGACCCGCTCGCGGATCGGCTCGGAGCGGAAGTTCGACGCGAAGGGGTTGGTCACCAGCCCGCCTTGCGCCCGGGCCGGGACGGCGAGGAGGAGCAGGAGCGCCGCGACGCGCAGGCGCATCAGAGCCCGGCGGCCCGCCGCAGGGCGGCGTTGATGCGCTCCTGCCAGCCCGGCCCGTCCTGCTGGAAGTGGTCGAGCACGTCGCGGTCGAGGCGCAGGGACACGGTCTCGCGCAGGCCGGGCACCGCCGGCTTGGCGGCCTGCGGCGCGGGGCCCTCGGGCGTCTTGCGGGTCACGGCCCGGAACGCGGCCTCGGCGGCCTGCCGGGGATCGCTGCCGCGGCGGGAACGGTCGAATGTCATCGGGGTCCTCCTGAGGACCGCCTACCACGGCATCGCCAGGGCCCAAAACGACGGAGACCCGCCGGCGACACCGGCGGGCCTCAAGGGGCAGGGTCCACGTTTCAGGGTGCGGGTATGGTCGCACGGCACGATTGCGATGGCCGACTCGGCCCCGTACCGTATTCAGCCCGCCCTGAAGCCACTATCCCTGTCGAAACTTGTCCGGTGGAGTATCCTGGTCACCGGCATCGGTATGTGTCGCGTGAGGGCTGCAACCTTGAGATCTCATGGCTACCTCCTCGAGTTCGACTCGACGAGGACTATGCTGCCCCTCCGCCGGAGGATGGTCAAGAGGGATTTGTAGCCGACTTTTTTGAACTGCCGCGCTGGAACAAAAACCTAAGGACAGGTTAAGGGCGTTCCCCTGCCCCGCCGTCACGCGACGTGCAGGATCGCGTCCTTCACCACCCGGGCGACGATGTCGCAGTTCAGGTCGCTCGCGGCGCAGTGGGTCACCTGCCGGTCGTGATGGTCGTGGTCGAGGCGCGGGTCGCAGGCGCTGGCCAGGAAGTAGCCCGAATCCGTGATGCTCATCACGTACACGTCCGAGGCCTGGCCGGTGTGCCGGTTGATCAGCATGAACTGGGTGTAGGCCTGCTCGAAGTCGGGCCGGCCGCGTAGGGACGGCCCGCGCTCGATCAGCACGCCGTGCGGGGCGAGCTGGGCTCCCGCAGCCTCAAGCACTTCGGCGGCGATGTCGCGCAGGAGCGCCACGCGCTGCGCGTCCTCTGGCGAGAGCGCTGCCTCCGGTTCAGGCTCCGGCGCCGTGTAGGCCTCGCGCCGCCGGCGCTGCTCCTCGAAGAAGGCCCCGAAATCGGACAGCACCACGTCCGGGCACCGGGGAACCGCTACGCTCTCCGTCATCGCTCCGCGCTCCTTTCGGTTTCGAGGTGGCCCTCTTGTTCGAGGTGGCTTCCTTGCCGGCCCGAACCATGCCGGCCCGATTCCGGATCCCGGCGTCGCGCCGATTTCGTGATCGGATGAACCGCAGGATCGGTCGCGCGGGCGCTCACCCCTGCTCCCGCGCCCGCCGGTTCTCGTAGGCTTTGAGATGCGTGTAGGCGGTCGCGAGGCGCGGCCAGGCGCCGTCCGGTGCGGCGGCGCGGCCGCGGGCCAGGAGGTCGCCGACGATGTGGTCGGCCTCGATCCGGGCGCCGCGGGCGATGTCGCGCAGCATCGAGGCGGTGAAGGCCGAGCCCGGCGCCGTCAGGGTGCCGCGGCTGGTCTCGAGGAACTTGTCCCGCGGGGCGTGGCCGGCGCCCGCCGCGATGCTGCGGCACTCGTCGAGCAGGCCCAGCATCAGCTCGCGCCCGCCCGGCGCCGCGACGATGTCGCCGACGGTGGCCCGCATCAGGCAGGTGCCGCTCGCCAGCGTCGCGAGGAAGACCCACTTCTCCCACATCTCGAGCAGGATCTTGTCGCTGAGCCGGGCGGCGAAGCCCGTCCCCTCCATCAGGGCGGCCACGCGGGCGATGCGCTCCGTGCGCGTCCCGTCCCGCTCGCCGAAGGTCAGCGCGTGCAGCTCGCTCATCTGCACGATCTCGCCCTCGGGCGAGAGCGTCGCCGCGATGGCGCAGGAGCCGCCGAGCACCCGCCCGGGCCCGAAGCGGGCGTCGAGGGCGTCGAGATGCGCCATACCATTGAGGATCGGCAGCACCATCGTGTCGGGGCCGACCGCCGGGGCCACGTCGTCGAGGGCGCCGTCGAGGTCGTAGGCCTTGCAGCTGAGGAGAACGAGGTCGAACGGGCCCGGGATCGTCGCCGCCGTCACGGTCGCGGGCGCCGGAACGGAGAAATCCCCGAGCGGGCTTCTCACCGACAGGCCGGCCTCTGCGAGGCGCGCCGCCCTCCCCGGGCGGACCAGGAAGGTCACGTCGCGGCCCGCCGCGGCGAGGCGTGCCCCGAAATACCCGCCGGTCGCGCCGGCTCCCACCACCAGCACCCTCATGCCGCGCTCTCCCGTCCGTTCCGTCGGGGCCGAGCTTCGCATTCCCGGCGGTTTCGTCCAAGCTGCCCGCCGGTGCCGGCGGGGGAATGATGCGCGTGCGGGATTGGATGGGGCGGCTGCCCGGGTCGCAGGACCTCGTCGGCCTCTGGGTCCGGCGCGGGCTCTTCCTGGTCGGGGGCGTGGCGGTCGGGGCCGCGGCGGTGCTGATGGCAGTCCTGGCGGACGCGGCCCAGGCGGGGTTCCGGGTGCTGCTCGCGGTCTCGCCGCTGGTCGCCCTCGCCGTGACGCCGCTGGGCTTCGCGCTCGCGGCTTTGCTCGCCCGCACGGTCTTTCCGAACTCGCAGGGCAGCGGCATCCCGCAGGTGATCGCCGCCCGCGACGTCGAGGATGCCGCCGCGCGCCACACCCTGATCTCCCTGCGGGTCGCCTTCGGCAAGATCGTGGTGATGACCCTCGGGCTCGTCTGCGGCGCCTCGACCGGGCGCGAGGGGCCGACCGTGCAGGTCGGCGCCGCCCTGATGGCGGCGGCCGGGCGCCTCGCGCCGGAGCGTCAGCGCGGCCTCCTGCTCGCCGGGGGCGCCGCCGGGGTGGCGGCGGCCTTCAACACGCCGCTCGCCGGCATCGTGTTCGCCATCGAGGAGCTGAGCCGCTCCTACGAGGCCAAGACCTCGAGCCTGATCCTCGGGGCGATCATCGCGGCGGGCCTGACCTCGCTGGCGCTGGTCGGCAACTACACCTATTTCGGCACCACCGCCGACACCCTGCCCCTCGGCCGGGCCTGGGTCGTGGTGCCGGTCTGCGGCGTGCTCGGCGGGCTGTTCGGCGGTGTGTTCAGCCGCATCGTCATCGCGGTCGCCCGCGGGCTTCCCGGGGTCGCAGGACGGTTCGTGGCACGCCGGCCGGTGCTGTTCGCAGGGCTCTGCGGCCTCGGCGTCGCCCTGTGCGGCCTGGCGACCGACGGGCACGTCTACGGCACCGGCTACGAGCAGGCGAAGGCCCTGCTGCACGGCAATTCGGACACCCACGCCTGGTTCGGCCCGCTGAAGTTCGTGGCCACCACCCTGTCGTCGATCAGCGGCATTCCGGGCGGGCTGTTCGCCCCCTCCCTCGCCGTCGGGGCGGGCCTGGGGGCGGAGCTGGCCGGCCTGTTCGACGGGGTGCCGGTCGGCGCCCTGGTGCTCATCGGGATGGTGGCCTACCTGACCGGCGTGCTGCAGGCGCCGATCACGTCGTTCGTCATCGTCTCGGAGATGACGGAGAACCACGCCATGGTGATCCCCCTGATGGTGGCGGCGATCATCGCCGACGCGACCTCGAAGCTGGTCTGCCCGGAGGGGCTCTACCACGCCCTGGCCGCGCCGATGGTCGAGTGGCTCGTCGGGCGCCCGGCCCACCCGCCGACCTTGAGCGGTCCGGCCTGACGCCGGCCGCAGATGCCGCACTGGCCCGGCGAGGGCTCTTACGCGTCGAACGCCTCACCGGTGCCGGTGAGGCGGATGGAGGTCAGAGCGGCAGCATCCCGGCCTGGGCGAGGCGGCGGTTGTGGGCGAGCCAGTGACGCAGCAGCTCGGCGAACAGGCCCGGCTTGGCGGGGGCGGCGACGGTGCGGGGCGAGGAGGCCATGGGTTCGGCTCCGGAGTGAGGAGGTGGCTGGAACTCTGTGGTTCCTGGGCCCGAACATGACCCTCATGGTGCAGCGCAACAATCGCTGATCTCGCAGCTGCGATATGCACCCATATCATGCAAGTGGCGGGATGGTGCCGAATTGCCCGTCATCCATGCATGATATGCCTATCTGGTGGGCTGCTCGCCGAGTCTCCGGCGCCGCGGTCAGCTGTCGAGGGCGGTCCGGTCGACCTCGGTCGTGACCGTGCCGAGGATCCGGGCGCGGGCGTGCTCGAGGGTCTCGCAGGCCTCGGTCAGGGTCCGGAGCGGGGTCCGGCCCCACTCGGTCATCAGCACCACGCCGTCGAGCAGCGGGGCGAGCGCCAGCACGGCGGCGGAGCGGCCGACCGGCGGCAGGTCGACGATCACCACGTCGTAGGTGTCGCACAGGCTCCCGAGCAGCGCCTCCATGGCGGGGGAGCCGAGCCAGTGCGGCGAGGGCAGCGTCTCGTGGGCGAGCGGCAGCACGTCGCAGCCCTCCGACAGCGTCGTGATGCAGGGGCGCCAGCTCTCGGCCGCCTGCCGCCCGCGGCCGCTCAGGGCCGCGACCAGGCTTCCGCCTGCCGGCTCCGATGCGGCGCGGAGCACCGGGTCGGCGGCGTCGGCGTCGATCACCAGGGCCCGCGAGCCCGAGGCGGCGTAGAGCCGGGCGAGCTCGATCGCCGCCAGCGCCTTGGTGCGTCCGCACGCCCGCCCCGCTGCCGTGAGCCCGATGGTGCGCAGGGGCGCGGCGTGCCCCGCCGCCGCGAGCGAGAGGCGGGTCCATTGCAGGCCCTCCGCCAGCCCGGCGCAGAGCCGCGCCTCGTCGCCGAGGGCGCGCCGCCGCCGCGGCGCCGGCCGGTGGGCGATCCAGCCGAGGCAGTCCCGCCCGGTCGCGGCCCGGACCTGGCGCCGGGAGCGGGCGCGCCCGTCGAGCAGCAGGCCGGCGAGCCCGACGGCGACGAACAGCCCCGCCCCCGCCATCGCCCCGGCCGGCATCGTCAGGCGCAGGCCCGGGTTGGAGCGGAACAGCGGCCGGGTCGCCGGGGTGATGACCCGCGAATCGGCCACCGGGGCGCTCTGGCGCTGCACCGCCTCGGCCAGCACCACGAGCAGGCTCTCGTAGACCTTGCGGGAGGTCTCGGCGGCGGATTCGAGCTCCTCCAGGGTGCCGGGCTCGTCGTCCGCCGGGGCGCGGGAGATCGTCTGCGTGCCGGTGGCCGCGCCCGCCGCGTCGGTGTCGTCGCGCCGGTTGCGCCGGATGCGGTAGTTGTGGGAGGCGCGGAACTCCTGCACGGCCCGGATCGCCGTGTTCATCTGTGTCCGGAAGCGGTCGACGCGCTCGTTGAGCCACTCCGTGGCGAAGCGCGAGGCCTCGACGCGCGCCTCCATCTTCTCGCGCAGGAACTGCTCCACCACGGCGTTGACGATGTCGGCCGCCTTCTGCGGGTCGCGGGCCGAGAAGCTGATGTCGAGGGCGTAGGCGAGGCCGGCGCGGCGCACGTCGAGCCGCGCCGCGAAGGTGTTGAAGAGCCGCCGCTCCGCCTCGAGGCCGCGGTCGGGGGTCTCGCCTTCGCCGCGGCCGGTCGCGCCCTTGAGCGCGGTGCGGGCGGTGTCCAGGAGGGCGCCGAGGCGCTCCTGCGCGGTGGCGAGCCAGCCCGGGACCCGCGCCGCCTGGCCGCCGAATTCCGGATCCGACGCCAGGCCGAGCTTGTCGATCGCCATCCGGGCGACCTTCTCGGAGCGCAGGATCGCGATCTGGTTGGCGATCTGGCCGGTGTCGAGGGCGAGGCGCGCGTCGCCGCCGGGCTCGGCGAAGAGCGGCGGCATCTTGGAATCGATCACGAGCTGCGCCCGCGCGGTGTAGACCGGCGCCGCCGTGAGCGAGTAGAGGGCGCCGAGGGCCGCCCCCGCGACCGCGCAGGCGAGGATGCGGATGCGGCGGCGGCGCAGGAACGCGAGGATGTCGCGGACCTCGAGCGTGCGCGTCTCCGGCGGGTCGTCCCGGAGGCGCGGGGCCAGGGACGGATCGGTCCAGATCGGATTGTTCAGCAAGGATCGCGCTCTCTTCGGCTCGACCGGCGGGGGACTCCGGAATCCGGCGGCTCCCCCGCGGGCGCTGATGGCCGCCGTGGGCGGCGCGACGGGATCTCTCGAGCCCGCCGAACCGCCTGCGACCCCGGAATGTGTACGTCCGGCCACGGCGTGGCCGGAACGTCGCGGAACGGCGTAGGGCCGGTGGCCGCCCGCCCGGGCGGCGGAGGCGGCGTACGCCTTGATCGAGCCAAGTCCCGCCCTTCGGGCGCCGCGCGGGCGGCGGGGCTCCTGCCGAAGGGGGAGCGGCCTCCCCCGAAGGCGTAGGCCCGGCGCGGGGCCTCCGCCCCGGCCGGTGGAGGGCGGCCGTGCCCGGCGCCCCGAAAGCCTGTGCTGCGAGGCGGCCCGCCGCCCGCTTAGGCTGCCGCCGAGCCTCGAGACGGGGAGTGCGCATCGGCGTGGCCGTGCGCCGCTCCTCCGGGTCTCGATCGTACCGCACCCGCCGCGGCGAGCCGGTCGTCCCGACGGCCATCCCGTCGCCGGATCATCCCGTGGACTCGGAGCCCGCCCGCATGCCGATCACCGACGTCACCCTCGACGAAGGCGCCAGCCTCACACATCCGGACCTCGTCGACCTGCGGGGGTGCCGCATCGGTGCCGGCGCGCGGGTCGGGCCCTTCGTGCAGATCCGGCCGGGCAGCACGGTCGGGCCGCGCTGCAAGGTCTCCTCGCACAGCGCCCTCGGGCCGGGGGTCGAGCTCGGCGAGGGCGTGTTCGTCGGCCACGGGGTGGTGATCGGTGACGCCGACGAGGAGGCCGCCCCCCGCACCCGGATCGGCGCCGGCGCCTCCCTGGGCTCCCGGGCGACCGTCCTCTCCGGCGTCACGATCGGCCGGGGGGCGATGATCGGGGCCGGCGCCGTCGTGGCGGACGACGTGCCGGACTTCGCCCTGGTCGTCGGCGTGCCCGGCCGGGTGATCGGCGATGCCCGCGACCGGGGCGGCCTTGCGCCGCCGGATCCGGCCGGACGGCTGGAGGCGGCGGCGGGCTGACCTGCCGCGAGGCGTCGAGGGAGAGGCGGCGGCGAGACGCCGGCGCCCTCTCGGGCTCGCGCCTTCGAGGCCGGTCGAAGGCGCGGCGGTCCTCAGTGCGCGGCCGCCGTCGGCACGCCGGTGACCTGGGCCGCGGGCTCCTCGCTCAACCAGCGGTACAGGATGCCGCCGAGCGCACCGCCGATGATCGGCGCGACCCAGAACAGCCAGAGCTGCGCCACGGCCCAGCCGCCGACGATGAGGGCCGGGCCGGTGCTGCGGGCCGGGTTGACCGACAGGTTGGTGATCGGGATGCCGACGAGGTGGACCAGGGTCAGGCAGAGCCCGATGGCGAGCGGCGCGAAGCCGACCGGTGCCTTGCCGTGGGTCGCCCCCATGATCACGAACAGGAACAGCAGGGTCAGCACCACCTCGGCGAGGAAGCACGCGACCAGGGAGTACCGCCCGGGCGAGTGCTCGCCGTAGCCGTTGGCGGCGAAGCCCTTGGCAAGGTCGAAGCCCGGCGCGCCGCTGGCGATGACGTAGAGCAGGCCCGCCGCCACGATCGCGCCGACGAGCTGCGCGACGATGTAGGAGCCGACGTCCCGGGTCGGGAAGCGCCGCCCCGCCGCGAGCCCGATCGTGACCGCCGGGTTGAGGTGGCAGCCGGAGATGTGGCCGATCGCGTAGGCCATGGTGACGACCGTGAGGCCGAAGGCCAGGGCGACGCCGGTGAACCCGATCCCGACCTCCGGGAAGGCCGCCGCAACGACGGCGCTGCCGCAGCCGCCGAAGGTGAGCCAGAACGTGCCGATCGCCTCGGCCGCGCATTTGCGGATGTCCATGGAAAGCGTCTCCTCGTGCGGGACTCGCGTCCCGGGCCGGACTTCGGGCCCGCTTGGACTGGGCGCGGGGACGTCGGCCGCAGGTATCCGGCCCGGATTCGGCGCCGTGCGCCGCCCGGATTCGTCGAAGGAGAGGCTAACCCAATTGCTTTTTGCGAGCTTTGATGTTTGCTCGATCTCTTCATAACGGAAATCTCATCGCAGCAAAACCAGGAGGCCCTGCCTCTGTACTGAAAGGTGCTGCGACCGATTGGTCGGGAGGTGCTTGGGTCGATCCTGACCTCAATCCAAGCAGCGCGCGTCTGCACCGACGCACTGAACGCGGAACTATGCGGCGCAGCGGTCTCGGGCAGTATCACGGTGGTCCGCGCAGGATCGCGTCCGGCCTGTGATGCAGCCTCTCCGGAAACACTGGCAAATCAGCGTCGGCCGAACAGGCGCTCCACGTCCGAGAGCTTCAGCTCGACGTAGGTCGGGCGGCCGTGGTTGCACTGGCCGGAGAACGGCGTCGCCTCCATCTCGCGCAGGAGGGCGTTCATCTCCTCCGGGCGCAGGCGGCGGCCGGCCCGGATCGAGCCGTGGCAGCTCATCCGCGACAGGACCGCGTCGAGGCGGCGGGCGAGCGGGTCCGCCCCGCCCTCGTTGAGCGCGTCGACCACGTCGGTGAGGAGGGAGCGCAGGGCGCCGCCGGCGAGGGCCGCCGGCACCTCCCGCACCAGCACCGCGCCGTGGCCGAAGGGCTCGAGCACGAGGCCGAGATCCTGGAGCGACTCCGCGGCCTCGGCCAGCCGGTCGGCCTCCGCGGGGTCGAGCTCCACCACCTCGGGGATCAGCAGGATCTGCCGGGCGATGCCGCCCCCTGCCCGCTCGCGCTTGAGCCGCTCGTAGACCAGCCGCTCGTGGGCGGCGTGCTGGTCGACGATGACGATGCCGTCCCGGGTCTGGGCGACGATGTAGGTCTCGTGCAGCTGCGCCCGCGCCGCGCCCAGGGGATGCGCGGTCTCCTCGGGCGGCGGCGGCCGCAGGTCGGCGCTCGGCAGGGCGAGGTCGCCGGAGAAGCGCGCCTGCGCCACCTCGCCGAGGCCGCCCGGCGTAAGGCCGTTCTCAGATGCGCCCGGCGGCGGCTCGTAGGCGGCCTGCTCGGGCTCGCGGGCCTCCCAGGGCGCACGCCCGAAATCCTGCTCGAAACGCTCTGGCCTCCCGGAGCCGGCGGGCCGGGCCGGCACCGTCTCGTCGCGGCGCGCGAACAGGCTCGGCGATGCGGCCGGCCGCGCCGCGGGAGGCGCCTGTATCGGCGCGTGGGCCTGCACCGGCGTTGCCGCCGGCACTGGCACCGGCACCGGCACCGGCACCGGCATCGGCGTCGACGCCGGCCGCAGGCTCTCCAGGGTGCGGGCCGCCACCGTGGCGGAGCTGCGCCCGCCCTCCCGGCGCAGGGCCTCGTGGATGGCGCTGACGATGAGGCCGCGCACCAGGCCGGGATCGCGGAAGCGCACCTCGGTCTTGGCCGGGTGGACGTTGACGTCGACGAGGGCCGGGTCGCAGGTGAGCGCGAGCGCCAGCACCGGGTGGCGGTCGGAGGCCATCACGTCGGCATAGGCTCCCCGCACCGCCGAGAGCAGCAGCCGGTCGCGCACCGGCCGGCCGTTGACCACGAAGTGGACGTGGGTCGCCGCGGCGCGGTGGAAGGTCGGCAGGCCGACATGGCCGTCGAGGGCGAAGGCCTCGCGCTCGAGGCTCAAGGGCGCGGAGTTCTGGCCGAATTCGGGCCCCAGCACCGCCACCAGGCGGCGCAGCCAGGAGCCCGGCCCGGTCTCGGCCGGGAGGACGAGGCCGCCTGACGACGACCCCTCGGCGCTCAGGGTAAAGCGGATCTGCGGGTGGGCGACCGCGAGGCGGCGCAGGATCTCCCCCACCGCCCCGGCCTCGGCCCGGTCGGATTTGAGGAACTTCAGCCGCGCCGGCGTGGCGGCGAACAGCTCGGTCACCTCGATCCGGGTGCCGGTCTGGCTCGCCGCCGGCCGCACCGGGCCCTTGTGGCCGGCATCGACCACGATCGAGTGGCCGGTCTCGGCGCCCGGCACCCGCGAGGTGATGGCGAGGCGCGCCACTGCGCCGATCGAGGGCAGCGCCTCGCCGCGGAACCCCAAAGTGTCGATGCGGTCGAGGTCGCCGTCCGGCAGCTTCGAGGTGGCGTGGCGCTCGACCGCGAGGGCGAGGTCCTCAGGCCCCATGCCGCCGCCGTCATCGACCACCCGGATCAGCTTGCGCCCGCCGGCCGCGATCGTCACCGCGATGCTGGTCGCGCCCGCATCGACGGCGTTCTCGACCAGCTCCTTGACGGCCGAGGCCGGCCGCTCGACCACCTCGCCGGCGGCGATGCGGTCGACGAGCACCGGGTCGAGGCGGCGGACCGGCGGGCGTCCGGGGGGTGAATGGGCCATGACCGGAATATAAGGAGTTCCGGCCCGGGCCAGAAGGTGCGGGCCCGGGCGTTTCCACCGGAGGGATGCGGCGTGATGGCGGAGCGGGACGACGGGTTCGAGGGTGGCGTCGGCGAGGACGGCGTGGTCCTGCGCCCCTGCACGGACGAGGACCTCGCGGCGGTGACGGCGATCTACGCCCACGCGGTCGCCACCGGCCGGGCCTCGTTCGAGCTCGCGCCGCCGGGCGAGGCCGAGATGCGCCAGCGCCGCGCGGCGCTCGTCGCCGGCGGCTATCCCTACCTCGTGGCCGAGCGGGACGGCGCGGTCGTCGCCTACGCCTATGCGGGGCCCTACCGGACCCGGCCGGCCTACCGCAACACCGTGGAGACGTCGGTCTACGTCAGTCCCGACATGGCCGGGCGCGGCCTCGGCCGGCGCCTCCTCGAGCGGCTGATCGCGGAGGCCACGGCCTCGGGCTTCCGCCAGATGGTGGCGGTGATCGGGGATTCGGACAACGCCGCCTCGATCGGCCTCCACGCCGCCCTTGGCTTCCACCACGTCGGGGTGCTGCGCGCCGTCGGCTGGAAGCACGGCACCTGGCTCGACACCGTGCTGATGCAGCGCGCCCTCGGCCCCGGGGACGGCGTCCCGCCGGCCGGGTGACGGGGCGCCGGAGCCCGGCGCGACGCCGGCTCCCGCGGCGCGGCGCGACCGCCGGGGGCTCGCCCGGAGATCGGACGAGAGGCTCTTTCCCGGCGGCAGTTACGGGGGCTTAACCCTGTCGGTTGTAACGCTCTTAACCATGATGGTCCGGCGCCCCGACGGGCCCGGGTGGAGCGGAGCGGCAGGCCCGTGGCGGACGAGCGGCGAACACGCGCAAGCGCCTGCCTGGGCGTCCCGGTCCCTGTCCTGATCCCGGCTCTCGCCCTCGCCGCGTTCCTCGCCGCGGGGCCGGCCCTGGCCCAGGCGACGGATCCGGCCCTCGCCGGTCCGCTGCCGGGCGGCCAGGATCCCGACACCTTCGCGCTGCGGGGGGCCAATCCGGCGCTCCCGCGGGTCGTTCCCCGGAACGGCGCCCGCCCGCCGGCCGGCCAGGCCTCCCGGTCCGGCGCCCGGCCGCGCACGCCGCCGCAGCGGCAGACGCGCCAGCCCACCACTGCCCTCACCCGGCAAGCGACCCAGCAAGGCCTGAGCGACGAGCTGCGCCTGCGCCCGACCGTGCAGATCCCGGTCTCGGGCCTGCCCGACATCGCCGCGGCGGGGGTGCCGCTGCTGCGCCGCCGGCCGATCGACCCCCTCGACCCCTACGCGCCGCTCGGCATCCGGATCGGCGGCCTCACCCTGTTCCCGGCCCTGCAGCAGAGCGTCGGCTACGACACCAACCCCGACCGCTCGCTCCTCCGGCGCGGCTCGCTCGCCCTGCGCAGCCAGGGCGAGCTGCGCGTCGAGAGCGACTGGTCGGTCCACGCGCTCACCGGCGAGCTGCGCGGCGGCTACTTCACCTACCCGGACAACCGCAACGCCAACCGCCCGGACGGCGACGGCGCGATGCGCCTGCGCCTCGACGTCGCCCGCGACACCCAGGTCAACGTCGAGGGCCGCTACGCGATCTCGACCCAGCGCGCCGGCAGCCCGGACCTCAACGCCCAGGTCCGCGACCGGCCGCTCGTCACGACCTATGGCGGCACCGTCGGGGTGACGCAGAGCTTCAACCGGCTCCAGGTCACGGTGGCGGGCCTCGTCGACCGCCAGACCTTCGAGAACGCCGAGCTCGCCGACGGCTCGTTCCTGCGCCAGGACGACCGCAACGCCAACCAGTTCGGCCTGCGCCTGCGCACCGGCTACGAGATCCGGCCCGGCTTCACGCCCTTCGTCGACACCCTGGTCGACACGCGGGTCCACGACTTCGCGGTCGACCAGTTCGGCCTGCGTCGCGATTCCGACGGCATCACCGTGAAGGGCGGCACCAGCTTCGAGTTCAGCCGCCTGCTCATCGGCGAGGTCTCGGGCGGCTACCTGTCGCGCCGCTACGCCGACAGCCGCCTGCGCGACATCACCGGCCCCGTGGTCGACGGCGCGGTCACCTGGATCGCGACCCCCCTCACCTCGGTCCGGCTCGCCGCCTCGACCGGCGTCATCGAGACCATCGTCCCGGGGGCGAGCGGCATCCTCACCCGCACCGCCACGGCCGAGATCACCCACGACCTGCGCCGCAACCTGCGCCTGACCCTGACCGGCACCCTCATCAGCAACGACTACCAGGGCATCAGCATCCGCGACCAGGGCTACAGCGCCGGCGTCCGGCTCGACTACCGCCTCAACCGCTGGCTGGGCTTCCGCGCGAGCTATGCCCGCGAGTTGCTGCGCAGCACCGCGGTCGGGTCGAGCTACCACTCCGACACGTACCTGGTGGGGGTGCGGGTCAACCCGTGATGCCCGCGCGCTCTTGCAGCGACGCGTCGATGCGAGCGCGTCCGGCGCACGGTCACCGGCTGGACTGCCATACCGGCACCCGTTCGCTCGACGGCGCGGCGGTATAAGCCGCCCCGCGACACGCGCGCCGCGCAACCCGGACCGTCCTGCCGCCGTTGCTGTCGATCGGGGCCGCGAGGCCCCGCCCCTCGAGGGAGCGTCCGCCCGCGCGATGTCGATCCGGCCCGAGCGCATCTTCCTGGTCACCACGCTGGTGCTGACCGCCGCCGCGGCGGTCGCGCTCTACCTGCTGCAGGCGACCACGCTGACCATCGCGGTGGCGCCCAAGGACGGCACGGAGCCGGCGCTGATCCGCGCCTATGCCGAGGCCCTGAAGAGCGCCCACAAGGGCGTGCGCCTCAAGATCCTGCCGTTCGACGACGTGCGCGAGAGCGCCAAGGCCCTGGAGCAGGGCGAGGCCGACCTCGCGGTGGTGCGGCCGGACGTCGACCTGCCGGCGAACGGCCTGACGCTCGCGATCCTGCGCGACCAGGCGATGCTGATCGCCTCGCCGGCGCCGTCGGGCATCACCAGCTTTCCGGCGCTCGCCCGCAAGCGCCTCGGCATCGTGGCCCACCGCGACGCCGACCTGTGGCTGCTCAAGAGCCTGATGGCCTATTACGGCCTCACCCTGCAGGAGGGCGACGCTGCGGCCGGGCCCGTCCCCGCCGGCCAGGTGCGCCTGGTGCCGGTGGCGGAGGACGACCTCGCGCGCGCCTTCGCCGAGAAGCGCATCGACGCGATGGTGGCGGTGATCGCGCCCGCCGCACCCACGGCTTTGCGCCTCGTCGGCATCGTCCAGGCGGCGAGCCGGACCCGCAAGGTCGATTTCGTCGGCGTCGAGGACGGGCCGGCGATCATCGAGCGCCTGCCCCGGCTCCAGGCCGTGACGGTGCCGGCGGGGCTGTTCGGCGGCAGCCCGAAGGTGCCGGAGGAGGAGGTGAAGACCGTCGGGGCCTCGTACCGGCTGATGGCCAAGGCCTCGATGAGCCGCACCGTGGCGGCCGACGTCACCCAGCACCTGTTCGAGCTGCGCTCGCGCCTCTCCGACGCGACGCCGGCGGCCGACTACGTCGCCGCACCCGCCTACGAGACCACCGCCGAGGCGACGAGCGCGCGCCTGCCGATCCATCCCGGCGCCATCGACTATTACGAGCGCGAGCAGCAGGGCTTCATCGAGCGCTACGGCGACTGGATCTACCTGCTGGCGGTGCTCGGCGGCGGCCTCGGCTCGGCGCTTGCCTGGCTGCGCCAGCGCCTGCGGCGCCTGCGGCGCGAGCGCATCGACGTGGTGATGGACCGCCTGCTCGAGATCCTGGCCGAGGCCCGCCGGGCGGACGCGGCCGGCCTCGACCGGCTGACCGGCGAGGTCGACGCGCTCGCCGCCGACGTGGTGCGCTACACCCGCGAGCGCGAGACCGACACCCGCACGATGGCGGCGGTGATGATCGCGATCGAGACCGCCCGCTCCACCATCGCCGATTGCCGCCGACTCGCCGGCGAGGAGGTTCCTCCACGCCGGTCGGCCTTCCGGCTCACCGCCGCGGAGTAGATCCTCAGCGCACCATCGCGAGCGGTGCGCCGGACTTCGACAGGGCGCCGTCCATCGCCCCGCCCGCCGGGCGCAGGCGCGCCGCCACGGTGCCGCCGGGCTGGTAGAGGTAGACCTCGCCGTCGCGGTAGTCCCAGGCCGTGACCTTGGCGAGGTCCTTGTTGGTGCAGCCGGCCGAGGAGGCCTTGTAGAGGTCGAGGGCCGGCGTGCTCGCCAGGGTGACGCGGCAGCTCGCGCCGGCGGCGTCCTTGGCGGTCCAGCTGCCGACCACCGCCGAACGCCCGCCGCTCGCGACCACCGGCGCCGCGGGCGGCGCGATCGCTGCCTGCTGCTGCACCGGCGGCGGGCTCGCTTCCGCGACGATCGGCCCGCCCGGATTGGCCACCACCGGCCCCGAGGGCGCCGCCGCGGCGCCCGGGGGCGGGGCCAGCGGCTCCGAGGTCACCGGCCCGGAGGACAGGCCGGGGCCGAGATCCGGCTCCTCCGGCGGCAGCGGCCGGGCCGGGCGGCCGGCCGGACGCGTCGGGGCGCTCAAGCCCGCGGTGTCGAAGCGCGACGAGGAGCAGGCGCCGGCGCTCGCGGCGAGGGCCAGGGCGGCGACGGTGCAGAGGATCTGACGCGGCATCGAGGGGTCCTGCGAGGAAGTCCTGATCAGGCGGCCCGGCCCGGGCAGGCGGCGGCCATTTCGAGAGATCGTTCGTTCCCGGCAAATACGATCCCGCGAAGGCGCGTGCAGGGCTTTCCCCAACGACAAAGGCGCCCGAAGGCGCCTTTTCGAGGGGGTGTGGCCGAGGGGACCCAGTCGGCCGCACCAGGGGGGACGCGCGGCGGATCAGACCTCCCGCGCGATCATCATCTTCTTGATCTCGGCGATCGCCTTGGCCGGGTTCAGGCCCTTCGGGCAGGTGTTGGCGCAGTTCATGATGGTGTGGCAGCGGTAGAGCCGGAACGGGTCGTGCAGCCCGTCGAGGCGCTCGCCGGTGTTCTCGTCGCGGCTGTCGATCAGCCAGCGATAGGCCTGGAGCAGGGCCGCCGGGCCGAGGAAGCGGTCGCCGTTCCACCAGTAGCTCGGGCACGAGGTGGTGCAGCAGGCGCACAGGATGCACTCGTAGAGCCCGTCGAGGCGCGCCCGGTCCTCAGGCGTCTGGCGCCACTCCTTCTCGGGCGACGGGGTCTCGGTCTGCAGCCAGGGCTCGATCGCCGCGTGCTGGGCGAAGAACGAGGTCAGGTCGGGGACCAGGTCCTTCAGCACCGGCATGTGCGGAAGGGGGTAGATCTTGATCTGGCCGGACTTGCAGTCGTCGATGCCGAGCGTGCAGGCCAGGGTGTTCTGCCCCATGATGTTCATGGCGCAGGAGCCGCAGATGCCCTCGCGGCACGAGCGCCGGAAGGTCAGGGTCGCGTCGACCTTGTTCTTGATCCACAGGAGCGCGTCGAGGACCATCGGGCCGCAATCGTCGCGGTCGACGTAGTAGGTGTCGATCCGCGGGTTGGCGCCGTCGTCCTGGTTCCAGCGGTAGATCCGGAACTCCTGCAGGTTCTTGGCTCCGGCCGGCTTCGGCCAGGTCTTGCCCTCGGTGTACTGCGAGTTCTTGGGAAGGTTGAACTGGGCCATGGTTATGCGAGGCTCCGGAACTCAGAAGATGGTGCGGCGGCCGACGGTGCAATGCGTCGCCCTGGTCTTGCGACGCTTCTCGAACACCACGATGCCGTCGTGAAAGGAGATGCCCTGCGTCATCGCCGCGAAAGCGGTGTCCTGAGCAAGAGGATCGTCCTCGACGATGTAGTCGGCGTGAAGCCGGTCGAGCAGGCCTTTGGCGTACTCCATGAAGGTGCCCGGCCGCCGCAGGCCGCCGCCGAGGTCAGGCCAGTACGAGGCGTGCACATCCTCGACGATGTAGATCCCGTTCTCTGCCAGCCGGGGATAAAGGTGCTCGAAGGTCGCGATCTGGTGAGGACTCGAATGGCTCGCGTCATCGATCACGACGTCGAGGCCGCCCATCTCCGAGACGACCCTGTCGAGCAGCGCTTTGTCGGTTTGATCCCCGACATGCACCCGCAGATCCAGATCGTCGATTGACGCGCAGGCTGGATTGATGTCGAGGCCGTGAATCCGGGCCCTATCGCCGAAGTAGCGGCGCCAGACCTGCAGCGAGCCGCCCTGAAACACTCCCAGCTCGAGAAAGCGAACCGGCGTGCCTCGGTAGCGCGCCAAGTGCTGGTCATAGATTTCCAGATAGTGCTGCCACTTATGCGCCAGACGATCGGAATGCTCGTAGAATATGGCGGCCAGTGGATTGGTGGCTCTTGCCGCTTCTGCCTGCCCGTCGACCGGGACTTGGCGGCTGATCACGATGTCATGCCAGTCACGGACCACTGCTGGCCCGGGGGCTGACGCGGGGGCCGCGCGACGCCAGAATTTCATCACTGTCAGGATCTCCCGTACCCCACCGCGGCCCCCGAGGAGTGAGCCGCGGCGTTGTCGGTACGTCGCTTCAGTACACGCGCGCCTTCGGCTCGATATACGCGATGTCGTTCGACATCGTGTAGGTGTGGACCGGCCGGTAATCGATCGCGACCTTGCGGGCGTCGGGGTCGAGCCAGGCCAGGGTGTGCTTCATCCACTGCTTGTCGTCGCGGTCCGGGAAGTCCTCGCGGGCGTGAGCGCCGCGCGACTCCGTCCGGTTGGCGGCGGACTCCATGGTGACGACGGCCTGGCCGATCAGGTTGTCGAACTCCAGGGTCTCCAGGAGGTCGGTGTTCCAGACCAGCGAGCGGTCGGTGACCTTCACGTCCTCGGCGCCGGCCCAGACCTTGTGGATCAGGCCCTTGCCCTCCTCCAGCACCTCGCCGGTGCGGAACACGGCGCAGTTGTTCTGCATCGTCTTCTGCATCTCGAGGCGCAGCTCCGCCGTCGGCGTGCCGCCATTGGCGTAGCGGAAGCGGTCGAGGCGGCCGAGCGCCTTGTCGGCGGAGTCCTTCGGCAGCTCCGGCAGGCGGCCGCCCTTCTCCACCGTCTCGGCGCAGCGCAGGCCGGCGGCGCGGCCGAACACCACGAGGTCGATGAGCGAGTTCGAGCCGAGGCGATTGGCGCCGTGGACCGAGACGCAGGCCGCCTCGCCGATCGCCATCAGGCCCGGCACCACGTGGTCGGGGTTGCCGTCCTTCAGCGTCAGCACCTCGCCGTGGTAGTTCGTCGGGATGCCGCCCATGTTGTAGTGCACGGTCGGGATGACCGGGATCGGCTCCTTGGTCACGTCGACGCCGGCGAAGATCTTCGCGCTCTCCGAGATGCCGGGCAGGCGCTCGTGCAGGATCTTCGGGTCGAGGTGGTCGAGGTGCAGGAAGATGTGGTCCTTGTTCTTGCCGACGCCGCGGCCGGCGCGGATCTCCATGGTCATGGAGCGGGAGACCACGTCGCGCGAGGCGAGGTCCTTCGCCGAGGGGGCGTAGCGCTCCATGAAGCGCTCACCCTCGGAGTTCGTCAGGTAGCCGCCCTCGCCGCGCGAGCCTTCCGTGATGAGGCAGCCGGCGCCGTAGATGCCTGTCGGGTGGAACTGGACGAACTCCATGTCCTCGAGCGCCAGGCCCGCCCGCAGCACCATCGCGTTGCCGTCGCCGGTGCAGGTGTGCGCCGAGGTCGCCGAGAAGTAGGCCCGGCCGTAGCCGCCGGTGGCGAGCACCGTCATGGCGGCGCGGAAGCGGTGGATCTCGCCGGTCGACTGGTCGATGGCGATCACGCCGCGGCAGCGGCCCTCCTCGTCCATGATCAGGTCGAGGGCGAAGTACTCGATGAAGAAGTTGGTCTGCGCCTTCACGGCCTGGCCGTAGAGGGTGTGCAGCATGGCGTGGCCGGTGCGGTCGGCCGCCGCGCAGGTGCGCTGGGCGGTGCCCTTGCCGTAATCGGTCGTCATGCCGCCGAACGGGCGCTGGTAGATCTTGCCCTCGGCGGTGCGCGAGAACGGCACGCCCCAGTGCTCGAGCTCGTAGACCGCGGCGGGAGCGTTGCGCACGAGGTACTCGATCGCGTCCTGGTCGCCGAGCCAGTCCGACCCCTTCACGGTGTCGTACATGTGCCAGCGCCAGTCGTCCGGGCCCATGTTGCCGAGCGAGGCCGAGATGCCGCCCTGCGCCGCCACGGTGTGCGAGCGGGTCGGGAACACCTTGGTGATGCAGGCGGTGCGCAGGCCCGCCTGCGAGCAGCCGACCGTGGCGCGAAGGCCCGCGCCGCCGGCGCCGACGATCACGACGTCGAAGGTGTGGTCGATGATGGTGTACGCCTTGCCGTTCTGGGCCGGCGCGGCGGAAGCGGTGGAGGCCATGGCGGGATTCCTGAGAGGCTGGCGTTACGCGAGGGCCCGCAGGCTCACGCGCACGATGGCGTAGAGGCAGGCGACCGCGACGACGACGCAGTAGAAGTTGTTGGCGATCACCGCGGCGATCTTCAGGCCCTTGTCGTGGACGTAGTCCTCGATGACGATCTGCAGGCCCATCCGCATGTGGTTGGTGACCGAGAGGACGCCAAGGATCAGAAGGATCGCCACCAGCGGGTGCGACACCAGGGCGACCGCCTCCGGATAGGGCCGGCCGGCCATCAGGGCGACGATCACCACGAAGGCGAGGACGAGGGGCACGTTCGAGACCGCGGTGACGCGGTGCAGCCACCACTCGCGGGTGCCGTGATGGGCCGCGCCCAGGCCCTTGGTGCGGGCGAGCGGCGTGCGGATCGAGGGGCGGATGTCGGGGCGGTTGTCGACCATCGGTATCGTGTCCTCAGCGGGCCAGCAGGGCGACGAACCAGATCAGCACCGTCAGCGCGACCGAGCCCACGAGGGTGTAGCGGGCCATCGCGATGCGGGTGCCGGGCTCCATGCCGTGGCCGAAATCCCAGACCAGGTGGCGGATGCCGCCGAGCATGTGGTGCAGCAGGATCCAGGTGTAGACGAACAGGATCAGCCGCCCGAGGATCGAGCCGAAGAACCACGCGACCGGGCCGTAGACGCCGGGGCCGGCGGCGAGCGCGACGAGCCAGAGCGCGAGCAGGGCCGTGCCGCCGTAGAGCGCGACGCCGGTGATGCGGTGCGCCACCGACATCGCCATGGTCCAGGTCCAGCGGTAGATCTGGAGGTGGGGCGAGAGCGGTCGGACGACCGGTCTGCCGGCGGGGTTCTGGGGCCTTGCGGTGTCCGCCATCGTGATCCTCGGGTATCCCTGGTCTGTACCGGCTCTAAACTGGGTCACCTACCGGCTCCGCCGCGCGAGCGCAACGGGACCGCCAGTCCGCGCCGAGTGACACAGACACGTTCCTGTTTCCTTGGAACGCGTCCAATTCGCAATGCGGTTCTCATTGACCCAGGCTTCGCTATCCGCGAAGGCTCTTTCCGCCTCTAGCCATCATGGGCCGGCGGGATCTACCTTCGCGGCCGGCGAAACGATCGGCCGGCAGCACGCCTCGGCCCGCCCCGGGAGGCGCCGCCATGCACTTCGACCTCGTCGACCTCAGCCTGTTCCGCCACGTGGTCGAGGCGGGCTCGATCACCCACGGGGCGAACCGGGCGAACCTGGCGCTCGCCGCGGCGAGCCACCGCATCCGCAGCATGGAGGCCTCCCTCGGCGCCGCCCTCCTCACCCGGGCGCGCCTCGGCGTCACGCCGACGCCGGCCGGGCGCACCCTGCTCGCCCATGCCCGCCAGATCCTCTCGGGCGTCGAGCGCCTGCAGGGGGACCTGGCCGCCTTCGCGGGCGGCGCGGCGGGGCAGATCCGCGTCCTGTCGAACACCAACGCGCTGACCGAGTTCCTGCCCGAGGTGCTCTCGGCCTACCTCGCCCTGCACCCGGGGGTGAGCGTCGACATCGAGGAGCGGCTCTCGGACGAGATCGTCGGCCTCGTGGCCGAGGGCGCGGCGGATCTCGGCCTCGTCGCCGGCACCGTCGAGACCGGCAGCCTGCAGACCTACCCGTTCCGCCGCGACCGCTTCGTCCTGGTGGTGGCGACGGGCCATCCCCTCGCCGCGCGGGCGTCGGTGCCGTTCGTCGAGGTGCTCGGCCACGACCTCGTCGGGCTCGACCGGGCGAGCGCGCTCACCCGCTTCCTCGCCGGCAAGGCCGGCCGCAGCGGCCAGCCCCTGCGCCTGCGGGTGCAGCTGCGCGGCTTCGACGCGGTGTGCCGCCTGGTCGAGTGCCGGGTCGGCCTCGGCATCGTGCCCGAGACCACCGCCCGCCGGGCCGCCCGCACCATGGCGATCGCCATCGTGGCCCTCGAGGATTCCTGGGCGGTGCGCGACCTGACGATCTGCCTGCGCGACCTCGCCGCCCTGCCTCCCTTCGCCCAGGACTTCGTCGCCCACCTGCGGGCGCCGGGCGAGTGACGCGGGCGCCCCGCGGGGCGGGTTCGCCTTGCTCCAGGCCACCCCGGACGGGGCATTGCCCTGAGGACCGCCGTCCCGGGCGCCGGCCGCGATGGAATGCGGGAGCATGATCGTGCTCCCGTTGGGGAACGGCGGCCGTGCGGGCGCGGTCAGGCGGGGACGGCCCGGGGGCGGCGGTGCAGCCCGAGGAGAAGTGCGGCGGACAGCACCGCTCCCGCCGCGATCGCGGCGGCGACGAGCGGCCGGTGGGCGATCCAGGCGGCACCGATCACCGCCGGGCCGACCAGCGCCGTCGCGGCGAGGGCCACCACGGCGGTCACCCCGGAGAGGAGCGGGCCGAGGAGCGGGACGAGGCGCGCCAGCACGTTGACCGGCGCGAACAGCCCGGAGAAGCCGAGGAACAGGAACAGCAGGCCGAGACCGCGCAGGAGCCAGGTCCGGAGCCGGTTGTCCGCTTGGCCGCGGGCGACCAGGGCCTCGGCCGGGTGCGTGCCGAGGGCGGCCAGCAGCACCTCCGCACCGCCCGCGGCCCGGTACGGCGCGAGGCCGCCGGCCTCCTGGCGGCCCAGGAACGAGGCCGGCCCCTCCGGCGCCTGCGTGTAGGTGACGCGCAGGTCGCCGACCCGCGGCGCCTCGGGGCCGGCGCCGACGTGGTAGGCGCCCGCGCTCAGCCGCACCGGGCGGCCCAGGGCCTGCCGCAGGGCGCCAGCGCCGGCCTCGTCCGGCGGCAGGACGGCCTGCGCCGGCAGGCGCTCCGTCGCGGCGGCTCCCACCGGCACGGCGTCGACGCGGGCATCGGCCGCCCCGAAGCTGCGGGATCGAAGCAGGAAGGGCGGGTTGTCGTGGCCTGCGACGCGGAAGCGAGCGGACTCGATCGGCTGCTCGGACCATTCGCGCCGGTAGACGAACCGGCGCTCCGACCCGGAGCCCTGCTCGCTCTCGCGCCACTGGTACATCTCGACCTTCCGGGCGAGGGCGAGCCCGCGGGAGCGCAAGCCGACCTCGGTGTCGGCGGCCCCGGTCGCGCTCGTGGCCGGGCCGGTGAGATGAACCGGCATCCCGTCGAGGGCGGGGTCGCGGCGGTCGGTCGGCACGGTGCGCACCAGGGCTCCGGCCTCCGCCAGTGAGCGGGCGACGCGCACGGCGTGGCCCTCGTTCCACATGAGGCCGAGACAGGCGAGCGGCACCAGGAGAAGACCGGCCACCAGCGACCCGATGCTGCCGGACAGCCGCTCCGCCAGACCCTGGGGCGCGGCGACCGCATGGTCGGCCTCGTCGGGTTCCGGTGCCGGCAGGGGTATTGCGCCGTCGTTGCGGCCGGGCCCTTGATCCATCGCTTCCTCCAGCGCGGGAAGTCTCGACAGGCTGAGAGGATCCCGGCCTGCGCGCATGAGGTCGCCAGGGGCTCGTCTCGACGAAGTCGAGATCAAATCCATCGCAGGGCATGTGAAAAAAATCAAGCGCCTTGAGCATCGCTCGATTGTGGACCGATCGCGCGACGCTCCGGCCTCGACTTGCCCTGGCATGCCCGGCCTTCGTCTCTCCTTGCGGGTGGGTCGAAAGCGAGGTGCCGGCATTCCCGCCGGGCCCCGGGGGGGTCCAGGGGCCACCCTCTGCACACCCGGCCCGTCCTCGGGTAAGAGGTCGGATCCGATGGCGGCCCACACCTTCCCGAGGCGGCAGAAGCGAACTCCATGCAGGACCACGACCTCCCGCCCGAGCCCGTTCTCGTCGACGCCGAGGCCCATTCCGCGGGCTTCCGGCAGGTCCGTGAGGCGCGCCGGCTCGAGCTGGTCGAGGATTACGTCGAGCTGATCGCCGACCTGATCGGCGACGGCGGCGAGGCGCGGCAGGTCGACATCGCAGCCCGCCTCGGCGTCGCCCAGCCGACGGTGGCCAAGATGCTCAAGCGCCTGGCCGAGGACGGGCTGGTGCAGCAGCGGCCCTACCGGGGCGTCTTCCTCACCGAGGCCGGCCGGGCGCTCGCCGCGGAGGCGCGGGAGCGCCACCGCATCGTCGAGTCGTTCCTGCTCGCCCTCGGCGTCAGCCCGGACGTGGCGCGCTGCGATGCGGAGGGCATCGAGCACCACGTCAGCCGCGAGACCCTGGACGCCTTCCGCCGCTTCACCGCCGGGCGGACCGGCACCTGACGGCCCGCGCGCTCCCCGAGGCCGCCCCGCGGTCCTGAGGGTTTCGCGCCGTCTTGTCCGAGGGCGGGCCCGGGTTCAGGCGGTGACCCAGTCGAAGGTCTCCGCCTCCGTCCAGGCGCAGGCCTCGGCGAGGTCGGCGGCGAACACCGCGTCCAGGCGCCGCCGCTCGGCCTCGACCACCGGCCCCTCCACCGCCACCGGCCGGCAGCGGCCCGGCGCCTGCGCCGGCACGAATTCGGGGTCGTGCAGCCGCGCGTCCGAGCCGGCGAACCACGGCCGCGAGCCGAGGTCGAGGTAGCTCTCGGCCGGCAGGCCCTCGGCGAGCAGGATGTCGTAAGCGTCGAGCTCGACGTGCCAGTAGGTGACCGCGGTGGCCGGCTCGCGGGCGATGGTGGTGCCGTTGATCAGGCACATCGCCGGCACCAGCACGCCGCCAGCGCCGTCCGCCCCGGCGCCGACGAGCACCGGGTGGCCCGGCGAGAGACGCAGGTCGCGGGCGGGCAGGCCTTGCCCGAAGGCGCCGGCGCGGATGCGGACCGGGCCCTGGTTGAAGGGCAGCGCGCGGCCGGTGCCGTCGAGGGTACGCGAGCCGATCCAGCGGATCGGGCGGGAGCCGCCGCCCACCGTCACGGCGAGGTCGCCGACGCGGAGATCCTCGACCACGACGTCGCCGCGGGCGGTGCGGATGCGGGTGCCGGTGGCGAAGCAGATCACGTCGGCGACGAAGATGTCGCCGACGTTGTTGGTGTCGCCGGGCACGAGGTTGGTGGCGCCGCTCGAGAAGGCGACGCGGCTGCCGTCGGACGACAAGGTGGGTTGGCTGCTGGCGGCGTTGCCCTGGGTGCCGGCGGCAGCGGTGGAGACGCGGGTGAGGGTGCCGGTGGTCAGGTCCTTCACGAACACGTCGGAGACGATGTTGGTGTCGCCGGGCACGAGGTTGCCGGCGCGGCTGGTGAAGGTGACCTTGGTCCCGTCGGCCGAGATCCGGGCGCTTCCGGACTCGGCGTTGCCCTGGGTGCCGTCGGTGCCGGTGGAGACGCGGGTGATGGCGCCGGTGGTCAGGTTCTTGACGAAGACGTCGGCCCGGCCGTTGGTGTCGCCGGCGACGAGGTTGCTGGCGCTGCTGGTGAACGCCACGAGATTGCCGTCGCGCGAGAGCGAGGCGCTGGTGCTGGCGCCGTTGCCCTGGGTGCCGTCGGCGGCGGTGGAGGCGTTGACGATCGCGCCGGTGGTCAGGTTCCTGACGAAGATGTCGGAGGTGCCGTTGGCGTCGCCGGCCACGAGGTTGCTGGCGTCGCTCTGGAAGGCGACGCGGCTGCCGTCGCCGGCCATCGACGCGACGTTGCTGTCGCCGTTGCCTTGGGTGCCGTCGGCGGCGGTCGAGGCGCGAACGATCGCGCCGGTCGCGACGTTCTTGACGAAGATGTCGAGGGCCGCGTTCGTGTCGTTCGCGACGAGGTTCGTGGCCTGGCTCGTGAACGCGACCAGACCCCCGTCGCCCGAGATCGACGGAGTGGCACCGCTGCTGGCATTGCCCTGGGTGCCGTCCGCGGCGGCCGAGACGATGGAGATGTCTCCGTTCGTCAGGCTCTTGACCGCGATCTGCGTGGTGGTCGTGTCGTCGACGAGCTCGCCTCCGTTGGTCGCGAAGGCCACGGCGCTGCCGTCCGCCGCTAGCGACGCGGCCAAGGCGAAGCCGGTCAGGGGCTGGCCGCCGGTGGTGCTCGAAGCCCGGACGATCTCGCCGGTGGTCACGTTCTTGACGTAGACGCCGGAGGCTCCGGTGGGGACCGCGAGATTGGTCGCGCTGCTGCTGAACGCAACGAAGGTGCCGTCGCCCGAGAGGGAGGCGCCGCCGCTCCCGCCGTTGCCCTCGACCCCGTTCGCATCCGTCGAAGCGCGCGTGATAGCCATCGGATGTACCTCTTCAGCGAGACGCGACTGTCGCCGGTCCGGACATGACGGTTGATCGGGCCTGGATCCTCGGAGCGGCGGTCGGATGATCGCCGGCGATCCTGATTGTCGTCTGAGATGTCTCAGAGCCTGTTCGGCGTGAACGGCGGACGCTGGGACCCTCCATCGTCAGTTCGGGGCCGCGAGAACGCAGCCCGAAATGACGCGGAGGGTGTCATACCCTCGCGCCTTCGCATCGACACGTCGATGCGAAGGCGTCCGGCGCATCAGCGCCGGCACCCGTTCGGGCTTGCCTTGCGCCTCCGAACGGGTCCGTTCGAAGGCGCGGCGGTATCAAGGCTGTCCCGAGTCCCCCCAGCAGCTCCCGCAGCACCGCCGGCATCAGCTCCGGCAGGTCCTCCGAGATCAGGCCCGGCCCGTGCCGGCGAGCCGCGGGGGAG
>NZ_LABY01000085.1 GCF_001043975.1 Methylobacterium variabile
GCGATCCGCGACCTCACGGCGGAGGGCATCAGCATCAACGTCACGCTGCTGTTCGCGCAAGGGACCTACGAGGAGGTGGCGAAGGCCTACATCGAGGGTCTGGAGCGCTTCGCGGCCGCCGGCGGCGACGTCGGCCGGGTCGCCAGCGTCGCGAGCTTCTTCATCAGCCGCATCGATTCGGCGGTCGACAAGCTCCTCGACGAGAAGATCGCGGCGGCCAACGATCCGGACGAGAAGGCGGCCCTCGAAGGTCTCAGGGGCAAGGTCGCGATAGCGAACGCCAAGCTCGCCTATCAGCGCTACAAGCGCCTCTTCGCCGACGACCGCTGGACGGCGCTCGCCGGCAAGGGCGCCCAGCCGCAGCGCCTGCTCTGGGCCTCCACCGGCACCAAGAACAAGGCCTATTCCGACGTGCTCTACGTCGAGGAATTGATCGGCCCCAACACCGTCAACACCATCCCGCCGGCGACGATGGACGCGTTCCGCGACCACGGAAAGGTGCGGGCGAGCCTGGAAGAGGGCCTCGACGAGGCCGAGCGCGTGCTCGCCCACCTCGCCAAGGCCGGGATCGACCTCGACGCGGTGGCGCGCCAGCTCGTCGAGGAGGGCGTCCAGCTCTTCGTCGACGCCGCCGACAAGGTGCTGGGCGCCGTCGCCGGCAAGCGGGAGAAGTTCCTCGGCCACGGGATCGACCGGCAGGCGCTCTCGCTCGGCAGCCTCGACGAGCCGCTGAAGAGGGCGATCGAGACCTGGCGCAAGGACGGGCTGGTGCGCCGCCTGTGGCAGCGCGACGCGAGCGTCTGGAGCGGCGCCGACGAGGCGAAATGGCTCGGCTGGCTCACCATCGCGGAGGACGAGGCCGCGAAGGCCGCCGACTACGCCGCCTTCGCCGCGGAGGTGAAGCGGGAGGGCTTCACCGACGCGGTGGTGCTCGGCATGGGCGGCTCCAGCCTCGGGCCGGAGGTGCTGGCCGAGACCTACGGGCCGCAAGCGGGCTTCCCGCGCCTGCGCATCCTGGATTCGACCGATCCGGACGAGGTCCGGGCGGTCGAGGCCGCGGTGAACCTCGAGCGCACCCTGTTCATCGTCGCGTCGAAGTCGGGCTCCACCCTCGAGCCGAACGTCTTCCGGGACTACTTTCTCGGGCGGATGCGGGACGTGGTCGGCCGCGAGAAGGCCGGCCGCCACTTCGTCGCCGTGACCGATCCGGGCTCGGCGATGGAGAAGGCGGCCAAGGACGACGGCTTCCGGCGCATCTTCTACGGCGTGCCGCAGATCGGCGGGCGCTACTCCGTGCTGTCGGCCTTCGGCCTGGTGCCGGCCGCCGCCATGGGCCTCGACGTCGCGGCCTTCCTGGAGAGCGCCCGCACCATGGTGCGCTCCTGCGGCTCCGACGTACCGCCGGACCTGAACCCGGGCGTCCAGCTCGGCCTGGCGATGGGCACCGCCGCGACCGAGCAGGGCCGGGACAAGGTCACGCTGATCGCCTCGCCCGGCATCGACACCTTCGGCGCCTGGGCCGAGCAGCTCATCGCCGAGTCGACCGGCAAGGAGGGCAAGGGCCTGATCCCGATCGACAACGAGCCGCTCGCTGGCCCGGCCGCCTACGGCAAGGACCGGTTCTTCGTCTACCTGCGCCTCGACGAGGGCGCCGACGCCGCGCAGGACGCGGCCGTGACGGCGCTGGAGGAGGCCGGCCACCCGGTGGTGCGGATCAGCCTCGCCTCGAAGAAGAGCGTGCCGCAGGAGTTCTTCCGCTTCGAGATCGCCACCGCGGTGGCGGGCGCGGTGCTCGGCATCAACCCGTTCGACCAGCCCGACGTCGAGGCGAGCAAGGTCAAGACCCGCGAGCTGTTCTCGGCCGCCGAGAAGGACGGCGCCCTGCCGGCCGAGACGCCGGTGGCGCAGGACGAGGGCCTCGCCCTCTACACCGACGCCGCCAATGCCGAGGCCCTGCGCAAGGCCGGCGCCGGCAGCGATCCGGAGAGCTGGATCAAGGCGCAGATCGGCCGGGCCGGGGCCGGCGACTACGTGGCGCTGCTCGCCTACGTCACCCGCAACCCGGAGCACCTGGCGCCGCTCCAGGCCGCCCGGGTGGCGCTGCGCGACGCCAAGCACGTCGCGACCTGCGCCGAGTTCGGGCCGCGCTTCCTGCACTCGACCGGCCAGGCCTACAAGGGCGGGCCCGACAGCGGCGTCTTCCTGCAGATCACCTCGGAGGCGCCCGACCTGGCGATCCCCGGCCGCAGCCTCGGCTTCGCGACCGTGATCGCCGCCCAGGCGCGGGGCGATTTCGGCGTGCTCTCCGAGCGCGGCCGCCGGGCGCTTCGCGTCCACATCAAGGGCGACGTGGCCAAGGGCCTCGACCGGCTGAAGTCGGCGCTTAGTTAGCTGCTGCAGCGCGGGCTCCCCGCCCCCGCAAGGTGAGGGGAGCCCGCGCCAGAACTCGACCGGCCGCGCCGCCCCCCGGTGCCGGACGGTACGACATGACGGGCCCTCAACGCCCTCGGGCCGCCGGCCCCGATCCGCGCCGGCGAGGAGTAACGCGATGCAACTCGGCATGGTCGGTCTCGGTCGGATGGGCGGCAACATCGTCCGGCGGCTCCTGCGCAACGGGCACACGGCCGTGGTGTTCGACCAGGATCCCCAGGCCGTGGCGGCCCTGGTGCAGGAGGGCGCGGTCGGCGCCGACAGCCTGGAGGATTTCGTCGCGAAGCTCGAGGTGCCGCGCACCGCCTGGGTGATGCTGCCGGCGGGGGATCCGACCGAGGTGACGGTGATGAAAATCGCCGGGCTGATGCAGCCCGACGACGTCATCATCGACGGCGGCAACTCGTTCTACAAGGACGACATCCGTCGTGCCGCCGTGCTCGACGGGAAGGGCCTGCACTACGTCGACGTCGGCACCTCCGGCGGCGTCTGGGGCCTCGAGCGCGGCTACTGCATGATGATCGGCGGCCACAAGGCGGCGGTCGACCGCCTCGACCCGATCTTCGCGACGCTCGCCCCCGGCCTCGGCGACGTGCCCCGCACGCCGGGCCGCGAGGGCCGGGACGAGCGCGCCGAGCGCGGCTACATCCATGCCGGGCCGAGCGGCGCCGGCCACTTCGTCAAGATGATCCACAACGGCATCGAGTACGGCCTGATGCAGGCCTATGCCGAGGGCTTCGACATCCTCAAGCACGCCAACTCGCCCGAGCTGCCGGAGGCGCAGCGCTTCGACCTCAACATCGGCGACATCGCCGAGGTCTGGCGCCGGGGCAGCGTGGTCTCGTCCTGGCTCCTCGACCTCACCGCCACGGCGCTCGCCGGCGACGAGAACCTCGACGCCTTCTCGGGCCACGTCGCCGATTCGGGCGAGGGCCGCTGGACGCTGAACGCCGCGATCGAGGAGGCGGTGCCGGCCCACGTGCTGTCGGCCGCCCTCTACGCCCGCTTCCGCTCGCGCCAGAGCGCGACCTACGCCGACAAGCTGCTCTCGGCGATGCGCAAGGGCTTCGGCGGCCACCAGGAGCCGAAATGACCAGCAAGATGGCCGAGGGGGCAGCGCCCCCGCCCGCCTGCACCCTGGTGATCTTCGGGGCGACCGGCGACCTGACCCACCGGCTCCTGATGCCGGCGCTCTACAACCTCGGCCGGTGGGGCCTGCTGCCGGAGGACTTCTCCGTCATCGGCGTCAGCCGCTCGGAGATGTCGTCGGAGGATTTCCGCGCCGAGCTGAGCGAGACCGTGCGCGGCTTCATCACCGCCAAGGGTGGCGAAGCTGGCGGCGGCTCGTTCGACGAGGGCGTGTGGAACGACCTCGTCGGGCGGGTCCACTACCGCGCGGGCGACCTGTCCGAGGCCGACTCGTTCGCGGAGCTGAAGCGCGCGATCGCCGAGGTGTCGGGGCGCGAGGACGGCGGCAACGTGCTGTTCTACCTCGCGGTCGCCGCCAGCCTGTTCGGCCCGACCATCGCCAAGCTCGGCGAGGCCGGCCTCGTCGAGGAGGACGGGGATCGCTGGCGCCGCGTCATCATCGAGAAGCCGTTCGGCCACGACCTGCCCTCGGCGGAAAAGCTCGATGCCGACATCCTGAAGGTCCTGTCCGAGGACCAGATCTTCCGCATCGACCACTTCCTCGGCAAGGAGACGGTGCAGAACATCATGGCGTTCCGGTTCGGCAACGGCCTG
The DNA here is from genome assembly GCF_001043975.1 of Methylobacterium variabile. Lineage (GTDB taxonomy): Bacteria > Pseudomonadota > Alphaproteobacteria > Rhizobiales > Beijerinckiaceae > Methylobacterium > Methylobacterium variabile. The sequence goes on from NZ_LABY01000085.1 coordinate 4,174, forward strand.
TTCGAGCCGCTGTGGAACCGCGAGCACATCGACCACGTGCAGATCACCGTGGCGGAGACCGTCGGCGTCGAGGGGCGGGCCAAGTTCTACGAGGCCACCGGCGCGCTGCGCGACATGGTGCCGAACCACCTCTTCCAGCTCTACACCCTGGTGGCGATGGAGCCGCCGATCTCGTTCGAGGCGGAAGCCGTGCGCGACAAGAAGGAGGAGGTGCTGCTCGCCACCCCCTCGGCACGCCCGGAGGAGGCGGTGCGCGGCCAGTACGTCGCCGGCACCGTGCAGGGCAAGGCGGTGAAGGATTACCGCGAGGAGACCGGCGTCGCGCCCGACAGCGGCACCGAGACCTTCTTCGCCTTCAAGCTCGGCATCGACAACTGGCGCTGGGCCGGGGTGCCGTTCTACCTGCGCACCGGCAAGGCGATGACCCGGCGCGACACCGAGATCGCGATCCGCTTCAAGCAGGCGCCGCTGTCGCTGTTCAAGGGCACCAACGTGCACGAGGACATCCCGAACTGGCTGGTGCTGCAGCTCCAGCCCAACGAGGGCATCTCGCTGCAGTTCGGCGCCAAGGTGCCTGGCCCGGCGGTGCGCCTCGGCAGCGTCGACATGCGCTTCTGCTACAAGGACTACTTCAAGACCGAGCCCAGCACCGGCTACGAGACCCTGATCTACGACGCGATGATCGGCGACCCGACGCTGTTCCAGCGCGCCGACATGATCGAGGCCGGCTGGCGCATCGTGCAGCCGATCCTCGACGCGGCGGCGGAGGGCCGGCTCGATCCCCTCCCCTACGCCGCCGGCAGCGCCGGCCCGGAGGAGGCTGACGACCTGCTGGCGCGCGACGGCCGGCAATGGCGCACGCTGGAGCACGACTCGTGAGCGCGCCCGGCGCCGGTCGCCAGGTGCTGCCCGACGCGGACGAGGTCGCCCGGGAGGCGGCCGAACGCCTGGTCGTCCTCGCCGGCGCGAAGGCAGGGCGCATCGGCATCTGCCTGTCGGGTGGCTCGACCCCGAAACTCCTCTACCGGCTGCTCGCCGGGCCGGCGTTCCGCAGCCGGCTGCCGTGGGACCGGCTGCACTGGTTCTTCGGCGACGAGCGCGTCGGCGACGGGCCGGAGGCCGGCAGCAACCGGCGCATGGTGGAAGAGGCGTTCGGGGCGGATCTCGTGCCGCCCGGCCACCTGCACCCGATCCCGACCGGCGGCCCGCCGCAGGCCTGCGCCGCGGCCTACGCGGCGGAGCTGGCCGCCTGGTACGGCGCCGACCGGCTCGATCCGGGCCGGCCGCTGTTCGACCTCGTCCTCCTCGGCCTCGGCGAGGACGGCCACACCGCCTCGCTGTTTCCGGGCAAGCCCGAGGCGCGGGAGAGCGGGGCCTGGGTGGTGCCGGTGCCGGAGGCCGGCCTCGCCCCCTTCGTGCCGCGGGTGAGCCTGACCCTGCCGGCCCTGGGCGCCACGCCGCTCCTCCTGTTCCTGGTCACCGGCGCGGGCAAGCGCGCGCCGCTGGCGCGCCTCGCCGCCGGCGAGGACCTGCCCGCGGGCCACGTTCGGGCCTCGGGCGAGATGGTCTGGCTTCTCGACGCCGCGGCGGCCGGCTGAGGCCGCGCGGGGCGCGTGCGACCCGACGACGGTCCCCGCGCCCGGGATCCGTCAGACGAAGTGCTTCGAGAGCTTCAGCCCCTGCGCCTGGTAGTTCGAGCCGGCGGCGCTGCCGTAGAGGGCGGCGGGGCGCTGAGCCATGCGCTCGTAGACGAGGCGGCCGACGATCTGGCCGTCCTCGAGCATGAACGGCACGTCGCGGGAGCGCACCTCGAGCACCGCGCGGGCGCCGGTGCCGCCGGCCTCGGCGTGGCCGAATCCCGGATCGAAGAAGCCGGCGTAGTGGACCCGGAACTCGCCCACCAGCGGATCGAACGGCACCATCTCGGCGGCGAAGTCCGGCGGCACCTGCACCGCCTCCTTCGAGGCCAGGATGTAGAACTGGCCCGGATCGAGGATCAGGGTGCCGGAGCCGTCGGCCCGCAGGGGCTCCCAGAACTCGGAGGCCGGGTAGGACCGCGGCCGGTCGACGTCGACGAGGCCGGTGTGGCGCTTGGCGCGGTAGCCGATCAGCCCGTCGAAGCCCGAGAGGTCGACCGAGACCGCGACGCCGCCCTGAAACGAAGGGTTGGCGGCGTCGACGAGGGGCGTGGCCGCGTGCAGGCGCGCCAGCGCGGCGTCGTCGAGCCGGACGGCGCCGCGGCGGAAGCGCATCTGGGACAGCCGCGAGCCGCTCCGCACCAGGACCGGGAAGGTGCGCGGCGAGATCTCGGCGAAGAGCGGGCCGGCATAGCCGGCCTCGACCATGTCGAATTCCCGCGCCTGGTCGGTGATGACCCGGGTGAAGACGTCGATGCGCCCGGTCGAGCTCTTCGGGTTGGCGCTCGCCGCGAGATCGGGCGGCAGGGCGAGGCCCTCCTGCAATTCGGCGATGTAGACGCAGCCGGTCTCCAGCACCGCGCCCTGGCGCAGGTCGATCTCGTGCAGCTTCAGCTTGTCGAGGCAGGCGGCGACGTCGCGGGTGCGACCCGGCAGGAAGCTCGCCCGCACGCGCCAGGCCCGCGCGCCGAGGCGCAGGTCGAGGCTCGCCGGCTGGACCTGATCGTCCGCGAAGGGCGCTGCCGTGCGGATCACCCCGGCGGCGGCGAGCGCCGCGATGCCTTCCGCCGATTGAATCCCGTCCTCGAGCTGCACCATGACCCGTCCATCCGCGATGGGCCATTGTCGTAGGCCAGGGTTTCCATGACGTGAAGAGGCGTCACGCCTCGTCCCGCGCGCCGCGCACGACCGCGACGGCGAGGCTCGCCCGCGCCACGGCCCCCATGGCGGTGAGGCCGGCGAGCGCGCTCGCCAGGAGCGGCAGCCGGTCCGGGAGCAGGATCATCGCGGCGAAGGCGACGGCCGCGAGGGTGTCGGCCGCGCGGCCGCCGGCCAGGACCAGCGAGCGCAGGTCGAGGCCCGGAAGCGCGGTCCCGGTCCGGGCCGCCGCGAGGGCGGTGACGCGCACCGCCGCGACCTCGAGAAGGAGCGCTGCGACCAGGGCTGCCGCCGGCCAGCCGGGCGCCCGCCAGGCCAGGGCGAGGGCCAGCACCGCCCGGATCCACGGCCCCTCCCCCGCCGGCTCGGGCCGCGGCGCCAGGAGCGCGAGGCCGCGCCAGGCGGCGAGCAGACCCAGCGCCGCGAGGTCGGCGCGCAGGGCCAGGGCCGCCGCGGCGGCGAGGCCCGCGGCTCCTGTGGACGAGCGAAGAGGACTCATCGAAAACTCATGGCGTGGAACACGGCGCCTCGTGCAGGATTACCGACCGCAGACGCCAGCGATTGACGATCCGGGAGGCGGGACGTACCACGGCGCCCGTCGGCCGTCGCGCTTGCGCGACCGCCAGCGGAGGATCCCTGATGTACAAGGCCGAGACCCACGGCATCAGCGTCACCGTGAAGCCCCGCTTCGTCGAGGAGGAATCCTCGCCCGACAGCGGCCGCTACTTCTTCGCCTATACGGTGGAGATCACCAACAACGGCAGCGAGCAGGTGCAGCTGCGCTCGCGCCACTGGCGCATCGTCGACGGCCGCGGCGAGATGCAGGAGGTCTGCGGCGCGGGCGTCGTCGGCAAGCAGCCGGTGCTGGGGCCGGGCGAGTCGTTCAGCTACACCAGCGGCTGCCCCCTCACGACGCCGGACGGCACGATGGAGGGCACCTACACCATGGCGACTGCCGATGGCGGCAGCTTCGAGGCGGCGATCCCCGCCTTCTCGCTCGACTCGCCCCACGCCCGCCGCGTGATGCACTGAGGCGGCGCCCCGACATGCGTCGCGGCGCCGGGGCGGTTGCGCCGGCGCGGCTGTCGGTCGCCGGCAAGCTGCGCTAAGGACGCGGCTTTCCCCGCCGCGAGACAGCCCGCCCGATGACGCAGACCGGCCCCCGCCTGACCCCGCTCGAACTCCTCGCCCGGCTGGTCTCCTTCGATACCGAGAGCCAGAAGTCGAACCTGCCGCTGATCGACTGGGTGGCCGAGTACCTTGATGCCTGGGGCGTGCCGTACGTCCGCGCCCCGAACGCAGCCGGCGACAAGGCCGCGCTGTTCGCCACGATCGGGCCGATGCGGGACGGCGGCGTGGTGCTCTCCGGCCATACCGACGTGGTGCCGGTCGCCGGCCAGGCCTGGACCAGCGACCCCTACACGCTGCGCGTCGCCGACGGCCGGGCCTACGGCCGCGGCGCTGTCGACATGAAGGGCTTCGACGCCCTCTGCCTCGCCCTGGTGCCGGAGATGGTGGCGGCTAACCTGAAGACGCCGATCCACATCCTGCTCTCCTACGACGAGGAGCTGACCTGCCTCGGCGTCGCGGACGTGATCGCCCGCTTCGGCCAGGACCTGCCGCGGCCGGGCGCGGTGATCGTCGGCGAGCCGACCGACCTCGAGGTCGCCGACGCCCACAAGAGCATCTACACCTACCGCACCACCGTCCACGGCCACGAGGCCCATTCCTCGAAGCCGGCGCTGGGCGCCAACGCGGTGATGGCGGCGGCCGAGCTGGTGGCGGGCCTGAACCGGATCGCCGACCAGATGGTGGCGCGGGGCGACGCCAGCGGCCGGTTCGACCCGGGCTACACCACGGTCCATGTCGGCACGATCGGCGGCGGCACCGCCCGCAACATCCTGCCGAAGGCCTGCGAGTTCCTGTGGGAGTTCCGCAGCCTGCCGGATTTGCCCCCCGACGAGATCCCGGGCCTGTTCGCCAGGGACGTGGAGCGGGTGACCCGCGAGCGGCTCAACCGCTTCGGCGCCTACGGCCGCATCGAGACCGAGGAGGACGCGGCGGTGCCGGGGCTGGCGCCGGAGCCCGGCTCCGCGGCCGAGCGCCTGGCCCTGCGGCTCGCCGGCCGCAACCACACCATCACCGTTCCTTATGCCACCGAGGCCGGCCGCTTCCAGCTCGCCGGCCTGCCGACGGTCGTCTGCGGCCCGGGCTCGATCGACCAGGCGCACCAGCCCGACGAGTACATCACGCTGGCGGCCCTGGAGGCCGGCGAGGCTTTCCTGCGCCAGCTGGTGCGGGATTGCGCGGCGGGGTGGAGCCCGGCCTGAGGGGGGCCGCAAGGTGCGGTGACAGGTCGGTTGCGTCGGCCGCCGGAAAACGGGCGACGCGGGCCAGGTCCGCTCTCCCCCGTCATCTCGCACCGGAGCCGGTCGCGGCTCGTACGTCGGGACAGAGGCTGGAGGCGATGCCGGCCGTCATGACCCCGCAAGGATGCCGGCCGTCGCCGTCCGCACCCTGCGAACCCCCATTGCCCTGGATCAGGCCGCCGGGGAGCGGATCGCCTGCGACCTGCCCCGTTCACGCGATGACACGCGCTGCCGCGTCTCAAAATGCGCCTCGCCGCGGCCCCGCTCGATCGAGTGGCTTCCACGTTGGCATCGGAGGGGCCGGCCGCCTGCTTCGATGACCTCCCAATAGTGGCGGTCGACATTCACTCTACCGATTTCACATAGCTCGCGCGGTTTGAGAAATTTGTTTTTACCGGAAAATAAAATTGTATATTAAATTCAATATAAAAACTTATTAGTATAATATCTATGCTTAGCAATCTATAAAATCATGAGAACCTCATCAGTTTGTTTATTAAATTGATTGGACGCAAGATTTATTTGCGATAACCAACAATTAAAATCAGTTATCGAGATCAATATCTTGTATTTTATTTACTTAGATTGTAATCAAGTCTGATATGACGTATAGATACGTGAAATTTATCCCGTCAATCGACGCTGAACAGCATGATGTGCGCGGAGAAAGCAATGCTACGTTCTTTCAAAGCAGTGGCTGCGTTCAGCACTCTCTGTCTCGCGGTGGTCGTCCTGCCGGGCGACGCAGAGGCCCGGACTTGCCGGGAGACTTACTGCGCCAAACGCGCGCCGTTCGTATGCCCGGGCAAGCCGGGATCTTGCGGCTTCGCGCAGGGGCGCTGCATCAGAACGGCTGTTCGCGTCGTCCAGTGCGGTGGACCCTTCGTACAGCCCAGATAGTTCATTGATGGGTCGCTCCTGAGCCCGTCGGTCCGTCGGACATCGTCGAGGCCGGACCATAAGCCTGGCCCAACGTCGAGCGCGGGACCGGAGGTCGTTCTCACCGATCGCCGGATCGATGCCTCCGGCCTGTTCCGCTCACGTCTTGCGCGACAGCGCCAGACCGAGACCGGCCCCGAGGAGCAGCCCGCCGGTCAGCCGGTTGCGCCAGCGCCCTTTCGCCAGCACGACCCGCGCCTGCCCCGCCAGCACCGCCCAGACCGCGTCGCCGGCGATCGCCAGGACCAGAAAGGTCGCGGCGAGCAGGACGAATTGCCCCAACGGCTCCGCCTCGCGGCTGACGAACTGCGGCAGGAAGGCCCCGAAGAACAGGAGCGTCTTCGGGTTGGTCAGCGCGACGAGGAAGCCCCGGAGCGCGATCGCCCGGGCCGCCCGCGGCTCCGGCGCAGTCCCGGTGAGGTCGACGGCGGGGGCCCGCCAAGCCCGGATTCCGAGCCAGACGAGGTAGGCGACGCCGAGCCAGCGCAGCACCTCGAACCATGTCGCCATGATGCTGAGCATCGCCGAGAGGCCGGCGACCGTCAGGCCGAGCTGAAGGCCGAGCGCCACGCTGGTTCCGGCCACCGTGACGAGGCCGTAGCGGCTGCCATGGGCCACGCTGTTGGCGACGATCAGGGCGACGTTCGGTCCCGGGATCAGGATCAGGACGAACGTCGCGGCGACAAATCCGAGATAGAGGTCGAGGGGCATGGAGCGTCCGGCGCTGAACCGGACGGCAGCGTGCCACGCACGCCGCCGCCCCGCCAGACGGGGCTTACTGCTGCGCCGGTTGCGTCGCGGTGGTGCCGGTGGCGGCCGGACCGTCGGTCTTCGGCGCGTCGGTCTTCTGTGCCTCAGCCTTGGCCTTGTCGTTCTGCTGGCCGAGGTAGACGTATTCCGGCGCGGCGCGGAGCTGGTCCTTGTCGGTGTTGATGACCGCCTTCAGGGTCTTGTCGTCGACGCGGGTGACCTGCAGCGCCTCACGCGCCACCGAGACGTACTTGGTGCCGAGGCCGAGGAAGCCGCCGACGCCGACGACGTAGGACTTCACCGCGAGATCGGGCCCGAGCACGATGTCGGCGACCGAGCCGATCGTCTCGTTGGCGCCGTTCTGGATGCTCTGGCCGATCAGCTTCGAGGCGACGAGGTCGGTCGGCTCCTGGGCGACGAAGGTCGGCCGCAGGTTGTCGCTCAGCGTGGCGGGCGCACCCGGGACGGGCTTGGGGCCGCTCGCATCCTGCGCCGCGGCGGCGCTGGCGCCGGCGACGAGGAGGAACGCGGCGGCAAGGAGGGGGCGGGACATCGACGGCTCCGACTTCGTGCGCCCGACATGCACGGGCGCACTATGAGTCGGTTGCGGTGCGAAAGGTTCCACCGCACCCCGGATTTCGCAGCGTCAGGTCCGGCGTCAGGCGTCGGATTGGCCGGCGATCTCGGCCTCCACCTCGGCCGGATCGAGGTCGTAGTGCCGCGAGCAGAACTCGCAGGTGATGCCGATGCGGCCGTCGTCGCCGACGATGTCGCGGCGCTCCTCCTCGGAGAACCGGCGGATCATTCCCATCACCCGCTCGCGCGAGCAGCGGCACGCCTCGTGCACCCCCTGCGCCTCGAACACCCGCACGCCGCGCTCGTGGAAGAGGCGGTAGAGCAGGCGCTCGCTCGACACGGTCGGGTCGACGAGCTCGTGATCCTCGATCGTCGCCACCAGGGACTTGGCCTCGACCCAGGCGTCGTCCTCCTGCGGCTGGCTCTCGTCCAGGCGGGTGTGCCCCTCCGGCAGGTCGCCGGGCGGCAGGTCGGCGAGGCGGGCGCGGTCGGGCGAGTGCGGCAGGAACTGCATCAGCAGGCCGCCGGCCCGCCAGGCCTGGCCGCTTCCCTCGACCTGCTCGGCCACGGCGAGGCGCACCCGGGTCGGGATCTGCTCCGACTGGCGGAAATACTGGTGCGCCGCCTCCTCGAAGCCCTGGCCCTCCAGCGCCACCACGCCCTGGTAGCGGCTCTGGGCTGAGCCCTGGTCGATGGTCATGGCGAGGTGGCCGTGGCCGAGAAGCCGGGCGGTGCCCGCCCGGGGACCGGCTTCGGCGACGCGCTCCGCGTCGAAGCGGGCCGTGGCGCGCACCCGGTCGGGCGCCTCGAAATCGACCACCACCATGTCGACCGGTCCGTCGGACTTGGTCTGGAGCTGGAACCGGCCCTCGAACTTGAGCGAGGAGCCGAGCAGCACCGTGAGCGCCGCGGCCTCGCCGAGGAGGCGGGCGACGGAATCCGGGTAGCCGTGCCGGCGCAGGATCGTGTCGACCGAGGGGCCGAGGCGCACGACGCGGCCGCGCACGTCGAGGGGCTCGACCGCGAAGGGCAGGATCGCGTCGTCGCGGCCCTCGGAACCTTGGGAAGACGAGCCTGGGGAAGAAGGGATCTCGGACATGCTCTCACCGCCGCCGGCAGGGCTGAGGCGCCGGCTCTCACGCAAGACAATGAAGGTCTCCCGGCGAGGGGCCTTCCGCGCGAGCCGCGCCGGATACCCTCAAGGGGAGCGGGCAGGCGGAGCGATTGGGGCGGGAGGCGCCGCGGCGAGAGACCGGCGTATCCCGCTATATGGAGGCCCGGGCGACGTTTTCGAAGGGGCTGTCGCCTGGGCCGGGGCGTCCGCGCCTGCTCGGCTGATCGCCGAAGCATTGTGCCACCCTCCAGCGTCATCCCGGGTTCTCGCTTGCAGCGAGCCCCGGGATGACGCGGAGGGTTTCAGTCTCGTCGCCCTGTCCGACATACACCGTCAGGCGACGGCGCCGAGGCACCAGGCCAGGATGCCCTTCTGGGCGTGGAGCCGGTTCTCGGCCTCGTCGAACACCACCGATTGCGGCCCGTCGATCACCTCGGCGGTGACCTCCTCGCCGCGATGCGCCGGCAGGCAGTGCATGAACACCGCGTCCTTGGCCGCGGCCGCCATCAGCCGGCCGTTGACCTGATAGGGCATCAGCAGGTTGTGGCGGTGAGCCTCGTCCTCGTCGCCCATCGAGACCCAGCAATCGGTCACGACCGCGTCGGCACCCGCCACCGCCTCGAACGGGTCGGTGGTGATGGTCAGCTGCGCACCCTCCGCCCTGGCGCGGGCGATGAGGCTCTCCGGCACCGGCAGCTCCGACGGGCAGGCGACGTTGAGGCGGAAGTCGAGCCGGGCCGCGGCGTGAGCCCAGGAGGCCAGCACGTTGTTGGCGTCCCCCGACCAGGCGACGGTGCGGCCCTTGATCGGGCCGCGATGCTCCTCGAAGGTCAGCACGTCGGCCATGATCTGGCACGGGTGCGAATCCTTCGTCAGGCCGTTGATGACCGGAACGGTGGCGTACTCGGCCAACTCCAGCATCATGCCGTGGTCGAGGATGCGGATCATGATCGCGTCGACGTAGCGCGACAGCACCCGGGCGGTGTCGGCGACGGTCTCGCCGCGGCCGAGCTGCATCTCCCGGCCGGTGAGCATCAGGGTCTCGCCGCCGAGCTCCCGCATCGCCACGTCGAAGGAGACGCGGGTGCGGGTCGAGGGCTTGTCGAACACCATCGCCAGGAACTTGCCGGCGAGCGGCCGCTCGGCCGGCGGCTCGCCCTTGCGGCGGCGCCGCTTCAGGTCGGTGCAGGCGTCGAGGACCGTGCGCAGCTCGGTGCTGGAGAAGTCGGTCAGGTCGAGGAAGTGCCGGGGGGCCGGCGTGATCTTCACGGGCGCATTCATCACTCGGCGGCCCTCCGGCCCCTCGTCTCCATGGCGGTGCAGGCCGCCTCCAGCTTGTCGAGCGCCGCCGACACCTCGGCCTCGCCGATGGTCAGCGGCGGCAGCAGGCGCACGACGTTGTCGCCGGCCGGGATCACCAGCAGGTGCTCGTCCCGGGCGGCGGCGGCGAACTCGGTGTTGGTGACGACGAGGCGCAGGCCGGTCATCAGGCCCTCGCCGCGGATCTCGTCGATCACGTCGGGATGGCGGTCCTTGAGGGCGGCGAGGCGCTGCTTCAGGAGCAGGCCGGTCTGGCGCACGTGGTCGAGGAAGCCGGGGGCGAGGATCACGTCGAGCACGGCGTTGCCCACCGCCATCGCGAGCGGGTTGCCGCCGAAGGTGGTGCCGTGGGTGCCCACCGTCATGCCGCGGGCGGCCTCGCTCGTGGCGAGGCAGGCGCCCATCGGGAAGCCGCCGCCGATGCCCTTGGCCGAGGACATGATGTCCGGCGTCACGCCCGACCACTCGTGGGCGAAGAGCTTGCCGGTGCGGCCGATGCCGGTCTGGACCTCGTCCATGATCAGCATCAGGCCGTGCTCGTCGCAGAGGGCTCGCAGGGTACGCAGCCACTCGTGCGAGACCACCCGCAGGCCGCCCTCGCCTTGGATCGGCTCGATCATCAGGGCGGCGGTCTCCGGCGTGATCGCCGCCTTCAGGGCCTCGAGGTCGCCGAACGGGACCTGGTCGAAGCCGTCTACCTTCGGGCCGAAGCCCTCGATGTACTTCTGCTGCCCGCCGGCCGCGATGGTGGCGAGCGTCCGGCCGTGGAAGGCGCCCTCGAAGGTGACGATCCGGTAGCGCTCCGGGTGGCCGCCGGCGGCGTGGTACTTGCGCGCCATCTTGATGGCGGCCTCGTTGGCCTCCGCGCCGGAATTGGCGAAGAACACCACGTCGGCGAAGCTCGCCTCGGTCAGCCGCGCGGCCAGCCGCTCGGCCTCCGGCACCTCGAACAGGTTCGAGACGTGCCAGACCTTCTGGGCCTGCTCGGTGAGCGCCGCGATCAGGTGCGGGTGGCCGTGGCCGACCGAGTTGACCGCGATGCCGGCGCCGAAGTCGAGGTATCGCGAGCCGTCTCGGGCAACGAGCCAGGCGCCCTCACCGCGCTCGAAGGATACCTTGGCCCGGGCGTAGGTCGGCAGCAGCGAGGAGGTCACGATCTCGTCTCCATCGCGGTCGAGTGAGTCGGTCGACCGAAAAACAAAGCGCCGCCTCGAAGGGCGGCACGCGCGCGGATACTATGGAACGAGGCCGCCCTGTCAACGCCGCCGGGAGATTATGACGGCCGGGACGGGGTTGCGGCCGGCTTCCCTTCGGGGCACAGACCCCGGGCGGCCGGTCCCGGCCGCGCCGCGGCGGAGCGCCGCGAGCCGACGGACCGGTGCCGTTCCGCGGACGCGAGGTCCCGGGCGGGCCGGGCAGAGACCAGACAGGTGGGAGACCAGACATGAGCGCGACCCTCGACCGCCTGAAGGAGCTCGGCCTCACCCTGCCGCCCGCCGCCGCGCCGGTGGCGAACTACGTCGCCTTCCAGCGCAGCGGCAACCTGGTGGTGATCTCGGGCCAGCTGCCCTTCGGGGCGAACGGCCAGATCGACCCGGCCCACAAGGGCAAGGTCGGCGCCGCGGTCTCGCCCGAGGCCGCCGCCGAGGCCGCGCGGCACTGCGCCCTCAACGTGCTGGCCCAGCTGCGCGCGGCGGCCGGCAACCTCGACGACGCGGTGGTCGCCTGCCTGCGCCTCGGCGGGTTCATCAACACCGCGCCGGGCTTCTCGGCGGTGGCGGGCGTGATGAACGGCGCCTCCGACCTGATGGTGCAGGTGCTGGGCGAGCGCGGCCGCCACGCCCGCTCGACGATCGGCGTCGCCGAGCTTCCCCTCGACGCCGTGGTCGAGGTCGAGGGCCTGTTCGAGATCCGCTGAGGGCCGGTCGACCGGCCCCTCGGCCCTCTCCGTGCACGGCCTCACCGTTGACGTCGTGCACGAACCCGATCGTCAGAATCTCCCGAACAGGCTCCGTCAGATGTCCGACCGCCTCGCCCCCAACTGGCTGACCGCCCGCCCGATCGCCCACCGGGGCCTGCACGACCGGGCCGCCGGCATCCCCGAGAACACGATCGCGGCCGCCGAGGCCGCGATCGGTGGCGGCTACGCGATCGAGTGCGACGTCCAGCTCAGCCGGGACGGCGAGGCGATGGTGTTCCACGATGCCGGCCTCGGCCGGCTCACCGGAACGGACGGCCTCGTGCGCGAGCGCGACGCCGCCGATCTCGGGCGTCTCAGCGTGCTCGGCAGCGCCGAGCGCGTCCCCACCCTGCCGGAGTTCCTGGGCAGGATCGCCGGCCGCACGCCGCTCATCGTCGAGGTGAAGACCCGGCACGACGGCGATCTGGCGCTCGCCCGCCGCACCGCCGAGGTCGTTGCGGCCTATGACGGTCCGGTGGCGCTGAAGTCGTTCGACCCCGTCATCGTCGGGGCGCTCGCCGAACTCGCCCCCGGCCTGCCCCGCGGCATCGTGGCGGAGAGCCGGCACGACGACCCGTCCTACGGCCACCTCACCGAGGCGGCGCGGCACGGGCTCGCGAACCTGCTGCACTTCGCCGAGAGCCGCCCGGACTTCCTGTCCTGGCGCGTCGACGACCTGCCGAACGCAGCGACCCACCTCTGCCGCCTCCTGGGTCGCATGCCGGTGATGACCTGGACCGTGCACAGCGAGGCGCAGGTGCGCCTGGCGCGGGCGCATGCCGACCAGATGGTGTTCGAGGGCTTCCGGGCCTGAGAGCCGCTCGCCCGACGCAAGGCCTCAGCGGCGGGGGAGCGGGAGCTGGAACCAGGGGAACCGGTCCAGGTGTCCCGAGAGGGCGGCGAGCGGCATGTCCGCGCTCAGGGCGTCGGCGATCGCGTCGGCCTCGTCCATGTCGAGGCCGACCTGCAGCACGTCGTTGATGACCGCGATCTCGCCCGAGCGCACGTCGTAGACCGTCCAGCCGGCGCGATCGCGCCGGATATCGTAGCGAATGAGCTCGGCTCTGGCGGATGGGGCGGGCTGATTCATCGCGGGCTGGGAGATCTCATGCTGGGACATGGTCTGAGTCCTGGCTGTCATCAGTCGAATACTCCCGGGGGCGGGCGGCCGAGGTGTCGGCGCGCACGCGCCCCTCACGCACCCCGAAGCGGCCCGGCCCGCACGTAGCCGCGGGAGATCAGCCGGTCGCGCTGGCGGGTGCGCCGCTCCGCCTCGCCGAGATCCGCCAGGGCGTCGGCGATGGCCCGCCGCAGGGCCAGGCCGGCATCGCCCCCGGCGGCGAGCAGGTAGGCGACCGCGATCGTCTCGACGCCGGGCGTGTTCCCGTCCCGTCGCTCCGCCGGCTCGTGATTCATGGATCCTGGCTCACCGCTGCACGCCGCCGGCCGCGGCCGACTCACGTTAGAACATAACGTGAACAAGCCACGGCGGGGCCGATGCGGTCAAGCTGCCCCGGCGTTTCCGGCGCGGGCCGGGGCCGCGATGTGGATAGCGGGGAGAGCCGCCCCTTCGGGCGCCGGCGTCGCCTTTGGGCCGACGGTGTCGCCTGTCAGGGCGACCGAGTCGCCTCGGGGTCGCCCGCGCGCACCGGGTTCTCGACGTAGCGCCCGCGGGGCGGCACCGCCACCGCCGAGAAGTTGCGCGCGAGCTCGTGCAGGGCCTGACGCAGACCGGGACCGCGCAGGGGCCGGCCGTGTCCGGTGAGCGCCAGCTCCGGCTCGAGCTGGGCCAGGGCCTCGACCGACCGCTCGGCGCTCTCCCAGTCGGTGGTGAGGTAGCGCGGCGGCCCGTGCATCTCGGGCGCCTGCACGACGACCGCGTAGGCCGATTCCTGCGCGGTGGTGACGAAGGCGTCGCCGGCGATCAGCGTCCGGTCGGCCGGCCGCCAGAGGGAGACGTGGCCGGGGGCGTGGCCGGGGGTGTGGATCCAGTGCCAGCCCGGCAGGGGCGGCACGCTGCCGTCCTCCGGCAGCAGGTGCAGGCGGTCGCCGACATTCACCGGACTGGTCGGGAAGAGCGGCGACAGGCGGGCGAGGAGGCCGCCGCCGACGCTCGGGTCCGGGGCCGGGTAGGCGGCGCTGCCGTCGAGGTAGGGGCGCTCCAGGGGGTGCGCCCAGACCGGGGCGTCCCAGGCGGCGGCGAGATCCTCCAGCACCCCGACATGGTCGAAATGGCCGTGGGTGAGCACGATCGCCGCCGGCCGCGCCCCGGCGCCGAAGCGGGCCGCGGCGGCGGATTCGATGGCGCCGCGCGAGCCCATGACGCCCGCATCGACCAGCACCCAGCCCCGGTCGCCGGCCCCCGGCGGCCCGAGATACGCGACGTTGACGATGGCGTGGCGCTGGTAGGCGACGTCCGGGCGCAGGGCGTGGGTGCCGTCCGAGCCGGCGGGCTCGTCGGCCACGGCGTCCGAACCGATCGGGATCTGCTGGGTCATAGGCCGGCACCTCGCGACGGGAATGCCCGGCTCAATGCTCCTCAGGAGTATCTGTTCCCGTCCGCTCCCCCGGGCCCCGCCAGTTTCGTGATGTTTCTGCAACGGCGCCCGGGAAACACGGGGCAGCAGGGATGAGATGGCAGCAATCGGGCTTTCTCGGGGCTAGCATCGTGTTCGGCGCCGATGCGCGCGGTCGTGAAAGAAGAAGGCATTAAAGCCCACGATTAGATTGAGGCAATTTGATGAAAGTTCAGACACAATCGAGGCGCAACGCGATGGCGGCGCGCGGCTTGATCTCGCTCCTCTGCTCGACGATCTCTTACGCAGCGTTGGCGCAATCCACCGGCTACCAGGATCCGGGGCGGCTCGGCGACGCGGCGAGCTGGCGGACGCCGGAATACCTCGGTGACTGGGGCCTGACCTCGATGCGCGCCGACGAGGCCTACGCGCGGGGCATCACCGGCCGCGGCGTCGTGATCGGCTCGGTCGACTCGGGCTTCCTCGCCACCCATCCGGAATTCGCCGGCCAGGTGACGCCCCTCACCGTCACGGGCAACTACCTGGCGAACGGCTACCGCTACGAGACCGCCGCCGGCGTGCGCAGCGACTTCGTCACGGCCGGCGCGCCGTTCTCGGTGCCGGGCACCTGGATCCAGGGCGTCAACGACGACCACGGCACCCACGTCGACGGCACGCTGGTGGCCCGGCGCGACGGCACCGGCATGCACGGCGTCGCCTTCAACGCGAGGCTGCTGGCCACCAACACCAACGCCACCGATTCCTCGATCTACGGCGCCAACCAGGACTACACCTACTTCAAGGCCGCCTACGGCAACCTGGCCGCGGCCGGCGCGCGGGCGATCAACTCGTCCTGGGGCAGCCCGCCGCCCTCGGAGAACTACAACACCGTCGCGGGCGTGGTGAACGGCTACGCCAAGTTCCAGGGCGGGCTCGACTGGCTCGACGCCGTGGCGGAGACCGCCCGGCAGCAGGGCACGATCATGGTCTTCGCCGCCGGCAATGCCGGCGTGAACAACCCGACCGTGCGCGCCGCCCTGCCCTACTTCGAGCCCGACCTCGAGTCGCGCTGGATCGCCGCCTCGGGCCTGACCCAGACCGACGGCACGACCTTCAACCGCTGCGGGCTCGCCAAGTACTGGTGCATCGCCGCGCCGGGCCGCACCATCCTGAGCACCGTCACCTCGACGACGGGCGTGGCGGGCTACGGCAACAAGAGCGGCACCTCGATGTCGGCGCCCCACGTCACCGGGGCGCTGGCCCTGGTGATGGAGCGCTACCCATACATGACCAACGAGCAGGCGCGCGACGTGCTGCTCACCACCGCGACCCATCTCGGCAGCGGTCCGGCCGACGCGCCGAACGAGACCTTCGGCTGGGGCAAGATCGACCTCGGCCGGGCGATGAACGGCCCGGGCCAGTTCCTCGGACGCTTCACCGCCACCCTGCCGGGCGGCACCGTCGACACCTGGTCGAACGACATCTCGGACGCGGCGCTCCGCCAGCGCCAGATCGAGGACAGCGCCGAGCACGCGGCCTGGCTTCAGGACAAGGCCGCGCGGGGCTGGAGCAACGGCCTGCCGGCGGGCGCGACGGCCGACAACCAAGTCGAGTACACCTACCGCGAGGCGCGCGACCAGGCCTTCCTCAACCGCGTCTACCAGGGCGGACTGACCAAGGCGGGCGACGGCGCCCTGATCCTCACCGGCGCCAGCACCTACACGGGCTCGACCGAGGTGAATGGCGGCCTGCTCGCGATCACCGGGTCGATCGCCTCGGTCGCGAACGTCAACGCGGGCGGCACGCTGGGCGGCACCGGCACGGTCGGCGGGCTCAACGTCCGCGCCGGCGGCACCGTGGCGCCGGGCAACAGCATCGGCTCGCTCAACGTCGCCGGCAACGTGAGCTTCGCGGCCGGCTCGCTCTACGCCGTCGAGGTGGATCCGGGGCGAAGCGACCGCATCGACGCCACCGGCGCGGCGCGGATCGAGGGCGGCACCGTGGCGGTCTCGGCCGAGGGCACCGGCAGTCCCCTGAGCCCCGGGGCCCTGCGCGGGCTGCTGGGCCAGCGCACCACCATCCTGTCGGCGGCGCAAGGGATTACCGGCCGCTTCAGCGCCGCGACCCCGGGCTACACCTTCATCGGGGCGAGCCTCGACTACGGCGCCGACAGCGTCGGGCTGACGCTCGCCCGCAACGCCGCGAGCTTCGCGTCGATCGGTGCCACCCGCAACCAGGCGGCGACCGGCGGGGCGATCGAGGCACTGGGGGCCGGCAACCCGCTCTACGAGACGGTGCTGGTCAACACCGATGCGGGGGCGGCGCGCACCGCCTTCGCGGCCCTGTCGGGCGAGGTCCATGCCAGCGCGGTGACGGCGCAGTTCGAGACCGCGTTCTTCGTGCGCGAGGCGATCCTCGACCGCCTGCGCCGGGGCGACCTCGCGGACGCGCCCGTGTTCCCCGGTCTCTCGGCCCCGAGCCTGCCGGCGGCCTACTCGGCGGACCTGCCCGGCCGGGTCGCGTCGCCGGTGCAGGTGCCGGCCCAGGTGGCGGAGCCGCGCGCCTACGGCGTCTGGGGCCAGGGCTTCGGCGCCTTCGGCCGCACCCGCGGCGACGGCAACGCGGCGGCGCTGTCGCGGCAGATCAGCGGCTTCGTCCTCGGCGCCGACACGCGGATGGACCTCGGCGGGCTGCCCGGCGGCTGGCGCCTCGGCGTCGCCGGCGGCTACACCAACACCAGCCTCGACGTGACCGGCCGCGCCTCCTCGGGGGTGATCGAGAGCGGCTTCGGCGGACTCTACGCCGGCACCACCGTCGGACCGGTGGCTCTGCGCTTCGGCGGTGTCGCGGGCGGCAACAGCCTGTCGCTCCGGCGCAGCATCCTGGCCCCCGGCTTCGGCCAGGGGCTCAACGCCCGCTACGGCGGCCTCGCCGCACAGGTCTTCGGCGAGGTCGGCTACCGGGTAGCGTTCGGGGCGGCGGTGATCGAGCCCTTCGTCGGCGCAGCCGCGATCCGCATCGGCCAGGACGCCTTCACCGAGCGCGGCGGCGCGGCAGCGCTCTCGGGCCTCGGCCGGGACAACGATCTCGCCGCCACCACGGTGGGTGTGCGCGGCTCGACCCGGCTCTCCGCCGACCTGCCGGTCTACCTGACCGGCCTCGTCGGCTGGCGCCGCGCCTATGGCGACGTGGTGCCGAAGGCCCTCCTCGCCTTCGGGGCCGGCCAAGCCGGCTTCCTGGTCGCCGGCGTGCCGATCAACCGGGACGCGGTGGTGGCCCAGGCCGGTCTCGACTGGGCGGTCTCCCCGGCGGCGACCCTCGGGGTGGCCTATACGGGCCAGGCCGGCGAGCGCGCCCACGACCACGCCGTGAAGGGCAACTTCACCTACCGGTTCTGATGAGCTGACAAAGGAAAGGCCCGCCGCCTCGTCCCCGAGGCGGCGGGCCTTTCTCATCCGTTGAGTTCTCTATGACGACGCTTCCATCTCACGAGGTCATCCTGGGGCTTGCCGCAGGCGAGAGCCCGGGATCCGGAGACAGAGGTGAGGCAGAATGATACTCGTCTTGCTGAACAACCATCAGCGGTTCTGGGCGTGCCGTCGGCATTCCGGGCTCCGCTGCGCGGCCCCGGAACGACCGGGCGGGTATCAATACTGTCGAGCGGCGCGAACCGGTCTCACCGCTTGCCCAGCAGCTCCATCGGCGTGCGATAGGTCTCCCGGGCGGTGAAGATCGAGACCGCCGCGATCGCCGCCGTGGCGGTGACGAAGGCCGCCACCGGAACCCAGCCGGCCGGGCCGGTGCCCAGCAGCGCGGCGCTGATGACCGGGGCGAAGCCGCCGAGCGCGAAGCCGATCTGGGTGCCGATCGCCATGCCGGACAGGCGGACCTTTGTGTCGAACATCTCGCCGTAGAGCGCCGGCCACACTCCGTTGGCGGCGCTGTAGACGACGCCCGAGAGCAGGATGCCGAAGGTGAAGATCAGCGCCAGGTTGCCCTGGCTGATCGCCCACATGTAGGGCCAGATCAGCGCCGCGGAGCCGAGGGCGCCGAAGATGAAGACCGGACGGCGGCCGATGCGGTCGGCGAGCGCCGCGAAGGCCGGGATCGCGCCGAGCGCCACCAGGTTGGCCAGGATCAGCACGGTCAGCATCGTCGAGCGGTCGATCTGCATCGTGTTGACGGCGTAGGACAAGGTGAAGACGCTGAAGATCGTGCTCACCACCGAGACGAGCGCCGCGAAGATCACGCGCAGCACGTCGGCCCACTGCGTGCGGAACAGGATCGCGACCGGCAGGCCCTCCTTCTCGGGGGCGTGGCCGTGCCCCTGCTGCTCCTTCTCGAAGACCGGGGTCTCCGGCAGGGTGCGGCGGACCCAGAAGCCGACCGCGACCACGACGGCGCTGAGGAAGAACGGGATGCGCCAGCCCCAGGACAGCAGCTGCGCCTCGGGCAGCTGGGTGACCGGCAGGAACACCAGGGTGGCGAGGATCAGGCCGGCCTGGGTGCCGCTCAGGGTGAAGCTGGTGAAGAAGGCGCGCTTGTTCGAAGGCGCGTGCTCGAGGGTCATCGAGTTCGCGCCGGCCTGCTCGCCGGCGGCCGAGATGCCCTGGAGCAGGCGGGCGACGACGAGCAGGATCGGCGCCAGGATGCCGATCTGGTCGTAGGTCGGCAGGCAGCCGATCATGAAGGTCGAGATGCCCATCAGGAGCAGCGTGAAGGTCAGCACCTTCTTGCGGCCGAAGCGGTCGCCGACATGGCCCAGCGCCACCGCGCCCAGCGGCCGGGTGACGTAGGCGACCCCGAAGGTCGCGAACGAGGCGATCGCCGCTGCCTGCGGGTTGTTCGGCGCGAAGAACAGTTTCGGGAAGATCAGCGCGGCGGCCGTGCCGTAGATGAAGAAGTCATAGTACTCGACGGCGCTGCCGATCCAGCTCGCGAGCGCGGCCTTCTTCGGGGTCTTCAAGGCCTCGGGCTCGGCGGCCGGCATGGCGGCCGCCGGGAAAGCGGAGGAGGTCATCGGGCGTTTCCTGTGAGAGGAGAGGAGGACGGGCCCGTTGGCTCGGGCCGCATTGTTTCGGATGAGGACGGCTCAGGCGGCCCGGCCGAGTTCGGCGAAGTGACGGAGCATCCGCTCCGCGTCCGGGGTGAGGCCGGTGATGAGCCGGAACGCCTCGACCGCCTGGAAGACCGCCATGCCGCCGCCGTCGAGGGTGCGGCAGCCGATCCGACGCGCCTCGCGCAGGAGCGCGGTCTCCAGCGGGAAGTAGACGATCTCGGCGACGAACAGCTGCGGATGCAGGTATTCCGCCGGCAGCGGCAGGCCCGGATACTTGTCCATGCCGGTCGGCGTGCAGTGGACGAGGCCGTCGGCCGAAGCGACCTCCGCCGCGAGATCGGCGCAGGGCCGGGCGCGGCCGGCGCCGAAGCGCTCGCACAGCGAGGCCGCGACGGACGCCGCCCGGGCCGGGTCGATGTCGGACAGGACGAGGTCCTGGACGCCGAGGGTCAGGAGGGCGTGGGCCACCGCCGCGCCGGCGCCGCCGGCGCCGAGCTGCACCACGCGGCCGAGCGCCACGTCCGGCAGGCCGCGACGGAACGCCTCGGCGAAGCCCCACCAGTCGGTGTTGTGGCCGACGCGGCGGCCGGTCCGCAGCACCACGGTGTTGACCGCGCCGAGGGCCGCCGCGTCGGGCGACAGCTCGTCGAGGTGGGGGATCACCGCCTGCTTGCAGGGATGGGTGATGTTGAGGCCGGAAAAGCCCATCCGCTCGGCGGCCTGCAGCAGCTCCGGCAGCGCCTCGGGCCCGAGGCCCAGGCGCTCGAGGTCGATCTTCTGGTAGAGCAGCCGCAGGCCCTGCGCGTCGCCCTCGTGCTCGTGCATCGCAGGCGTGCGGGAGGCCTGGATGCCGGCGCCGATCAGGCCGGCCAGGACGGAGGCGTGGGCAGCGCTCATGGCGCGGGCTCCTCTCTAGCGTTCCTCGGAATGGCGCGATTGCGACGCGCTTGAATCTAAATGTACGAACCAGTACGTTCATGTCAACCCGGAAAGATCGCCGCCCGCGAGGCTGCGGCTCCGGGCTCGACGGAGCCGGCCCCGTTTGCGATGGAGAGCCGGCGGTGACGCAAAGGGGAGAGCGTGATGAGGAAGGCGATCGCCACGGTGTCGCTGAGCGGCACGCTGATCGAGAAGCTGGAGGCGATCGCCGCGGCGCGCTTCGACGGGGTCGAGATCTTCGAGAACGATCTCCTGTTCCACACCGGTGCCGCCCGGGACGTGCGCCGTTACGCCTCCGACCTCGGCCTCTCGATCGACCTGTTTCAGCCCTTCCGTGACTTCGAGGGCGTGTCGGACGAGCAGCTCAAGCGCAACCTCGACCGGGCCGAGCGCAAGTTCGACCTGATGGAGGAGCTCGGCGCGCCCCTGATCCTGGTCTGCTCCAACGTCGGCACCGAGGTCTCGGACGACGATGCCCGGATGGCCGACCAGCTCTACCAGCTCGCCGAGAGGGCGGCGAAGCGGGGCCTGAAGATCGGCTACGAGGCCCTGTCCTGGGGCACGAGGGTGCACACCTTCGACCGGGCCTGGCGCATCGTCGAGCGGGCGAACCATCCGCATCTCGGGCTGATCCTCGACAGCTTCCACACCCTGGCCCTGCCCGACGACTGGTCGGGCATCGCCGGCCTGCCGGGCCAGCGGGTGTTCTTCGTCCAGCTCGCCGACGCGCCGCGCATCGGCATGAACCCGCTCACCTTGAGCCGCCACTTCCGCTGCCTGCCGGGCCAGGGCGACCTCGACGTGCCGGGCTTCCTCCAGGCGGTGCTGGCCTGCGGCTACACCGGCACGATCTCGCTGGAGATCTTCAACGACGACATGCGGGCCGCGCCCCCGCGCCAGACCGCCGCCGACGGGCACCGCTCGCTGCTCTTCCTCGAGGAGCGGGTGCGCCGCACCGAGGAGGCGGCGGCGCAAGGCCCGTCCCCGGGCACCACCTCCCCGCGCAGGCCCCGCCGCCGGGTCGAGCTGTTCGACCCGCCGCTGCCGCCGGCCATCACGGGCCACCGCTTCCTCGAGGTGGCGGTGGACGAGCGCTGCGAGGGCGCGCTGGCGCGGCTCCTCGGCCAGCTCGGCTTCACGCGGATGGGCCAGCACCGCAGCAAGGCGGTGACCCTCTACGGCCAGGGCGAGATCCGCATCGTGCTCAACCGCGAGCCGGATTCCTTCGCCTCGTCCTACTTCCTGATGCACGGTCCCTCGGTCTGCGCCCAGGCGATCGCCACCGACGACGCGCTGGCGGCGCTCGGCCGGGCCGAATCCTACGGCGCTGCCCGCTTCGGCGGCCGGATCGGGCCGGACGAGAATGCCTTCCCGTCGATCCGGGCGCCGGACGGCAGCCTGATCATCCTCACCGACCCGCAGACCGGGGGCGACTTCGAGAGCGACTTCCTCATCGACGCGGCCGCCGGACCCTCCGGCCCTCTGACCCGGATCGACCACGTGGCCCAGGCCCTGCCCGAGGGCCAGCTCGATTCCTGGGTGCTGTTCTACCGCGCGGTGCTGGGCCTCGAGCCGGAGGATTCCGTCGTGCTGCCCGACCCCTACGGCCTCGTGCGCAGCAAGGCGATGTCGAACGCCGAGCGCACCCTGCGGCTGCCCCTCAACATCTCGGAGAGCCGCAACACCGCGACGGCCCGGCTGGTGTCGAGCTTCGCGGGGGCCGGCGTCCACCACATCGCGCTCGCCACCGACGACATCTTCGCGGCGGCGGAGCGCCTGAAGGCCGCCGGCGCGACCCTGCTGCCGATCCCGGCCAACTACTACGACGACGTGGCGGCCCGCTTCGGCCTCGACGACGCCCTGATCGCCCGGATGCAGTCCCTGAGCATCCTCTACGACCGGGTCGGCGAGGGCGAGTTCCTGCACCTCTACACGACGCCGTTCGAGGAGCGATTCTACTTCGAGATCGTGCAGCGCCGGGGCGGCTACGACCTGTACGGGGCGCCAAACGCGCCGGTCCGGATGGCGGCGCTGGCAGCGCTGCGGGGGCCGAACCTGGCGCAGGTGCTGCGGTAGGGGGTTGAGGGGCGGACCAATTTCATCCCCCTCCCCTTCCCCGGACGAGTAGAGCGAAGCGGAAGGAGATCCGGGAAAGGGCGTGACCAATTCCAAGAGCAGAATAAAAAAAGCCCCCGGAGCCGCGCTCCGAGGGCCATCCTGCTACATCACGACCGATCCTACTTCTTCTCGTCCGCCTTCGGTGCCACCGGAGCCGCCGCGGTCTTCTCGATCTTGGCGCTCTCGCGCAGCTTGGTGATGATGTCCTGCTGCGTCTTGCGGGTGAGGTAGGCTTCGACCTGCTCCTTCATCTCGTCGAAGCTCGGCACCGGCTTGGTGCGCTTCTCCTCGACCTTGATGACGTGCCAGCCGAACTGCGTCTTGACCGGGTCGGAGAGCTTGCCCGCCTCGAGCTTGAAGGCGGCGTCGGCGAAGGGGGCGACCATGCGCTCCTTGGTGAACCAGCCGAGATCGCCGCCCTCGGACTTCGAGCCGGGATCCTTCGAGACCTCGGCCGCGACCTTGGCGAAGTCCTCGCCGCCCTTCAGGCGCGCGGCGATCTTCTTGGCCTCGGCCTCGTTGTCGACGAGGATGTGGCGGGCGTGCACCTCCTCCTCGGGCTTCATCGCCTTGACGGTCTCGTCGTAGAGCGCCCGCTCGGCCTGCGGGGTCACCGCCTTCTTGGCCTCGCGCTCGAGGTACTCGTCGAGGAGCAGCTTGTCGCGGAAGTAGGCGAGCTTGCGGGCGAAGTCCGGGTTGTCGCCGATCTTGGCCTTCTCGGCCGCCTGGGCGCCGATCTTCAGGTCGACCATGTAGTCGACGAGGAGGCCCTGCTTCTGCGCCTCGTCGACGCCGGGCAGCGACAGGGCCGGATCGTCGGATGCCACCGCGAGGTCGCCGGCGGTGATGGGGGCGCCGTTGACCTTGGCCACCACGGTGTCGGGGGCCTGGGCGGCAGGAGCCGGGGTGGCGGCGGGCGCCGCCGGCTGCTGGGCCAGGGCCGCTCCCGGCAGGAGGAGCCCGAGGGCGAGCGCGCCGTTGCGCCAGAGGGGGGAGAAGGTCGGCATGGCGTGATCCTTGGGCCCGTACGCGATGTCGGTTGGAACCGGCGGACAGGTGGCAAAGATCGGCCGACAAGACAAGCCGTGCGGGCGCCGCAGCGGCAAGGGCAGGCGGCTGGGCGCCCCCGCGGGTCGCGGACCCGCGGGGGCGCCCAGCGATAGCGGGATCGGCTCAGTAGCCGGTCGAGGCGACCTCGACCCGGTCGCCGTGGCGGGCAAACGCCACCGAGGCGGCAGGCCCCTCGAGGGTGCCAGGCACCGAGAAGCTGACGACCTGGTCGGAGGCCAGGGTGGTGATGACCCGCAGCGGCGTGGCCGCGGTCGCATCCGTCGGCGCGAGGGTGGCGACGACCCGCAGGCCGTCCTTCTCGACGGTGTAGTAGGCCGAGCCGCGCACCGGGCCGAGGTCGAGGCTGTGGGCCTTGAGCGGGCGCAGCTCGGCGGCGCCGGCCGTGGTGGCGAGCACGAGGCCGAGCGCGGCGAGGGAGAGGAGACGCATCGGTTGTCCTGGACGTTCTGTCCGGCGCGAGGAGCGCGTCCGGAAAGCCGGGATTCGCCGGGAGCCCGCAGTATGGCCACGGCATGCTGCATCGCAATAGAAACATTTTGCAACGCAGCATCGGTGGTCGGTAGCATTGTTCCGGTCGCGACGCGGCGGCGAGCGTCCTTCGGCACACCCGGGAGCGCCTCGTCCCCTGGGAGACTTGTCCCGGGGGTGACTCGCCAGGTGATTTGCCAGGATGACTTGCCAGGATGACCTGGCGGGGTATCGCCCTAACTGGCGGACGGACCGCCCCCGCCGACCGGGACACCCGCGAGCCCCGCATGAGCACCTACCGCTTCGACAGGCTCCTCGCCCCGCGCTCCGTGGCGCTCGTCGGCGCGAGCGCGCGGCCGAACGCGTTCGGCGCCGCGATCCTGCGCAACCTGCGCGAGGCCGGCTTCCAGGGCCCGATCTGGCCGGTGAACCCGCGCCACGACAGCGTCGACGGCGTGCAGGCCTTCGCCGACCTCGCCGACCTGCCGGAGCCCGCCGACCTCGTGGTCATCGTCACCCCGGCGGAGACGGTGCCGGAGGTGGTGGAGGCGGCCGGCCGCAAGGGCTGCGGCGCCGCGGTGGTGATCGCCACCGGCCTCGGCAACGGGCCGGATTCCCTCGCCGAGGCCGCCCGCGCGGCGGCGCGGCGGCACTCCCTGCGCCTCGTCGGCCCGGACAGCATGGGGCTGGCGGTGCCCGGGGCGCTCCTCAACGCCAGCCTGCTCGCCCGGGCGCCGCTCCCCGGCGACCTGGCGCTGATCTCGCAGTCGCGCACGGTCGCGGCCGGCATCGTCGCCTGGGCGCAGGGGCGCGGCACGGGCTTCTCGGGGATCGTCTCCCTCGGCAACGCCGTCGACGTCGACATCGCCGACTGCCTCGACCATTTCGCCGCCGACATCCGCACCCGGGCGATCCTGCTCTCGATCGCCACCGTGACCGACGCGCCGAAGTTCATGTCGGCCGCCCGGGCCGCCGCGCGGGCAAAGCCCGTGGTGGTGCTGCGCTCCGGCCGGCACGACACCGCCCGGACGATCGACGGCCGCTCCACCACCCACACGGGAATCACCCACACGGGGATCCTGGCCCGCACCGACGCGGTCTACGACGCCGCGTTCCGGCGCGCCGGGCTCCTGCGGGTGCAGGACCTCGACGAGATGTTCTCGGCGGTCGAGACCCTGGGCCGCCAGCGGCCGTTCCCGGGCCGGCGCCTGGCGATCCTGGCCAACGGCCGCGGCGTCGGGGCGATCGCCGTCGACCGGCTGATGGACCTCGGCGGCAGCCTGGCGGGCCTCTCGGGCGAGACCCGGGCGCGCCTCGCGGCGGCGGTGCCGGGCACGACCCCGGAGGCATGGCGCAACCCCGTCGATATCGGCGCCGACGCCGACGGGCCGCGCTACGCCGCGGCGCTGGAGGCGCTGATCGCCGACCGCGACAACGACGCCGTGCTGGTCATCAACGTGCCCACCGCCCTCTCGGACGGCAGCACGGTAGCGACCGACATCGTCGAGGCGGTGAAGCGCGGCCGCAAGGGCGCGTTCCGGGCCCGGCCGGTCTTCGCCGTGACCGTGGGCGACGAGGCCGCCGGGGAGATCCTGAGCCAGGGCGGCATCCCGCGCTTCGCCACCGACGCGGACGCCGTCGAGGGCTTCAGCCACCTGGTGCGCTACCGCGAGGCGCAGGACGACCTCACCACCACTCCGGCAGTCCTGCCGGACGACCTCGTGCCGGACGCGGCCGCCGCCCGGCGCATCGTCGATGGCGTGCTGGCGGAGGGGCGCACTTGGCTCGACCCGCACGAGATGACGGGGCTGCTCGCCGCCTACGGCATCCCGGCGCAGCCAGTGGCGCTCGCCGCCGACGCCGACGCGGCCGCGGAGGCCGCCTGGCCGGTCATCGCCGCGGGCGGCACGGTGGCGCTCAAGCTCGCCTCGCCGGACGTGGTGCACAAGTCCGACGTCGGCGGCGTGCGGCTGGGCCTGACCAGCGAGGCGGCGGTGCGGGAGGCGGCGGCCGACATGCTGGCCCGGCTCGCCCGGGAGAGGCCCGGGGCCCGGGTGACCGGCTTCGTGGTGCAGCCGATGCTGCGCCGGACGCAGGCGCGGGAGCTGATCGCCGGCCTCGTCGACGATCCGGTCTTCGGCCCGGTAGTGGTCTTCGGCCGCGGCGGCACCGCCGTGGAGGTGATCGACGACCGGGCGCTCGCCCTGCCGCCCCTCGACCGCCGGCTCGCCGCCGACCTCATCGGCCGCACCCGGGTGGCGCGCCGCCTCAAGGCCTACCGCGACGTGGCGGCGGCGGACGAGGCGGCGGTGGCCCTGGTGCTGGTGAAGCTCGGGCAGCTCGCCGCCGACCTGCCGGAGCTGCGCGAGCTCGACATCAACCCTCTGCTCGCCGACCACGACGGCGTCATCGCCCTCGATGCCCGGGCCGCCGTGGCGCCCCTGCCGGCAGAGCGCCGGCGCGACGCCGGCACCGGCCCGAGCCACGCCCGCTTCGCCGTGCGGCCCTATCCCCGCGCCTGGGAGCGCCGGATCGTGCTGGACGCCCAGGCGATCCTGGTGCGGCCGGTGCGGGCGGAGGACGAGGGGTTGTTCGAGGCCTTCTTCCGGCAGGTCAGCGCCGAGGATCTGCGCCTGCGCTTCTTCGCGCCGGTGCGCGACTTCAGCCACGCCTTCCTGGCCCGCCTGACCCAGCTCGACTACGCCCGCGCCATCGCCTTCGTGGCGATCGAGGAGGCGGCCGGCACGATGATGGGGGCGGTGCGGCTCCACGCCGACGCCAACCACGAGACCGGGGAATACGCCATCCTGGTGCGCTCGGACCTCAAGGGCCTCGGCCTCGGCTGGGCCCTGATGGGGCTGATGCTCGACTGGGCCCGGGCCGAGGGACTGGCGGTGGTCGAGGGCCAGGTGCTGCGCGAGAATACCACGATGCTGGCCATGTGCCGCAAGCTGGGCTTTACGGTGAGGACGGACCCGTCCGATCCCGACCTGATGCTGGTGCGGCGCACCCTCGCGGACGAGAGAGGCGCGCCCGAAGCCTGAGACGCTCGAGCCCTCCATGCGCGACACCCACCCTTTCGACATCGCCGGCGGCCTGCTCCTGACCGCGGCGGCGGGCTACGTCGACGCCGTCGGCTTCCTGCGGCTCGACGGGCTCTACACCTCGTTCATGAGCGGCAACTCGACCCAGTTCGCGGTGTCGCTGGCCCAGCCCGGCCACGCGGTCGCCTGGCAGATCGGCCTCCTCTTCGTCGCCTTCCTGGCCGGCGGATTCTGCGGCAGCCTGGTCTCCCTGCTCCTGCCCGGCCGCTGGGGCTCTGCCGCGGTGCTCGGCCTCGAGGCCGGGCTCCTCGTCGCCGCCCTCTCGGCCAGCGCCAGCCCGTTCCAGGGCCCGGTGTCGCCGCTGCTCGCCGCCGCCATGGGGGCGCAGAACGCGGCGCTGCGCCGGAGCGCGGGCTTCCGGCCCGGCGTCACGTTCGTGACCGGCACCCTGTTCAGCCTCAGCCACACACTGGCCCAGGCCGTGACCCGGGCCGGGCCGGCCTTCGGGTGGGTGCCGGATGCCTGCACCTGGCTCGCCCTGGTCGGCGGGGCGGTGGTGGGCGGGTTGGCGTATCTCGGGTACGGGCTCGCGGCGCTGCTCGTGCCGGCCGCGGGGGTCGGGCTGGTGCTGGCGCTGGCGGTCGGGCGAGCCGTGCGGGTCGGTACGGCCGCCTGATCGCGCCGGCGGCTTTCCCAACCCGAAGCCCGCTTGGTAGCGTCGCTTCGCGTTCGAGGACACGACCTCGCCCTGATGCGCCGGTCGACCGGCGCCGCGGGCCGAGGCCAGGGCGGGAGGAGCCGCGCACGCTGCCGTGAGACACGTTTCGAGCAAGACCCAGGCCCTGCCGCGCCGACCTGCCGGCGCCGCGTCGCCGCGCGACTTCGTCCACCTCCGGCGCGATTCCGCGAGCGGCATCGAGGCGGTGACGGCGCGCTTCCTCGGCCACGCCTACGACATGCACCACCACGACGAGTGGCTGGTGGGCGTGACCCATGAAGGGGTGCAGGACTTCTACTGCCGCGGCGTGCGGCGGCAGAGCACGGCGGGCCGGGTGATCCTGATCGAGCCCGGCGAGCGGCACGACGGGCAGGCTTTGCAGGAGACGGGCTTCCGCTACAGCATGCTCTACCTGCCGCAGGGCTGGCTGCGGGACGCGATGGGGGGCTCGGATGCCGGCATCGGGTTCCGCCGGACGCTCGCCGACGACCGGCAGCTCGGCGGGGCGATCCTCGCCGCCTGCCGCGCCATCTTCCACGCCCCCTCGCCGCTTGCGGTCGACGCGACCCTGGACGGCCTGGTCGAGGGGCTGCGCCACCACCTCGGCGTCGCGGCACCGGGACCGCGGGCGGACGGCGGCCCGGAGGTCGCGGAGCGGGCGATGGCCTACATCCGGGCCCACGCGGCGACCGCCTTCGGCCTCGACGACCTGACGCGGGCCGCAGGCGCCGCGGACCGGTTCCAGCTCGCCCGGTCGTTCCGCCGGCGGTTCGGCACCTCGCCCCATGCCTGCCTGGTCGAGATGCGCCTGGCCCACGCCCGGGCGCTGCTGCGCGCCGGGGTCCCGCCCGCGGAGGCGGCGCTCGCCGCGGGGTTCTCCGACCAGAGCCATCTCGGGCGCTGGTTCCGCCGCGCCTACGGCCTTACGCCCGCCGCCTACCGGACCGGGCGCACGAACGTTCCAGACGCCGCCGAGGCGCTCGACTAGGCCTGCGGGCGACCGCAGGGAGTTTTTCGATGTTCGACACCAAGGTGGCCATCCTCGTCCACGCCGACCTGGCCGTGTGGCAGAAGCTGAACGTCACCGCGTTTCTGGCGACCGGCATCGCGGGGGCGGTGCCGGAGGCGATGGGCGAGCCCTACCTCGACGCGGCGGGACGCCGGCACGCCCGCCTCCTCGGCCAGCCGATGCTGATCTTCGCGGCCACCGGCGAGGTGCTGCAGAAGGCCTGGCAGCAGGCGATCCAGCGCGACCTCACCCGCAGCGCCTATGTCCGCGCCATGTTCGAGACCGGGCACGACGCCGCCAACCGGGAGGTGTTTCGCCGCGAGCCCGCCGACGCGCCCGACCTCGTCGGGCTCGCCCTGCACGGCCCGAAGAAGGACGTCGACAAGGCCACCAAGGGCGCGTCGCTGCATCCGTGATCGGTGATCCCTGGCCCGGCGGTCTCCCGCGGGCCGCGAGGCCCGTCCGGCCCCGCCCTCAGGCCTCGACGCCGCGCCGGCGCAGGCGGCCGAGGGCCCGGGTCAGGGCCGGCTCCAGCGTCCGCAGCTCCGCCAGATGCGCCGCGGTCAGCCGGGCGAGCAGCGCCTCGGCCTTCGGCGTCAGCGTCAGAGCCAGGCGGCGCCGGTCCTGCGCGGAGGCCGCCTTGGTCAGGAGGCCCGCCTGATCGCGGGCGATGCCGCGTCCCATACCAATGACCCGGACGGAACCGAAGGTCCTTTTCTCTCGATCGTCGGCATCATTCCTTGAGGTGGTCGAGCGGCAGCGCCGTCGTGTACTTCACCTGACCCAGCGCGAAGCTGGAACGGATCTTCGCCACGCCCGGAATCCGCGTGAGGTGATCGACGATGAGGCGCTGGTACTGGGCCAGGTCCTCGACCACGACCCGGAGCAGGTAATCGGCCTCGCCGCTCATCAGGTAGCACTCCATCACCTCGGGGCGGTGACGAATGGCGTCGTCGAAGGCCTGGAGGGCGGCCTGGGTCTGCTTCTCGAGGGAGACGTGGACGAAGACGTTGACGTGCAGGCCCAGCGCCTGCGGGTCGGCCACCGCAACGCAGCGCCGGATGATGCCCTTGGCCTTGAGGTCGGCGACCCGGCGCCAGCACGGCGAGGTCGAGAGGCCGACCGCCTCGGCGAGGTCGCCGATGCCGACCTCGCTGTCCTGCTGCAGGTGCTCGAGGATGCGGATCGAGGCCGGATCGAGGTCGACGGGCTTGGCCGGCACAGTCTGTCTCCCAAGGGCGGGAAGGCGGTCGAAACGTCCGCCTAGCACGCCTCAGGCGGCAGGCGCAGCCGGGTCGTTCCACAGCCAGGCCGCCCCGCGCGCGCCCGAGGCGTCGCCGTGGCGGCTCGGCCGGATCGGGGTGTCGAAGTGGTCGCTGAAGACGTGCGGAGCGACGCGCTCGGGCAGCGCGGCGTAGACCTCGGGGATCGTCGAGAGGCCGCCGCCCAGCACGATCACGTCGGGGTCGATCAGGTTGACGACGCCCGCGATGCCGCGCCCGAGCCGGTCGAGCCAGGCCCCGAAGGTCGCCCGCGCCGCGGCATCCCCCGCCCGCATCGCCGCGACGATCGCCTCGCCGGTGATGGCGGCGCCGGAGCGCCGGGCGTGGTCGGCGGCGAGCCCCGGGCCGGAGAGCCAGGTCTCGAGGCAGCCGTGCCGGCCGCAATAGCAGGCGGGTCCCGGGCGCTCGTCGTCGCGGGGGCGGGGCAGCGGGTTGTGGCCCCACTCCCCGGCGATGCGCTGGCGCCCGGAGAGCGCCCGGCCCGCCAGGGCGATGCCGGAGCCGACGCCGGTGCCGAGGATCACGGCCCAGACCAGGGCCGCCCCCTCGCCCGCCCCGTCGACGGCCTCCGAGACCGCCAGGCAATTGGCGTCGTTCTCGAGCCGCACCGGGCGGGCGAGGACCCGGGCGAGGTCGTCGCCGAGCGTCCGGCCGTTGAGCCAGGTCGAGTTGGCGTTCTTGACCCGGCCGGTCCCGGGCACGAGCGCCCCCGGGATGCCGACCCCGACCGTGCCGGTGCCGCCGGCCTCGGCTTCGAGGGCCGCCACCAGGCCGGCGATGGCCGCGAGCGAGGCGTCGTAGTCGCCCCGCGGGGTCGCGATCCGCCGCCCGGCCCGGACCCGGCCGGCGGCGTCGAGGGCGATCCCGGCGATCTTGGTGCCGCCGAGATCGATGCCGAGGCGAAGGGAGTTCATCACCTCAGGGGGCGACCGGGACCGGCTTCTCGTCGGCGATCTCGGTGCCGATGGCGACGGGGTTGGCCATCACCTCGCGCAGCTTCACCGGATCGAGCTCGCCCTCCCAGCGGCTCACCACCACGCAGGCGACGCCATTGCCGACGAGGTTGGTGAGGGCCCGGCACTCCGACATGAACTTGTCGATGCCGAGGATCAGCGCCATCGCGGCGACCGGCACCGGGGTGCCGGGAATCGCGCCGAGCGTCGCCGCCAGGGTGACGAAGCCGGCGCCGGTGACGCCGGAGGCGCCCTTCGAGGTCAGCATCGCGACGAGGATGATGGTGGCGTACTGGCCGAAGCTGAGATCCGCGCCCACGGCCTGGGCCAGGAACAGCGTCGCCAGCGTCATGTAGATGTTGGTGCCGTCGAGGTTGAACGAGTAGCCCGTCGGGATGACGAGGCCGACGACCGAGTCCGAGGCGCCCAGCCGCTTCATCTTCTGCATCATGTGCGGCAGCACTGTCTCGGACGACGAGGTGCCGAGCACGATCAGGAGCTCGTCCTTGATGTAGGCCAGGAACTTGATGATCGAGAAGCCGGAGAAGCGCGCGATCAGCCCGAGCACCACGAGCACGAACAGGAGGCTCGTCAGGTAGAAGGTGGCGACGAGGCCCGCGAGGTTGCCGAGCTTGCCGATGCCGTACTCGCCGATCGTGTAGGCCATGGCGCCGAAGGCGCCGATCGGCGCGAGCTTCACGATCATGCCGATGATGCGGAAGAAGATCTCGCCCGCCGCCTCGATGGCGTGGATCGCCGGCTTGCCGCGCTCGCCCAACCCCGTGATCACGACGCCGGTGAGGACGGCGATCAGCAGGATCTGCAGCAAGTCGCCGCCCGCGAAGGCATCGAAGTAGCTCTTGGGAATGATCGCCATGATGTGGGCGACGGTCGAGTCCGCCTGCGCCTTGCTGGCGTAGCCGGCGACCGCCTTGGCGTCGAGCTTCGAGGGGTCGACGCCGAAGCCGGCGCCGGGCTGCACGATCTCGCCGACGATCACGCCGATGAGAAGGGCGAGCGAGGACACCACCTCGAAGTAGATCAGCGCCTTCAGTCCGACGCGGCCGACCTTCTTCAGGTCGCCGATCGAGGCGATGCCGTGCACGATGGTGCAGAAGATGATCGGCGCGATCATCATCTTGATGAGCGCGATGAACGCGTCGCCGAGCCACTTCATCGACTTGGCGGTATCGGGCAGGACGTAGCCGAGCAGCACGCCGAGCGCGATGGCGATCAAAACCTGGATGTAGAGGACCTTGTACCAGGGCTGCGACGAGCTCGGGGCCGTCGCGGACGGCGTGGCGTGCTGCATGATCGTTCTCTCCCCAAGGTGCCGGCGGCCGCCTGGGAACGGCCGTCGCGCCGCGGCCTTCGCCGCGTATATGACTCGAAGTTACCTTGCGGCCGGTACAGTCTAGGTCGTCCGGGCCGGCTGTTCCTGACGGTAAACACCACCGGGATCTCGGGCAGCCTGGTGGCTGTCGCCGGGACCCGTAGAATGGGCCATGCCGCGCGGGCGCCGTCGCGTCAACGCGTTTCCGTCATAAACCACGATTTCGGATCGGCGGTAATCCGATCTGCCCGATTGGCAGACCGAAATTCGTCGCGGCGTGGAGGGGGCGACACACCCTTGCGCCGCCCCGGGCGGACCGGCCCGGATACGGGCACGAACATGTCTCGGCCTGACTTTAAGTCAAGTCGGCTGCGAGACTGCCCCATGCACTAACGTTCCCAAGGCCGGCCGCCCTGCCGGTGCCGTACGGGCCCACTAGGATGGCCCCGCCGCGTGGCTGGCAGCGTCTCTGGGACTCGGTTGATCCGCGGGGCGTGGCAGCACGCCTCGGCAGCGATCCCCTCGCTCCTGTCGTCGCCTTCGCGATCGACGCAATGGTCGACCCGGTGACAGGTGGGGCCCCGGACGGCTGGTGGTCTACGAGCCGGCTTGCTGCCTCCGGCATCCGGCGGAGATCCCGCGGACCCGGCACGGCCGCATGGCCTTCCCCGGAGGCCTGCCCGGCGTCGCGCTGGCGCTCGCCGCAGC
>NZ_LABY01000086.1 GCF_001043975.1 Methylobacterium variabile
GGCGGAACGCCACGCCCGAACGGGCGCCGGCGCTGATGCGCCGGACGCCTTCGCATCGACGTGTCGATGCCAAGGCGCGAGGGTATAACAAGGTCATCGACTGAGCGGGTCGAGATGTCCTGGATGTAGGCCTCCTGGATCACGGCGGTGAGCGCCTTCTCGGCCATGCGCCGCGGCTCCAGGAAGGTCGAGAATGTGAACCACTCCGGGTTTCTCGGAGGCTGTTTGTCTTGGGTCAGGCGGCCAAGGCTTGGTCGCCGACGTGGGTATGATAGCGGGCCTCGGCCTTGGCGGGAGGGATGTTGCCGATCGGCGCGAGCAGGCGGCGGTGGTTGTACCAGTCGATCCACTCCAGGGTGGCGTACTCGACCGCCTCGAAGGAGCGCCATGGGCCGCGCCGGTGGATCACCTCCGCCTTGAACAAGCCGTTGGTCGTCTCCGCGAGGGCATTGTCGTAGCTGTCGCCGACACTGCCGACCGACGGCTCGATGCCCGCTTTGGCCAAGCGCTCAGTGTAGCGCAAAGCCAAGTATTGCGAGCCGCGGTCCGAGTGATGCACCAGCCCGCTGCCCTGGACGGGACGACGCTCGTGCAGCGTCTGTTCCAGGGCATCCAGCACGAAGCTCGCGTGAGCGCTGCGTGAGGCCCGCCAGCCGACAATGCGCCGGGCGAACACGTCGATGACGAAGGCCACATAGACGAAGCCCGACCACGTCGCCACGTACGTGAAGTCACTGACCCCACACAGCATTCGGCCGGGGAGCCTTGAACTGACGGTTGACGCGGTCGAGCGGGCAGGCTGCGGCCGGGTCGGGGATCGTGGTGCGAACGGTTCTGCCCCGCACCACTCCCGCCAAGCCCATCTTACGCATCAACCGCGCCACCGTGCATCGAGCGGTCACGATCCCCTCCCGAGCCAACTGCCGCCAGACCTTCCGCACACCGTAGACGCAGAAGTTCGCCTCGAACACGCGCTGGATCTCGATCATCAACACGGCGTCGCTGCGAGCACGAACCGGTTGCTTGCTGGGGTCAGTACGCCGGGCGGCATGCAGGTAGTAGGTCGACGGGGCGATCGGCAGCACCCTGCAGATCGGCTCGACCCCGTAGACTGCCCGATGATCGTCGATGAAGCTGATCATGGCCGCGACCGGCGGTCGAGCGCCGCCATGGCGAAATACGCTGACGCCTTGCGCAGGATCTCGTTGGCCTGGCGTAGCTCGCGAACTTCTCGCTCCAGCGCTTTGATCCGCTCGCGCTCGTCCGTCGTCTGACCGGGTCGCACACCTTGATCACGCTCGGACTGGCGCACCCCGTTCCTCAGCGTCTCGCCCGAGCAGCCGATCTTCGCGGCAATCGACTGGATCGCCGACCACTGCGACCCGTGCTCGCCCTCGTGGTCGCGCACCATCCGCACGGCACGCTCGCGCACCTCAGGCGAAAACGGGGCTGTTCGCTTCGTCATGGCTCCATCCTCTCAGAAGTTGGAGCCTCCGGGAAACCCGGAGCGGTTCACCCCAGGCGCGCCGATGCTTGAAGGTCGGCGTCAGCTGGCGAGTCTCTGTCCCTGGCGCCGGCTTACCTCGTACGCTTGCAGATCCAGCGCAAGGCTGACGATCTGCTCCGACTTGAGGCGGACAGGATCCAGCGGTCCTCCGAACCCGTGCTGTAGATAGACTTCCTGGACCTCAGGCGTGCGCATCGCGCCGCCCATCGTCCAGTTCGGAAAAAGCCGCGCCTGCGTGTCGCACTCATTCATGATCGTTGCGGATGAGTGCCGAGTGTCTCTCGCGATTCGACCATAGGTCTCCAGGACCCTGGCACGCTCGCCCTCAAGAACCTGAACGAACCAGGTTTTATCAAAGATCAGAAATCCGGTGATCCCGTCGCGGCTGTTGTTGCGCTGGGACACCGAGAGGATCTCGCGCATGTTGGTCAGCATGGCGCGGTCGCCCCCGGGCACCGTGTTGCGGCTGTAGTAGACGAGCTGGTGGATCATCGGCGTCGGGCCTTGCTGCTGGATTCGTTGCAGGCTTGACGCACCTTCAATGAGCACGCTCTACCAGAGCGTGTTCGACCATGCGCCACAATTCGAGAGTGTGATGCGGCTCACTAACAACTCCTGAATTTACGCGGCGTCGCCTGGTTCAATGCAGCGCGCCTGAGCAAGCAGTGCTTAACGATCCCTGAATTAGCTTCTCGTCGAGAGAGGAGCGCGGCCGTGACCATCGTGGATCTGATCAGGACCTTTGCCGAACCGCTCACCATGGCGGTCGTCATGACCGATGTTGATCTCGAGCGTCCTGGTCCGACGATCTTGTACACCAATCCGGCGTTCGCACGCATGAGCGGGTACACCGCTGCGCAGGTGCTCGGAGCGTCGCCCAGGCTGCTGCAGGGCCCTGGCACCGCCATGCAGCACACCCGTCTGATCGCCCGCAGGCTGCGGGCCGAAGGCCGATTCCACGGTGTTCTGCAGAATTATCGCAGGTCGGGCGAAGCCTACCTGTGTGAGATCGACGTGCGGCCGCTCCTCAACGGAGGCGGTGAGACCCTCGCGTTTCTCGCCTTCGAGCGAGAGGTGGTGCGCCGTCGCGGCAGGCCGTCGTCCAACGACCCGCACGGACGCTACCGCCCTGTCGTGCCTGAGCTTCTCGATGTGGGCGCGATGTGTGCTGCGCCCTCCCTGTTTGGCTGAGAGGCCCGCGTCTGCCGGTAGGGGCGACAGCCTCAGGCCGCACGCGGCTTCACGGTCTCGGCGGGACGCCGGCACTCGGACACCGAGCAGTGGGCAGGGCCGCCAGCGCCGGCTTGGCGAGCAGGGCGCCCTGGAACAAGCAGGTGCCAGCCGTGCGCCGCGCCATCAGTTCGGCCACA
Source organism: Methylobacterium variabile (assembly GCF_001043975.1). Classification (GTDB taxonomy): domain Bacteria; phylum Pseudomonadota; class Alphaproteobacteria; order Rhizobiales; family Beijerinckiaceae; genus Methylobacterium; species Methylobacterium variabile. Next base: position 2,878 of record NZ_LABY01000086.1, read on the forward strand.
TCCCGCTCAGGCGGAATCCGCGACCCAGGCCCGTGTGTCCTCGAGCGCGCGGGCGAAGCGCGCGACGACCTCGTCGACCTCGTCCTCGGTGATGATCATCGGCGGGCAGAAGGCGATCGTGTCCTGGATCGCCCGGACGATCAGGCCGTGCTCCTGGGCCCGCTCGAACAGGTGGAACGCGACCCGGCCGGGCGGGTCGAACTTGCGCTTCGTCGCCTTGTCGGCGACGAGCTCGACCGCGGCGATCAGTCCGACGCCGCGGACCTCGCCGACGAGCGGGTGGTCGGCGAAGGAGGCGAGCCGCTCCTGGAGCCGGGCGCCGGAGCGGGCGGCGTTGGCGACGAGGCCGCGCTCCTCGATGATCGCCAGGTTCTCGAGCGCGACCGCGGTCGCCACCGGGTGGCCGCTGCCGGTGAAGCCGTGGCCGAAATTGCCCAGCGCCTCGGTGTGGTCGGCGAGCCCCTGGTAGATCGCATCGCTGAACAGGACCGCGGCGAGGGGCTGGTAGGACGAGGTGATCTGCTTTGAGACGACCAGGAGATCGGGGCGGATGCCGTAATGCTCGCAGGCGAACAGCGTGCCGAGCCGCCCGAAGCCGTTGATGACCTCGTCGGCGACCACCAGCACGTCGTGGCGCCGGCAGACCGCCTGCACCTTCTCCCAGTAGGTGCGGGGCGGCGGCAGCACGCCGCCGGCGCCCATCAGCGGCTCGCCGATGAAGGCTGCCACCGTCTCCGGCCCCTCCTCGAGGATCACCGCCTCGAGTTCCGTCGCCAGCCGGTCGGCGAAGGCCTCCTCGGTCTCGCCGGGCTGCGCGTTGCGGTAATGGTGCGGGCAGGTGACGTGGCGCACGAAGGGCAGCGGCAGGTCGAAGCCGCGCTGGTTGGTCGGCAGCCCCGTCAGGCTCGCCGCCGCGATGGTGATGCCGTGATAGCCGCCCGTCCTGGCGATGAATTTCTTCTTGTCCGGCCGGCCGAGCCCGTTGTTGTAGTACCAGACCAGCTTCACCACCGTGTCGTTGGCCTCAGAGCCCGAATTGGTGAAGAACACGTGGTCGAGGCCGGCCGGCGACATCTGCACCAGTTTCTCGGCAAGCAGGATCGCCGGCTCGTTCGCCTTGTGGGTGAACGTGTGATAGTAGGGCAGCCGGCTCATCTGCCGGGCGGCGGCTTCGACCAGCCGCTTCTCGGCGAAGCCGACCCCGACGCTCCACAGGCCGGCCATCGCCTCGATGTAGGCACGGCCCTGGTCGTCGTAGACGTGGATGCCCTCGCCGCGCTCGATGATCATCGGCCCGACCCGCTCGTGCCGGCGGGCATTGGTGTAGGGGTGGAAGTGATAGGCGACGTCGCGCGCCTGGAGGGAGTTCGGCAGCAGGGTCATCGGGAGCGCCTTTTCCGAGGAGCGTGTGAAGGGGGCGGCGTTCAGCCCGCCGCGTAGACGGTGCGGGCCTGCTCGGGCGTGATGAACCCGTCGAGGAGGTCGTCGCGGACGCGGCTCCTGTCGCGCGCCTCCGGCGGGCCCCAGCCGCCGCCGGCCGGGGAGCTGATGCGGATGCGGTCGCCGGGGGCGATCGGCACGTTGGCGAACTTGCTCGGCGAGACCTTGCCGAAGGCCTCGGCGACGGTGAGCCACTCCCCGCTGCCCGCCCGCATCATCAGGAGCTCGGCCTTCGCGCCCGCGTGCCCGCCATGCAGGCCCCAGGGGCTGACCTTCTGGCGGTCGCTCATGTAGCTGAAGGTCATCGGCGTGCCGGTGCTGCGCACGGTCTTCGAGAGGGCGAGCCCGCCCCGGAAGGTGCCGGGTCCGCCCGAGCCGTCGACGAGGCGGAACTCCTCGACGTGCCAGGGGAAGCGGTACTCGAACACCTCGACCGGGATGTGCGGGCAGTTGCCGTTGATGCCGCCGACCGCGTCGTTGCCGTCGGCGAAGCTGCGCCCGCCCCAGCCGACCGGAGTGAGGTCGTAGCAGCAGAAGAACTCGCCGGTCTGCGGGTCGGTACCGCCGAACAGGAAGTTGCTGTGCGTCGCCCCGTCGGTCGCCGCCGAGCGCTCCTTGAGGCCCGGCGCCAGCGCGCCCATCACGCAGTTGGCGATCCGGCAGTGAGTCTCGGTGTTGCCGCCGACCGAGGGGCCAGGGAAGTTCACGTTCACCACCGTGCCGGGCGGGGCGAGCACCCGGATCGGCCGGAAGCAGCCGGAATTCTTCGGGATCGTCGAATCGGTGAGCTGGAGGATCGCGTTGTAGGCCGCCCCGTAGGCGACCCCGAGGGTGCCGTTGATCGGCCCCTTCGCCTGGGGCGAGGAGCCGTGATAGTCGACCACGATGTCGGAGCCCGCCACCGTGACCTCGGCCCGGATGGTGAAGGCCCGGTCCTCGATGCCGTCATCCTCCATGCAGTCGTCGAAGACGTAGCGCCCGTCCGGGATCTTCTCGATCTCCGCCCGCATCCGGCGCTCGGAATAGTCCATTAGCGCCGCGACGTGCTCGCGGAAGGCCGCGACCCCGTGCTTGCGCACGAGATCCGCCATGCGCCGCTCGCCGAGATCGGTCGCGGCGATGAGGGCGCGGAAGTCGCCGTAATTGTAGCGCGGGGTGCGGACATTCGCGAGCATCAGGCGCCAGACGTCGTCGACGTCGCGCCCCGCCCGCTTGATCTTCACCGGCGGCACCCGCAGGCCTTCGTGGAAGACCTCGGTCGCCTCGCCGGCGAAGCCCGCCGGCGCCATGCCGCCGACCTCGCAGACGTGCCCGATCGCGACCGAGAAGCCGATCAGGCTGCCCTCGACGAAGACCGGCTTGAAGAAGGTGTGCTCCGGCGTGTGCAGGCCGCCCCGGTAGGGATCGTTGTGGACGAGGACGTCGCCCTCCTCGAGCTCGGACAGGGCGATCTCCTGCACGCAGGAGTGCAGGAGGAGCGGCATGCCGCCGATCATCGAGGGGCAGAAATCGCCGGTGGCGACGAGCTCGCCGGTCGGCAGGGCGAGGCCGCAGGTGAAGTCGAGGGATTCGGAGAAGATCGTCGAGTAGGAGGTGCGCATCAGCGTCACCCCCATGTCGCGGCAGATCGACACCAGGATGCCGCCGACGATGTTGAGCGAGACCATGTCCATGGCGGGGGCTCCCGTGCTCAGGCGGTGATCAGGAGGTTGCCGGTGCGGTCGACCGTCAGGCTCTTGCCCGGGTCGAGCACCGTGACGGAGGCCGCCTCCTCGACGAGGGCGGGCCCGGCCAGGGCGTGGCCGGCCCGCAGGTCGTCGCGGGCGTAGACCGGGGTGTCGGCAAAGCCGTCGCCGAACCAGACCGGGCGCCGCCCGCGCGGCACCGCCGGGCCGTCGGCCTCCGGGATCGCGGGGAAGTCGAGGTCCCCGGTGCGGGCGGTGCCGGTGACGAGGAAGTTGACCATCTCCATCGGGTCGTCGAGGCGGAAGCCGAACCGGGCCTCGTGCTGGGCGTGGAAGGTCGCGAAGAGGGCTGCGACCTCGGCCTCGGTGAAGGAATCGGCCTCGGTCGGGATCTCCAGCTCGTAGTTCTGGCCGAGGTAGCGCATCTCGACGCTGCGCCGGATCGCGACGGCGTGGTGGCCTTGCGCCGCGAGCTCGTCCCGGCACTCGGCGACGAGGCTGCCCATCGCGGCGGCGGCGCGGGCGCGGTCGAAGGCGCGAGAGGTGAGCTGCACCGTGCGGGCGCGGTCGACCCGCGCATCCGCCATGGTGAAGCCGAAGGCGGAGAACTGGCCGGGGAAGTTGGGCACCAGGCCGCGGGGAATCGCGGCCTCGCTCATCAGGTCGCCGACATGGGGCGGGCCGGCGCCCCCGAAGGCGACGAGGACGAAGTCGCGCGGGTCGAGGCCCTGCTCGGTCAGCACCGTGTGCAGCGCCCCCACCATGTTGTTGTTGGCGATCCGCACGATGGCGAGCGCCGCCTGCTCGACCGAGAGGCCGAGCGCCTCCCCGATCGGCGCGATCGCCGCGCGGGCGGCCTCCGCGTCGAGCGCCATGGCGCCGCCGAGGAAGTTGCCGGCGCCGATGCGGCCGAGCACGACGTTGGCGTCGGTGACGGTCGGCAGGGTGCCGCCGCGGTTGTAGCAGGCCGGCCCCGGATCGGCCCCGGCGCTCTCGGGACCCACCACCAGCATGCCCCCGGCATCGATCCGGGCGATCGAGCCGCCGCCGGCCCCGATGGTGCGGATGTCGATCATCGGGACCTGGATCGGCCGGCCCCAGGAGATCTCGAAATCGGTGGTGAACTTCTCCTGCCCATCGACCACTGTCGAGACGTCGGTCGAGGTGCCGCCCATGTCGAGGGTGACGAGGTTCGGCAGGCCGAGATGCGCGGCGACGCGCTTGGCGGCGATGACCCCGCCGGTCGGGCCCGAGACGGCGATCTGGATCGGCTGCGCGACGGCCGCCTCGAGGCTCATCTCGCCGCCGTTCGAGCGCATCACGACGATGCCCGCCGCGACGCCCTGCTCGTCGAGCTGCCGGCGCATCGCCCCGAGCTGGCGGCCGACCACCGGCTTGATGAAGGCGTCGCAGATCGTGGTCGAGGCGCGGAAATGCTCCTTCCACTTCGGCAGCACCTCGTAGGAGATCGAGACCGGCACGCCGGGCAGGCGCTCGGCGAGGATCGCCTTGATCCGCCGCTCGTGCTCCGGCGCCAGATAGGAGTGCAGCAGCACCACCGCGACCGCCTCGACTCCGCCCTCGGCCTTCAGCCGGTCGGCGAGGTCGGCCACCGCCGCCTCGTCGAGGGGCTGGAGCACCGACCCGTCGGCGCCGACCCGCTCGTCGACCTCGTGGGCGTCGCGCCGCTTCACGAACGGCTTCGGCTTGACCCAGGCGAGGTCGTAATGGTGGCGCCGGTTGCCGCGGCCGATGAACGGTACGTCGCGAAACCCGCGGGTCGTCACGTAGGCGACCCGGGCGCCCTTGCCCTCGAGGAGCGCGTTCGTCGCCACCGTGGTGCCGAGCCGGATGGCCCGGATCGCCGGGATGTCGCCGAAGGCGCGCAGACCCGTCATGATGCCCTGGATCGGGTCCTGGGGCGTCGAGAGGTTCTTCCACGCCCGGAGCGCCCGGCCGGATTCGTCGTAGGCGACGAAGTCCGTGAAGGTGCCGCCGATGTCGATGCCGAGCCGGTAGGCCATTGTGCGTCCTCCCTCGTCAGGCGGTGCCTGAGGCGTAGTCGACCGGGGTGGCGTGCCAGCCGGCGGCACGCTTGTCCCAGAAGGCGTCGTGCAGGCGCCGGAAGACCGGGCCGGGCCGGTCGTTGCCCATGATCCGCCCGTCGATGCGCGAGGCCGGCATGATCCCGCCGGCGGTGGTGACGAGCAGGATCTCGTCGGCGTCGCGCAGCTCCGCGACGGTCACCGGCCGGACCGCGACGGCGAGATCCATCTCCCGGGCGAGCTCGATCACCGACTGGCGGGTCAGCCCTTCGAGCACGCCGGCATCCGGGGTCGCCAGGCCGCCGTCGGCGACCACGAACAGGTTGAAGCCCGGCCCCTCCGTCACGTGGCCGTCCTCGTCGAGGAGGACGCAGAAATCGGCGCCGCGGTCGTGGGCCTCGAACTGGCCCCGGGTCAGGTCGGCCCAGTGGAAATTCTTCGCCCGCGGATCGACCGAGCGGGCCGGGATGCGCAGGGTCTCGGCGACCACCAGGTGGGCGCCGCGCTCCATCACGTCCGGCCGCACCAGGGAGATCCACGGAAGCGCAAAGGCCGCGAGATAGTTGCGGGCATGGGCCGGGTGATAGGGCGCACCGGCGGGCGGGCGCCCGCGCAGGCAATCCATCGCCACGTAGGCGTCGCGCAGGCCCGCGAGGGCGACGCAGCGGTGCAGCACGCGCCTGATGGCGTCGTCGTCCTCCGGGGGCTTCAGCCGGAAGGCCTCCATCGAGGCGCGGAAGCGCCGGACGTGGTCGTCGAGCCGGAAGAAGGCGCCGTCGCGTACGCCGACGACGTCGTAGGTGACGTCGGAGCGGCGGTAGCCCCAGTCGGTGATCGGGATCGCCGCCTCGGCGATCGGCATGAAGCGGCCGTCGATGTAGGCGGCGCCGGCCGCCCAGGGGATTGGGGTCTCCGTGGGAGTCTCGGTCACGGGCATCCTCCGGGCTGTCATCCGAAATCCGGCCGATGGCTTCCGGCAACCGCCGCGCGGTCGCTTTCGCGATGCGGATGTCGGCTTCGTTCAAGCGTGCCACGCGAAGCTTCGCCGCGCGGGCTTTAGGACGCCGCCTCCGGCCGGGGGCTCAGGCCCGCCGGGGCGGCGGGGGCCGGCCTGCCCGAAGGCAGGACGAGCTCGCGGCCGCGGCTGAGGCCGTTGGGGCGGAAGATCAGGATCAGCGCCATGACGAGGCCGAGCCCGATCTCCTGGCTGCCGGCGGGCAGCGCCAGGATCGTCCCGCCGAGCGCGATGCCCCGCTCGAGGAGGCGCAGCACCTCGACCACCGCCGTCACCGCCACGACCCCGGTGACGGCGCCGGTGAGGCTCGCCTGCCCGCCGACCACCAGCATGGCGATCGTGATGAAGGACAGGCTGAGGTAGAACGGGTCGACCGTCAGGATGCCGAGGAACTGGGCGTAGAGCCCGCCGCCCATGCCGGTGATCGCGGCGCTGAGCACGAAGGCGACGAGGCGCATCCGCACCACCTTCACGGCGGACGCGCTCGCCGCGACCTCGTCGTCGCGGGAGGCCCGCAGCATCAGGCCGAAGCGCGAGACCTGGAACCCGTAGGCCGCGAGGATCGCGAGCCCTGCGAAGGCGTAGGCGGTCCAGGGGCCGACCACCGTCGGGATGCCGACGATCGAGCTGACGCCGGCGGTGACCGAATCCCAGTTGGCGTAGACGCTGTTGACGATGATGAGGAAGGCGAAGGTGGCGATCGAGGCGGCGGTGCCCGACAGCCGCATGATCGCGAGGCCGAGCCCGAACGAGACGACGGCCGGCAGGAGGATCGCGCCCAGGATCGCGGCCCAGAACGGCAGCTGGTTCTCCTGCAGCACCACCGGCAGGCCCTGCAGCATGATCTGCTTGAACGACGGCTCGGCCGTGGCCCAGGCCGCCGCGTAGGCGCCGATGCACATGAAGCCGACCTGGCCGAAGGAGATGATGCCGGAATTCCCGATGAAGACGGACAGGCCGACCACGACGACGACCCGGATGAACATCTCGGTCAGCGTCACCTGCACGGCGTCGCCGCCCACGAGGCTCACGGTGGCGATCAGCCCGAGGAGCAGGATCAGCAGCAGGGGCGTCTGATGGCGGGCGAGGAGGCGCATCATGGTCTCCATCAGACGCGCTCGATCGCGCTGCGGGCCGGCACCAGGCCGCTCGGGCGCACCAGCAGGACCAGGATCACGAAGGCGAAGGCGAAGGCGTCGCGGAAGGCGCGCAGGTCCGGCGGCAGGTAGGCCTGCAGCATCGTGACGATGAGCCCGATGGTGAAGCCGCCGACCACCGCCCCGACGAGGCTGCCCATGCCGCCGACCACCACCGCCACGAAGGCGAACAGCGCCAGCGGCACGCCCATCGTGTGGCTGAGCGAGCCGGACTGCGTCGTGGTGAGGAGCGATACCACGCCGGCGAGGACGCCGCTGATCGCGAAGGCGAGCCCGATCACCAGGTTGCCCCGCACGCCGAGATACTGCGCCATGCGGAAATCCTCGGCAGCCGCCCGCATCTGGATGCCGTAGGGCGTCTTCTTGAGGAAGAGCGTCAGGCCGCCCATCAGCATGAGGGTCACCACCAGGGTGACGAGCTGGAGCATCGGCACCCGAAGCTCGCCGATCAGGATCTGGCTGTTGGCGCCGCTCCATAGGTCGACGGCCTTCGGCCGCGCGCCGTAGGCCATCAGCACGCCGTTCTGGATGATGTAGCTGACCGCGAAGGAGGCGATCATCAGGCTCGGCGGGGAGGCGCGGCGCAGGGGGCGGAACACCAGGGCGTCGGTGAGGAGGGCCGCCACGATCACGATGAGGCAGATCGTCGGGATCATCACCGGCCAGGGCCAGCCGCCGATGAGGAGGCGGGCGGTCACGTCGGCGGAGGGCACGATCAGCGCGTAGGCGCCCACCGTGATGAAGTCGCCGTGGGCGAAGTTGATGAGCCGGAGGATGCCGAACAGGAGCCCGATGCCGAGGGCCACCAGGGCGTAGATGCTGCCCAAGCTCACGGCGTCGACGAGGTTCTGCAGGAACGGGATCACGCGCTGGCCTCCGCCGGTTGGGCCGCCCGCTCGCCGAAGCCGAAATAGGCCCGGGCGATCGCCTCGCCGTCCTTCAGGTCGGCGGCCCGGCCCTCGAGCTGGATGCGCCCGCCGCGCAGGACGGAGATGCGGTCGGCATGCTTGAGGATGCGGGTCGAGCTCTGCTCGTTGATGAGCAGGGTGAGGGAGGCCTGGCGGCGCAGGTCGAGCAGAATCTCGTAGATCTGGTCGATGATCTTCGGCGCGAGGCCGAGGGAGGGCTCGTCGACGAGGAGGAGGCGCGGCCGGGTCATCACCGCGCGGGCCACCGCCAGCATCTGCTGCTCGCCGCCGGACAGCCGCCCGGCCGGGCTGTGCAGCCGCTCGCCGAGGCGCGGCAGCAGCGACAGGATGCGCTCGCGGTCGGCCCGCGCCGCGGCGCGGTCGCCGCGGAGCTGGCCGCCGATGGCGAGGTTCTCGTCCACCGTCAGGGTGCCGAAGATGTGACGCCCCTCCGGCACCAGGGAGACGCCGAGCCGGGCGATCCTCTCCGGGCGCTCGCCCCGGATGCTGGCGCCGTCGAGGCGGATGTCGCCGGCATGCGGGACGACGCCGCCGGCGATGGCAGCCATCGTCGTCGACTTGCCGGCGCCGTTCGGCCCGATGATGCAGACGACCTCGCCCTCGGCGACCGACAGCGAGACGCCCCGCAGGGCGACGAGGTCGCCGTAGCGGACATGGATGTTCTCGACGCAGAGGAGCGGCGCCATGGCGTCAGGCCTCCATGCCGAGGTAGGCGGCGAGCACCGCCTCGTCACGCTGGATCTCGTCGGGCGTGCCCACCGCGAGCGTCCGGCCGCCGTCGAGGACGTGGATGCGCCGGCTGATGCCCATCACCACCCGCATGTTGTGCTCGATCAAGAGCACGCCGCAGGTGAAGGTCGAAGGAATCGAGGCGACGAGCTCCATCAGCTCCTCGCACTCGGCGTCCGACATGCCGGCGGCCGGCTCGTCGAGGAGCAGGAAGGCCGGCGACAGGACGAGGGCGCGGGCGATGCCGAGGCGGCGCTGGTCGGTATAGGCGAGCGCGCCGGCCGGCAGGCCGGCCTTGTCGGCGAGCCCGATCCAGTCGAGCATCGCCCGGGCGTGCTCGCGGGCGGCGCGGAGCGACAGGCCGAGCCCCGCCCCCGTCACCTCGACGTTCTCGATCACGCTCATGTCGCGGAAGAGCCGGCCGGCCTGGAAGGTGCGGGCGACGCCGCGGGCGCGGAACTCCGCGGCGCTCCAGCCCGCCGTGTCGGTCTTGCCCAGGCGCACCCGCCCCTCGGTCGGGCGCTGGAAGCCGGTGAGGCAGTTGACCAGGGTGGTCTTGCCGGCGCCGTTCGGGCCGATCAGCCCGAACACCTCGTGGCGGTGCAGGGTCAGGCTGACGCCCGAGATCGCCGCGAGACCCTGGAAGCGCACCACGAGACCGTCCGCGGACAGCTCCGAGGCGTTGGTCAGGCTGCGGTCGACGCCCCTGACCGCCGGTTCGGCGTAAGCGTGCTGCATGGAAGGACCGTCCCTGCGTCTGAGGAGCCGGCTACTTCTTCAGCCGGTAGAGGACGGCGTCCGGAATGGTCTCCTTGATGGTCCATTCCTCGACCGGGCTCTCCTTGCCGTCGGCGTAGGAGACGACGATCATCGGCATCTTGGTCTGGATGTGGAGCTTCGGCGTGAAGGTGCGCGGCCCCAGGATGGTCGGGGCGTTGTCGGCCTTGTTGAGCTCGGCGACGACCTTGGCGGCGTCGGTGGTGCCGGTCGTCGTCACCGCCTTCGCCCAGAGGTCGAGATAGGCGTAGATCGGGTAGGCGTACTGGGTCGTCGGCGGCTTGCCGTACTTCCTGGCGTAGGCCGCGGTGAGCTCGTTCACCGGAGCGCGCGGGTCGTTGACCGTGAGCGCCTGGACCGGCAGGTAGAAGTCCTTCAGGCCCGGCGTCGAGTTGAGCCAGTAGGTGCCGTCCATCGCGGTGGCGCTGAACACCGGAAGGTTCACCCCGGCGGCGCGCAGCTGGCGCACCGCGCTCGCCGCGCCCGGATTGGTCGAGCACAGCATCACGTGGTCGACGCCGCCGGTCCGGATCGCGTCGTTGAGGCGCGTGATCTGCGAGTTGATGGTGGGATCGAGACCCTTGAAGGTGTCCTGGCCGACGATCTTGCCGCCGACGGTCGGGAAGTTCCATTCGTAGCCGGCGCAGACCGACTTGTTGTACTCGATGGTCTCGTCGACCAGCATGTAGCCCTTGCGCACCCCCTTCTTGGCGTAGCCCCAGCCCGCCATCACGGCGCCTTCGAGCTGGCCGGCATTGTTGGCGGTGAAGGAATAGGGGCCGACGCCGATCACGCCGGCCTTCGGGTCCGAGGCACCCATGAAGACCGAGACCACCCCGGCCTTCTGGGCCTGCAGCGCGGCCGGGGCGCCGTAATCGTAATCGGCCGAGACCAGGAGCAGGTTGGCGCCCTGGTCGATCAGCTGCTTGCCGACCTTGGCACCCTCGACCCGGTCGGTCTTGGTATCGGCGGTGACGACCTTGATCGGCTTGCCGAGGAGGCCGCCCTTCTGGTTCGTCTGCTCGATCCAGAGCTGGGCCATCTTGGCGGCCTCGCCGTCATAGGCCTCCATCCAGCCGGAGAAGGCCACCGCGAGCCCGATGGTGATGCCGTCGGCCGCCGCCGCCGGCCGTGCCCCGAGGGCGAGGGCCGTGGCCAGCACCGCGCCGATGATCCGCTTGCAAGTCATCGTGTCCTCCTCGCGAAGGCCGGGCGCACCGGCCGCCTCTGGTCTGCTCGCGCGTCGCCGGGGCGGAGCCAGGCAGCCGCTCTCGTTCGCGGCCCGGGGGCCGCGCTGGATCGCTTGGTGGTCTTGCGTCGAGCCAGGCTGTCGACGGGACAGCACCGGTCACTTCGCACGGCCCGCAACCTCATCCCGAGGTCGACGGGTGACAGGGCAATCGATCTCCCTGAGCCGTGTGATGATCCCCGAAAGAACTGACATCCTCCGGGTCATTCCGGGGCCGCGCAGCGGAGCCCGGAGTGCCGAAGGCACGCCCAGACACTCTAGGTGGGACAGACTCGAGCGGAACGCCGACGGGTATTCTGGAATGCCATCCGCGGTTCTGGATTCCGGGCTCCGCTGCGCGGCCCCGGAATGACGTGGTGGGTGTCGATAGTGTCGAGCGAGCCAAACAGGCTCTTGGGACGATCACGAATCACGACTTCGTCTCGGGCGCCTCACGCCGCCGCTCCTCCCGCTCCGCCTCCCAGGTGACGCACCAGGCGGAGCAGTAGGTCCTGCCGTTCGCCCGGACGGTCTCGGGCGCCTCGTTGGCCGGGTTCTCGTAGAGGAGGATGCCGCAATTCGGGCACTTGGCGTAGCTCTCGACGTAGAGCCGGTTCGGCGCGAACTTCATCCCCGTATCCTCCGACCCTGGCTCGGCGGCGCGCCCTCGGCGCCGACCAGCGGCTCGCCGCGGCCGGTCCGGCCGTACATCCGGTGGACGAAGGCCCAGGTCGTCTCGAGGTGGTGCTGCATCGCCGCGACCGAGCGCTCGACGTCGCCGGAGGCCAGCGCCTCGACGATCGGCAGGTGGGCGAGCGCCGAGTGCAGCGGCGGCTCGCGCTCGAGGTCGACGTAGGCGATGAGCATCTGCACCTCGGTGTCGATGCCCTCATGCGCCCGCAGGGTCTGGCGGTTGCCGGACAATTCGCAGATCCGCCGGTGCAGGGCCATGTCGGTCTGGTGCAGCTCGGCGAGCCGGCCCGCCCGGGCGGCCGCCGCCATGCGCTCGACGAGGCGCGCGAGGTCGTCGTGGTCGGCTCTGCGCATCCGCGGCAGGGCCTGGCGGATCGCGAAGGATTCGACGCAGATCCGGAACGAGAACACGTCGTCGACGTCCTGCGGCGTGAACCGGCGCAGGAAGTGGCCGCGCCGCGGCGCCGAGACCAGGAAGCCGCGCTGGGCAAGGCCCGAGACGGCCTCCCGCACCGGGTTGCGGCTGATGCCGAGCGTGCGGGCGAGCTCGGCCTCGTTGATGCGGTCGCCCGGGCGCAGGCGCCCGGAGGTCAGCGCGTCCAGCAAGTAGTGCCGCACCTGATCCGACAAGCTCAACGTGTCGATCAGCCTCTGCACGGCGCTCGTCTCCGGCATTCGGGACATGAACGGTCTTCCTCCTGCGGGCGGCAAGCGCCGGGGCGGATCGAAAACCAACCATCTGCTTTCGAATACAAGAATTGCAGACAGTGGACAGTTTAATAAGTCGATATTGTCTGTCAACGTAAAGGCTTGCAGGAATGTTGAGCGACGCCTGCCCGCTGCGTGAGCAGGCGCCGCCCGAGGCTCAGGCGTCGCGCCACGACGCGGCCGAGCGCGTGGCGAACTGCTCGCGGAACTGCGCGGTCGAGCGCGGCAGGAGGGTGCCCTTGTCCCAGTCGAGGAGCACGCCGTAGCGGCGCACCACGTCGAGGGTGTCGAGGCGCCCGGCCCGGTATTCTTCCGCAACGTGCTCGGGATCGGTCTCGAGCCAGCCCCGGCGCTGCCCGCGGATCTCGGCCCGCAGCGCCTCGGTCGCCACGGCATCGACCTCGTAGCAGCACAGCTCGGCGTCGATCACCCGGATCACCACGCCGTAATCCTTCGCTGCCCGCGCGACCGAGACGTAGTCGTCGGCCACGTCCTCGACGACCTTGGCCGGGTCGCGCTCGAGGGGATCGCCGAAGCCGCCGCCGCCGGCGGTCGGGCGGCTGAAGGTGTCGCCGGGCCCGATCGGCACGTCGGAGAAGACCGAGCCGAGCCATTCCTCGTCCTGCCCGGCGCGGGTGAGGGAGAGCCCGTGCGGCATGGAGGGCAGGCCGCCCTCGATGCCCCAGACCACCGCCCGCTCGCGGTCGCAGATGTAGGAGATGACGCTGCCCTCGGCCTCGAGCATCACCGAGGTCTTGCGCACCCCGGCGCCGCCGCGCCAGCGGCCGGGCCCGGCGGAGTCGGTCAGGATCTCGTACTCGGTGGTCAGGATCGGGTTCGCCCGCTCCTGGCCCTCGACCGGCTGCGACATCAGGCCGGTGCCGAAGCAGGCGGTGGTGACGTTGCTGCCGTCCTTGCCGTTGCGCCCGCCCCAGCCGCCGGGCAGCCAGTCGTAGAACATGTAGATCGGCCTGTCGGCCCGGCGCCCGTCGCGGCCGCCGGTCAGCAGGTATTCGAGGTTGAAC
>NZ_LABY01000087.1 GCF_001043975.1 Methylobacterium variabile
GTCTTATACCCTCGCGCCTTCGCATCGACACGTCGATGCGAAGGCGTCCGGCGCATCAGCGCCGGCGCCCGTTCGGGCTTGCCTTGCGCCTCCGAACGGGTCCGGTCGAAGGCGCGGCGGTATGAGACGTGCGGAGTCGCGCGGGTCGCCGACGCCTCACGTCGATCTCGACGACCCTCTCTGCCCTGCGATGCGCGAACGCGGCGGCCTCAGGCCAGGGAAACCGGCACACCTGCGCCGCGGCCGCATCCTCTCTCGCCGGCGAGGCAGGCGCGCGCGGCTCTGTGATCGGGCGTGTCGGGCCCTTCGCCGAAGCTCGCGACCATGGCCGAGAGGACGGCTCGGCCGCCGTACCTCTCGTCGAGGGAGGCGAGGCTCGTCGCGGCGCGCAGCTGCCAGATCGCGGCCTTCTGGCGGTCGGCCAACGCGAGCGCCTGCAGGAAGTGTTTCACCGCCTCGGGCTCGCCGGTGCGTCCGGACGCTGCGAGCAGAGCCTCGCCTCTGATGCGCAACAGTTCCGGCCGGCACCAGAGCTCGCCGCTGCTCTCGGAGGCGGCGAGGGCCGCGTTGATCCGCGCGAGGGCGTCGGGAAGGCGTCCCCGCAGCGCGAGTCCGCTGGCCAGCGAGCCGAGATAGGCCGGCCGTCGCATCCTGAAGCCGGTCTCCTCCATCTCGCCCAGGGCATCGTCGAGGCGGTGCAGCCCGCCCGCGTCGCCTCGGCGGATGCTCACGATCGCCTCGAGGCAATCGGCGATGACCCGCCATATCCGCATCGCATGATGCGCGACGTGGTCACCGAGCCGGTCGAGTCCGCGCTCCGCCGCGCCGAGATCCCCGACGTGAAGGGCGATCGGGATCACCGTGTGCGCCAGGGCGTTCGTGAGCGCGAAGGCCTGGCCGCTCGCCTCGGCCTCGGCCAGGGCGCGCCGAGACACGCTGACGGCCTGGTCCGGCAGGCCCTGAAGCCACAGAACATTGGCGAGCGTTCCGCGCGCCGCGACCAGGCCATGGCCTTCCAGCCGCCTGCCAGGACCGTCGCTGCGGGTCGCGCGGGCGAGCAGGCGCTCCGCCGCCTCGCGCGCCTCGTCGAGACGGCCCAGATACCTCAAGGAGGTGGCGGCGGGTCTGTCGACGGCCGCGATGGCCACGCGGTCGCGGTTGGCGGTCGCCAGCGCCCTGATGCGCTCCGTGAGCGCGAACGAGGCACGGTGGTCGCCCACCCAGGTCTCAAAATCGCAGAGGCCCCAGAGTGCCCGCAACTGCCCGTCGAGGTCGGACATGCGTTCGGCGCGTGCGAGCGCGCCGCTCCATAGCTCCTCGATCCGCGCGGTCGGACCCTCGACTTGAAGCAGGGCGGCGGCCAGGGACGCCCGAAGGGCGATCGCGTCCCGCTCCTCCGGACCGCCGGAGGACGCGGTCGTCGCAAGCGCGCGCTCGCTCGTCTCGATCAGTTCCTGAAGCAGCGAGAGGGCATCCCAAAGCGGGAGAGCCGCGGCCGTCAGCGACCGGCCCAGCGCGGGGTCACCGCCATCCGAGAAGCACCATTCGAGAGCGGCGCGAACGTTATGGACGAGCCCGATGAGGTCCTCGTGCGGGTCGCGGCCGGGCTTCGCGCTCTTCTGTGCCGAGACGTCGCGAACTTGCGCGAGGCAATACTCCGCGTGCCGCCGACGAAACGCCTCGACCTCACCGCTATCGGCAAGGCGTCGCAGCCCGTAGTTCCGTGTCGTGTCGAGAAGCCGGTATCGCGGGACATGTCCGGGGACCGCCGCCACCAGCGACTTGGCGACGAGATCGGCCAGGAGGCCGATGCGGTCCCGCTCGGCCTCACCGGCCAGCCGACCGATGAAGAGCGCGGCGTCCAGCGGGAAGGCACCGTGGAACACGGACACGCGCCGGAACAGGGCCCGCTCGTCCTCCGACAGCAGGCTGTGGCTCCAGTCCAGCGTCGCGGTCAAGCCTCGATGGCGGGGATGTCCCGCACGACGTCCACCGTCCAGCAGGTCCAGACGCTCGTTTAACAGCCGGAGGAGGCCACGCAATCCGAACGCCGCCATCCGCGTCGCGGCGAGTTCCAAGGCCAGCGGCAATCCGTCGAGCCGACGGCATATCTCGACGACGACCGGCACATCGTCGTCGTGGAAGTCGACATCCGGAGAGGCTGCCGAGGCACGCTCGACGAACAGCGCAACGGCGGGGAAGGCCAGCGCGTCCGTCGCGCGCAGCGCCGCGCCCGCCGCCGGCATCGGCAATGCTCGCAGTTGATGCACGACCTCGTTCGCCGTCCGAAGCGGCTCTCGGCTGGTGGCCAGCACCCGTACACCCGGCGCGGCGGCGGCGAGCGTGCTGGCCAGCCGGGCCGCCCGATCGAGGGCGTGCTCGCAACCGTCGAGGACGAGCAGGCAATGCTGGTCCGCCAGCGCTCTCGTCAACGCGGCCTGAGGATCGTCCGCGTGAACGGCGATTCCCACCTCCTGCGCGAGGGCGCTCGCCAAGTGGGAATCGCTGTCGACGACGCAGAGGTCGACGAGCCAGACGCCGTCCCGGAAGCGGTCGAGCACCTCGTTCCCGATCGCCACGGCCAAGCTCGTCTTGCCGACGCCGCCGGGACCGGTGATCGTGACCAGCGGCTGCTGGATCACCCTCATCGCGAGGTCCGCGAGAACGTCCGATCGGCCCAGCAGGCGCGGCGACTGTGGGAGATTGTGCCGCCGGGCTGTGGCAGAGGCTGGCACCGGTGCGATCTCGACCGGCGCGACGAAGCGGTATCCCTGCCCGCTGACCGTGGCGATGAAGCACTTCTCCGGTTGCGAGCCTTCGAGCGCACGCCGAATTGTCGCGACGTTCACCTTCAAATTGGAATCATCGACGATCGTCCGCGGCCATGCGCGCCTGGTGAGGTCCTCCTTGCTGACCACCTGTCCTCCGCGCTCCACGAGCGCGCTCAGGATCTCCATGGGCCGCGCCCCGAGCCGGACGACGGCTCCCTTCCTCCACAGCCGCTGCTCGGACGGGCTCAAAACGAATTCATCGAAGATGTAGCGAACCGCTCTGCGAGCTTGCGTCTCCATGCGGCTGTCGCCATCGCGCCAATCGAGAACCGAGGATGTCGCTCTTGCTAAGCTGTCTGCTGGCAAACCGCCAGCAGGTCGCTGAAGCTGAGACCGTGTAGCGGGTCCGCCAACCCGGAGCCGGCCATTCCGTTTTCCGCCAGCTTCAGCCGCTCACGCTCTCTTTATCAATCAACCTGGATCAATCAACCTGGCCGGAAGCGGACGTTCTCAGGGCCCGATCTCGATCAATCTCCGGATCAACAAAGGCAACGAGGAAGGTGACAGCCCAGCGCCTGGAAATGGTCAACAGCGCTTCGACGTGCCGCGTCAGGGGCTTACCCCGTTCCATACATCAAGCCTAGGCGAGTAGCGGGTGTCTCCACCCATTCAGGTACTTGCGGCAGATCGATGCTCCGGGTTTGATGGCCAGGGACGCGTTCGAACGCGTCCTTGTCGATCAGCATCAAAATTCAGCGGAGACGCAATATACTACGGGTGGGAGCACGCCCGTCGTCTCGTGCCTTCCAGACTCTGAGACTGTCTCGTCAGAGACCCGTCATGGCGAGGCCGCACCAAGGCTTTGCCAAGCTGGCGCATTCCTTGGTCTCAAGCATCAGAATTGTTGGAAGGGACAAGTGGTGGAGCACGCAGGCCCGCTCGAACCCGTCTCAGCCGGGAAGGCATTTTTTGACGGCAAAGCTGCAAAAGCGGCTCTGCGAAGGGATGCGAGCTCTCAGAAAAGCTCCGATGTGGCAAATGCTTGGAGTGAATCCCGCCACTTTGCGCGCTGCGAGCGAACAGCGAACATGCAGCCAGCCTTTGCCATCCACAAACCATGCGTTTCGCGACGCCAGTGCAATCGCGGGGACATTGTGCGTTTCGCGGATCGGCTTTGGATGTGAACCGGCGAGCCCTGAGCCAGATCTCTCGTCGTAGTAAGAAGAGGGCAGGGGCTGCGAAGCCTGTGGTTGGAGGACTGAGCGGGGTCTTCGAACCGATCGGAGTGTCTCTCACAAAACTCCCGATCACCGTGTCGCTCGTTGGGACGGCGGTCGTGCAGCGGGAGTTTCGTGATGTGCATCAAGAAGGGGAGGGCGACTTATCCAAATGCCAGCGCCTGCTCGTTACACAGAACGGGTGCGAACTACCGACTCTACTCGAACATTCCAGGGGTGCGCGCGAAATTCGCGCCGTTGATCCAAATTTGAATCTGGCGGATAGTGTCATAAATGTCCGCCATCGAAGACTGTTCGGGCATCCTGACTCCTGATTCAGCTTCCTGATCTCAGTTATAATCTGTCAACATTATGCACAAGCGCATACCAAAGACGCTCTATGTTTTGTCAATAAATCAATCGGCGTATTTTTGATATTGAAATGACCCCTTCATTCGCCATAATATTCCGCGCATCAATGGAAATATCCAGCATATAATACAACTCTATGGCATGTTAATTTGATATTTCATAAATAAAGAATTATGATTGTATTTCAGATACTCTGCGTCTCCAGCATCGATCAATGCAAGCATTACCCTGAAAAAACCGTCCAGATTATCAGCGCCGGCAATTTCATAAGCACGCAGGATGCGCTCATACTGTTTGGCAGCGATTTCGCTCTGGAGCTTCGCACCTTTCTCGGTGAGATAGATCTGCCGTTTACGCCGATCGCGCTCGGCAGAGCGCTGCTCGATCAGACCGTCGCGGATCAAGCGACGCATCGGCCCCTGGATCCCCTGCGGCGTCAAGCGCAAGAGCCCGATGATCTCGCCCACGCTCGTGCCCGGCGCCCGCGCAGCGAGGTGGAGGATGCGGTGGTGCGTGCGGTGGAGCCCGAGCGATGCCAGTTCCTCGTCGGCATCGGCTGCAAGGCGGAGGTGGGCGAACAGGAATAAGCCCAGGCCCAACCGGGCGGCCTCGTCGTCGATCCTGCTGCTCACTGTGTGCCATTCCCGCGGCGTCGCGCACGACCCGTCTTAGAGGCCTTCGGCACGGCACGCCACCGAACTCGCCACGACGGCCGTCGATATACAACAACTCACTTGCTATATTTACCGCTCTCGGTACGATGGCCCCGACGCTCCGGAAGTGGGCGCACTGAATGGGAGGAGCGAGATGAGGCTCGCTGCGATGTGGCGGCTGACCGCCATGGCCGTCGCTATCGTATGTCCTTTCCTGGCCGGCACGCTCGACGCCACCGCGCAGTCCGAGCCCGTCCGGCTCGGCGTTCTGAACGACCAGTCGGGTCCCTTCGCCGACATCACCGGGATGGGGTCGGTCGTCGCCGCCCAGATGGCGGTCGAGGATTTCGGCGGCTCTCTGCTCGGCCGCAAGGTCGTCGTCGTCGCCGCGGATCACCAGAACAAGCCCGATATCGGAGCGGCGATCGCACGGCAGTGGCTCGATCAGGACGGCGTCCAGGCCATCATCGACGTTCCCAACTCGGCCGTGATGCTGGCCGTCCAGGACGTCGTCCGGAACAAGTCGGGCGTCATGCTCGTCGCCGGGGCGGCGGCGGCCCGCTTCAACGGCGCCCCCTGCCACCCTTACGGATTCCAGTGGGTCTACGACACCTACGCCCTCGCCAAGGCCGCCGGTACCGCGATCACCCAGACGGTCGGCAAGTCCTGGTACTTCATCCAGGCCGACTACGCCTTCGGCGAGGCGATGACCGCCGACCTGCAGCGCTTCATCCAGGCTGCGGGCGGACGCGTGGTGGGCACCGTCAAGCACCCCGTCAACACGGCGGACTTCAGCTCGTACCTCCTGCGCGCGCAGTCCTCCAAGGCCGACATCGTCGCGGTGGTGAACGCGGGTGCGGACACGATCAACTCGCTCAAGCAGGCGGGCGACTTCGCCATCGCCTCGGGCGATCAGAAGCTGGCGACCGCACTCCTCTACCTGAGCGACGCGCGCGCTCTCGGCCTCGAACTGGGGCAGGGCCTCATCATCGCCGACGGCTACTACTGGGACGTCAGTCCCGAGGCCCGCGCCTTCGCCGAGCGGTTCGCGGCCCGCTACAAGGGCCGCAAGCCGACCTCCATCCATATCGGCACCTACTCGGCGGTGAGCCACTACCTCAAGGCCGCCCGAGCCGCCGGGACCCTCGACCGCGACGCCGTCACGAACAAGATGCGGGAGATGCCGGTCAACGATCCCTTCGTGAAGAACGGGCTCGTCCGCAAGGACGGCCTCATGATCCACGACCTGCTCCTGCTCCAGGTGAAGAAGCCCTCAGAATCGAAGGGGGAGTGGGATCTCTTCAAGGTCCTCCAGACGATCCCGGGCGCCAGCGCCTACCGCCCCCTCGACCAGAGCGAATGTCCCCTGACCAAGGGCTGAGGTCGCTCCGGTCTCCCACCACGGACCAAGGGGTTTACGCGTGCAGTTGATCGACTTCTTCGATGCGGCAGCAATGCGAGAGCCGAACCGGATCGCCTTCGTGCAGCCCGACGGCGCGACGCTGACCTATGCCGAGAGCGCGGCCGCGGTGCAGGCGATCGCCTCGGCGCTGCAGGGCGCCGGCGTGCCCCAGGGCAGCCGGATCGCCGTCTACAGCCCGAACGATGCCCGCGCGTTCCTCGTCATGCTGGCGGTCCTGCGCGTGGGCGGGATCTGGGTTCCGCTCAACGCCCGCAACAGCGTGGCCGACAACATCGCCTTCCTGCTCTCCACGGAGGCGACGGTCCTGTTCTACCACGGTCAGTTCGAGGCCGAGGTAGCGCAATTGCGCGCCGCCGCGCCGGCTCTGGCGCTCTGCGTGTGCCTCGACGGTCCCGGCCGGGCGGGGCCGGCGCTGGCGGCGTTCCAGGCGCGCGCCGCCGGGCCCGTCGCGGCCCTCCCCGAGGACCGCCTGCGTCCCTGCAACATCCTGGCGACCGGAGGGACGACCGGCCGGTCGAAGGGCGCCGTCTGGACCAACCTGACGTGGCAGACGCTGGTCGCCTCGTTCTGGACCTCGACCCCAGCCGTCCGGCACCCGGTCCACCTGTGCGTCGCGCCGATGACCCACGGCGCCGGCGTCCTCGCGCTGACGCTGCTGACGCATGCGCCCACGAACATCCTCATGACGAGCGCCGACCCGGCCGCCATCCTCGACGCCATCGAGCGGCACCGCGTCACGCACCTCTTCCTGCCGCCCACCGTTCTCTACGCCCTGCTGGCCAGCCCGCTGCTGCGCCAGCGCGACACGTCCTCCCTCGTCGTCTTCCTGATCTCCGCCGCGCCGGTCTCGTCCGACAAGCTGCGCGAGGCGGTGGCGGCGCTCGGGCCGGTGATGCACCAGTCCTGGGGGCAGGCCGAGGCCCCGTTCTTCCTGACCTTCCTGACTGCCGAGGATCACGCCCGGGCGGTCGCCGACGAGGCCGCCGGCGAACTCCTGCGCAGTTGCGGGCGCCCGACGATGTTCAGCCGGGTCGAGATCATGTCCGACGACGGAAAACTCCTGCCGCCCCGGGAGCTGGGCGAGATCGTCGCGCGCAGCGACCTCGTGATGCCGGGCTACTACAACGATCCGGTGGCAACGGCGGCGGTCTCCCAGCACGGCTGGCATCACACCGGCGATGTCGGCTTCAAGGACGAGGCCGGCTACGTCTTCATCGTCGACCGCAAGCGCGACATGATCATCTCCGGCGGCTTCAACGTGTTCTCGACCGAGGTCGAGGAGCGGGTCCTGGCCCACCCCGCCGTCCAGGACTGCGCCGTCATCGGCGTTCCGGACGAGAAATGGGGCGAGGCGGTCAAGGCCGTCGTCGAGCTGAAGCCCGGGGCCGAGGCGACGAGCGACGAGCTGATCGCCCACTGTCGGGCCGCCCTCGGCGGCATCAAGACCCCGAAGAGCGTCGAGATCTGGGAGACGCTTCCCCGTAGCCCCGTCGGCAAGGTCCTCAAGCGCGCGATCCGCGAACGCTTTTGGACGGGGCGTGACCGGGCGGTCTAGCGCGGCGCTGAGGAGAACCGGTCATGAGCGACGCCTACCTGATTGGAACGCACGCGACGCCGTTCGGGCGCTTCCCGGCCAAGGACCATCGGGCGCTGGCGCACGAGGCCGTGCGGGGCGCCATCGCCGATGCCGGGCTCCCGGACGGGCAGCGGATCGGCCAGGCCTTCTTCGGCTCTTGCCTGATGCATCTCACCGGGCAGACGATGATCCGGGGACAGGCCTGCCTGCTCGGCCTCGTGGATGACGGGGTGCTCCCGGTCCGCATGCCGGTCGTCAACGTCGAGGGCGCCTGTGCGACCGGGTCCCTCGCGCTTCACGGCGCCCGCACCGAGGTGCTGGCTGGATCGCACGACCTCGTGCTCGCGGTCGGCGTCGAGAAGATGTTCGATCCCGCCAACCCGGCCGGGATCCTCGCCGAGATCGAGGGGGGCTTCGACCGCTTCGATCGCCCACGCTGGATCGCGGAGTACGGGCGCGCCGCCGAGGAGGCCGGCAGCGTCTGGGCTCCCGCGCCGGATCGCTCGACCGCGATGGACACCTACGGCCTCCAGGCCTCCTGGCACATGCACCGCTACGGCACGACCCAGGCGCAGATCGCTGCCGGTGCCGCGAAGAACCACTGCCACGGTGCGCTCAACCCGAACGCACAGTACCGCTTCCCGATGACGACGGAGCAAGTGCTGGCGGACCGGCCGGTGAGCGGCCCCCTGACGCGGGCGATGTGCGCCCCGATCGGTGACGGGGCGGCCGCGGCGCTCGTGTGCTCGGAGCGGTTCCTGGCCGAGATGCCGCCCCGCGTGCGCGAGCGGGCCGTGAGGATCCGCGGCATGGCCCTCAGCGGCGGCATGTTCCGCGGCTTCGACGCGCCGGGACTCAGCCGGATCGCGGCGGACCGCGCCTACGCGGCAGCCGGGGTGTCTCCTGGCGACGTGGACGTCGCCGAGGTCCACGACGCGACCGCGTTCTGCGAGATCTTCCAGGCCGAGATGCTGCGGCTCTGCCCCGAGGGGCAGGGCGGTGCCTACGTCGCCTCCGGCGCCGCGACGCTCGGCGGCACGCTTCCCATCAACACCTCCGGTGGCCTCGTGTCCAAGGGACATCCGATCGCGGCGACGGGCCTGTCGATGACCTACGAGATCGCGACCCAGCTGCGTGGCGAGGCCGGGGAGCGGCAGGTGGACGGCGCCCGCATCGGGCTCGTGGAGAATGGCGGCGGCGTGATCGGCTTCGAGGAGGCGGTCTGCGCGGTGACCATCCTTCAGGCGCCCCGCTGAGCGCGCTGTACGCGCAGCGGGACACGGCCTCGGGCGACGCGGGCCGCGCTCCGGTCGCGACGGCCTGTAACAAAAACGGCACGAAACGGGGGAGGATGACGTGAAGGCCATGATGGTGCTGGGGGCTGCCCTTGCCCTGACGCTCGCGTCTGCGCTCGCGCAGGAGGGCAAGACGACGACCTTTCCGCTCGTTGATCCTCAGACCGACGACCCCGTTCTGAAACCGATCTTCGACGGCATGCGGGCGCGGGGGGCGGGCCCGCTGCACATCCACCGCACGATCGGGCACGCGCCGGAGATCTACAAGGGGTTCGCGGCCTTCGCGACGGCACTCCGGCAGCCTGGCGCGACCTCGCGGGGCGATCGCGAGCTGATCATCCTGCGGACGACGCAGCTCCGGAAGGGCGACTACGAGTTCGCCCAGCATCGCCGCATCGGACTGACCTGCGGCCTGACCGAAGCGCAGGTGGATGGTCTCGCCGATTGGAAAGCCAAGTCCGTCTACAGCCCCCGCCAGCAGATGATCCTGGCCTTCGCCGATGCGATGGTGGCCGATGGCGAGGTCAGCGACGATCTTCTGGCGCGCGTGAAGCAGACCTTCTCCCCGAAGGAGATCGTCGAACTGGCGATGAACTCGGCATTCTACACGGCCGTCGTCCAATTCAGCACGGCCGTCCGTGTCGAGCCGGAAACGGAGACGACCAGCTACGCAGGGTGCTAGCCGAAGAGGGGCATGCTCATGCGCTACGCGCTCGCCACCATCCGCCGCCACGGTCGACCGACGCCGGTTATCGAGGTGGGCGGCGCCTGCCACGACCTCGCGGCCCTTGCATCGCGTCTCTGCGCCAACGCGTACGGCCAGGGCTTGATGGCCCTGTTCGCCGACTGGGCGGGATCCAGGATGCTCGGCCCTGGCCCGCGCGAGCCGTGGCGCGGGAAGTGTCGGGCGAAGGCGTATTTGCGCACGGTGGCGCGGGCCAGACCGGTCTCGCCGTTGATGCGCCGGAGTGACTGTCCCGCCGCGACGCAGCGGCGCACGTCATCGTAGAGAACCTGCCAGCGTTCGACGGCTGCAGCCCGGGTCAACGCCTCGGCGGGAGCGCGCGAGCACGCCTTCGACGGACCAAGGACGCGGAAGCCGTCGTTGGCGGTCCCTGCTTCAGGCGCGGGTGAACCCGGATGAGCCAGCGTTCGAGCATCTGCCGGGTGTTGAGCAGCAGATGCCAGCGGTCAGCGACCTGCCGGGCGCTCCGCGCCTCCATCGTGGTCCCCCATGCGTACTCAGTGGAGCGGTCGCGCGCCACGAGGTGGATCTGCGGCTCGTGGCGGAGCCAAGTCGCCAGCGTGGGAGCCGAACGATCCGGCAGCAGGTCGAGGGGGCGATGGCGCTCGAGGTCGACCACGATCGTGGCGTAGGTCCGGCTCCTGGGCAGAGCCCCAGTCGTCGACGCCGACGATCAGCGGTCGCCCTGCGGACGGCAGCGGGAGAGGTCGGATAGTCGCGCAGCAGGATTGTGGCGCTGGTCGGCATAACCAACGGCGCGAGCAAACGGGCGGCAGGCTGGCCGCCGAGCGCGACCCCGGTTCGCGCCTGGGCCTGAGCCCGTCGGCGGGTGCGGTGAGCGGAGCGGCCGAGCAGATGCGGGAAGCGTTCGGCGAAGGTGCGACGCGGGCACCCGGGAGCGTGGCAGCAGAAGCGTCGCACGGTGAGGTGCAATCGGACGATCTTGCCGCTGGCGGGCAGGTCAGCGCGCCGTCGTTGAGAGCGGCTATGGAGAGCCGGGCTGGGCATCCGACAAGTGGGGCAGCGCGCCTGAGGGCGTTCACCTTCTGCGGCGAAGGCGAGAGCGTCGCGGCCGTCACGTGCCACGCGGAGCGGGCGGCATCCGGGAAGATGGCAGAGCAGGGTCATGCCCGAATCGGCACCGGCATCGACCAGAGGCTCGCCCTCACCCTACCGGATCCAGCAAACTCGCCGATGAACCCTCTCCGCCCGTGACGCGAAATACGTGACCTATCGACAACCATCGTAAAAACCGAGCGACAGGAATGGTGAAAAGTGGTATTTATCCATTAGCCACGCTCGAAAGCTCGACCGCACGCCTGAGATCGGACCGAATTCAGGCGAGATCGCGTGTTGAGTCTTCCCTTTCGGAGGATGCGCGATGGCCATATCCCATGCTGCGTCCGCACGCTCGATGGTGACGCGACCGAACCTACGAAGGATCGGGTTCCCCGACCTCAAGGCCGCCTTGCTGAAGGGGGTCGAGGACTTCATGGCCCTGCCGACGCATGTGCTGTTCCTGATCGCGATCTACCCGATCGCCGGCGTGATCATCGCGGCGGCAACCTTCGAAAGCGACCTCCTCCCGATCCTCTTCCCGCTGGCCTCCGGTTTCGCGCTGATCGGCCCGTTCGCGGCGGTCGGCCTCTACGAGTTGAGCCGGCAGCGGGAATTGGGCCTTCCCCTGGCTGAAACCCGGCCCTTCGCTCCACTGACCGGCCGTCACGCCGGGTCGATCTTCGCGGTCGGATTGGTCCTGATGCTGATCTTCGTCGCCTGGATCATCACTGCCATGGGGCTGTACTGGGCGCTGTTCGGACCGGAGACCTATGGTTCCGCGTTTGCCTTCGCCGAGGCGGTGCTGACCACGCCGCGCGGATGGATGCTGATCGTGATCGGCAACCTCGTGGGCGCAGCCTTCTCACTGATCGCGCTCGCGGTGAGCGCCGTTTCCTTCCCGCTGATCATCGACCGCGGCGTCGATGCGGGGACGGCGATCGAGACCTCGGCGGCGCTGCTCCGTGAGAACCCGCGCACGATGATCGCCTGGGGGCTCGTCGTCGCGGGTCTCCTGGTGCTCGGGATGGTGCCGCTCTTTGTCGGCCTCGCGCTCGTGTTGCCGATCCTCGGCCACGCGACCTGGCATCTCTATCGGCGAGCGATCGCGCCCTGACGCCGCCGATTGCATCTCGACCCTGCGCGCAGGAGACGACAGATGGCGCTCATCCTCGTGCTGATCGCCCTCGGCTCAGTCGCCTTCCATCTCCTGAGCCCGTGGTGGTGGACCCCGATCGCGTCGAACTGGGGCTACATCGACACGACGCTGATCATCACGTTCTGGATCACCGGCGCGGTTTTCACGGTCCTGGTGCTGTTCGTCGCCTATTGCGTCGCTCGCTTCCGGCACCGTCCCGGGCAGAAGGCCTCCTACGAGCCGGAGAGCCGGCGGCTGGAGGGCTGGCTCACGGCCGTCACCGCGGTCGGCGTCGCCGCGATGCTGGCCCCGGGCCTCGCCGTCTGGGCGCAGTTCGTGCGGGTCCCGGCCAATGCCGCGGAGGTTGAGATCGTCGCCCAGCAATGGCGCTGGAGCTACCGCCTGCCGGGCGCCGACGGGCGCCTCGGAGCCGCCGCAACCGAGTTCGTCAGCGACGAGAACCCGCTGGGTCTCGACCCGCACGACCCGGCGAGCAAGGACGACGTCATCCTCGATGGCGACGACCTGCACCTGCCCCTCGGACGGCCCGTGAAAGCACTGCTGCGCTCCTTCGACGTGGTGCACGACTTCTACGTTCCCGAGTTTAGGGCCAAGATGGACGTCATCCCGGGGATGGTGACCTACTTCTGGTTCACGCCGACCCGGAGCGGCACCTTCGAGGCGATCTGCAACGAAGTGTGCGGCGTCAACCACTACGCGATGCGGGGCCGCGTCGTCGTGGAGCCGGAACCCCAGTACCGGTCCTGGCTCGACCAGCAGAAGACATTCTCGAACTTCGCCGCCCGCCCGGAGCGGGCGCCCCGCGACGCTGCTCTTCGCCGTCGCGTCGCCGACGACCGCTGAGAGGACGGTGCCATGGTCGACACGCCGATCGGGGCCGCCGGCCCCTTCCCCGGTTCGGAGCCAGACGAGGTAGAGCTCTACCATCCGCACAGCTGGCTCACGCGCTACGTCTTCAGCCAGGATGCCAAGATCATCGCTATCCAGTATTCCGGTACCGCCCTGGCGATCGGCTTTGTCGCGCTCGTTCTGTCCTGGCTGATCAGGCTCCAACTCGGATTTCCGGGCCTATTTCCGTCTATAGGGCCATCAGAATATTATCAGATCATCACTATGCACGGGATGATCATGGTGGTTTATCTCCTCACCGCCGTGTTCCTCGGCGGCTTCGGCAATTACCTCATCCCGCTGATGATCGGCGCTCGGGATATGGTGTTTCCCTATGTGAACATGCTGAGCTACTGGGTCTATCTCCTTGCCGTGCTGGTGCTGGTGGCGAGCTTCTTCGCGCCGGGGGGACCGACCGGGGCCGGCTGGACCCTCTATCCCCCGCAGGCCATCCTCTCGGGCACCCCGGGCCACGAATGGGGCATCGTGCTGATGCTCGCTTCGCTCATCCTGTTCATCATCGGCTTTACCATGGGGGGCGTGAACTACGTGGTGACCGTGCTGCAGGCGCGCGCGCCCGGCATGACGCTGATGCGCATGCCCCTCACAATCTGGGGCATCTTCACCGCGACGGTGCTGGCGCTGCTCGCCTTTCCGGCCCTGTTCGTCGGGGCCGTCATGATGCTCCTCGATCGACTGTTCGGCACCAGTTTCTTCATGCCCATGATCATCGAGGCCGGCCAGCGCCTGCACTACGGCGGCGGCACACCGATCCTGTTCCAGCACCTGTTCTGGTTCTTTGGACATCCGGAGGTTTACATCGTCGCACTTCCCGCGTTCGGCATCGTCTCCGATCTGATCAGCACCCATGCGCGCAAGAATATATTTGGGTATCGCATGATGGTGTGGGCGATAATCGCCATCGGTGGGCTCAGCTTCGTGGTCTGGGCACATCATATGTACGTGAGCGGCATGAATCCATATTTTGGATTTTTCTTCGCAACCACAACCCTGATCATCGCTGTGCCGACTGCGATCAAGGTTTACAACTGGGTGTTGACGCTCTGGCGCGGGGACATCCACCTGACGGTTCCGATGCTGTTCGCGATTGCGTTCATCGTCACCTTCCTGAACGGCGGCCTGACCGGCCTCTTCCTCGGCAACGTGGTGGTCGACGTGCCGTTGTCGGACACGCTGTTCGTCGTCGCCCACTTCCACATGGTCATGGGGGTCGCCCCGATCCTCGTGATCTTCGGTGGTATCTATCACTGGTACCCGAAGGTGACCGGCCGGATGCTCGACGAGCGGCTCGGCCTGTTGCACTTCTGGGTGACGTTCCTGGGCGCCTACCTGGTCTTCTTTCCGATGCACTATCTCGGACTGCTCGGCGTCCCGCGGAGGTATTTCGAGATCACAGGGCTCGGCTTCATCCCGGCATCGGCCGCGTCCCTCAACGCCTTCATCAGCGTGGTGGCCTTCGTGGTCGGCGCGGCCCAGGTGGTGTTCGTGGCGAATCTGATCCGCAGCCTCCGGCACGGTGTGCCGGCCGGCGGCAATCCGTGGCACGCCACCACCCTGGAGTGGCAAACTCCCGACACCCCGCCGCGGCATGGCAATTGGGGCGCTCGCCTGCCAGTGGTCTATCGCTGGCCCTACGATTACAGCGTGCCGGGGGCCGCGGAGGACTTCCTGCCCCAGAACCAGCCCGTCCACGCCGCAGGGGCTGCGCCGTGAGCCTCGTCCTCCTCTACCTCGCAGGCCTCGGTGCCGTTTCGGGGCGCTGGCTCGCCCGGCAGCACCTAGCCGCCAAGCCCTGGCTGAGCGCGGGCCCTTCCTGCACCCTGCCGGCGGATGGAGGGGGCGGGTCGGCGGCAAAGCTGGCTCTCGGGATCTTCTTGGCGGTTATCGGCCTGCTCTTCGCGCTGCTCGTCGCGGCCTATGGCATGCGCGTGCCACCGGGCAGCGCCGGAGTCCCTCTCGATCCGCGCCTCCTCTGGCTCACGACGGGCTTTCTCGGGCTGGCGAGCCTTCTGCTCCACCGGGCCGACCGGGTGGTGCGCCGTGGGGCGGAGGACGACGCGCACGCGCATCTGCTTGCCGCCGTCGCGGCGAGCCTCGTCTTCCTCTGTGGGCAGGGCCTCGCCTGGCGGTTGATCGGGGAGGCCGGGGCGGGCCGCACGATCGATGCGGCCGGTTCCTTCTTCATCTTGATCACGCTGCTGCATGGGCTGCACCTCGCGGGCGGGCTCGCGGCCCTCGCGTGGGTCACCTTCGGCGCGGCGAGGACGGGGTCGCCCGCAGGCCTCGCCCGGAGCATCGGGCTGTGTACCCTCTACTGGGATGCCCTGCTGGTGATCTGGCTCGTTGCCTTCGGCATCCTGTTCCGGACGCCGTGGTCGGGTCTGATCGATGTCCTGTGCCGGCCGCCGGCCTGACAGCCTCGGGACGACGCATCATGACAGAGACCGTTCTCCGCTCCCTCCCGACCTCCGACGGTCCGCCAAGCCGATGGCGGCGCTTCTCCGGCGAATGGGCGGCCGACCGTCAGGCCTTTGCAGGGGCCTCGTGGCGCAAGGCGATGATGTGGATCTTCCTGCTGAGCGACACCTTCGTGTTCGGCTGCTTCCTGATCGGCTACATGACCGTGCGCATGTCGACGACGGTGCCATGGCCGAACCCGAGCAAGGTCTTCGCCTTGGAGGTCGGGGGCACCGAGCTGCCCCTGATCCTGATCGCGATCATGACCTTCGTTCTCATCTCGAGCAGCGGCACGATGGCTATGGCGGTCGCCCTTGGCTACAGGCGGAACCGCCGCGCTACGGCGCTGCTCATGCTCGTCACAGCGCTCCTCGGTGCGACCTTCGTCGGCATGCAGGCCTTCGAGTGGACGAAGCTGATCCACGAGGGCGTCCGGCCCTGGTCGAACCCCTGGGGGGCACACCAGTTCGGTTCGACGTTCTTCATGATTACCGGCTTCCACGGGACCCACGTCACCATCGGTGTCATCGTCTTGGTTACGATCGCCCGCAAGGTCTGGCGGGGCGATTTCGACATCGGACGACGCGGTTTCTTCACCAGCCAGCGCGGCGGATACGAGAACGTCGAGATCGCGGGCCTATACTGGCACTTCGTCGATCTCGTCTGGGTTTTTATCTTTGCACTGTTCTATCTTTGGTAGGAGGACGGCATGCACCCCGTCGCGGGCCACGGGACCGACCACGGCCACTCGATCCGGCTCTACCTGCTCGTCTGGGGCTGGCTGTTCGTGCTGAGTGCCTGCTCGTATCTCATCGACTATTTTCACGTCCAGGGCATCCTGCGCTGGTCGCTGATCCTGCTGTTCATGTTCGTCAAGGCGGGACTCATCGTGGCGGTGTTCATGCATCTCGCCTGGGAGCGGCTGGCCCTGATCTACGCGATCCTGGTTCCGCCAACCGCAATACTGATCTTCGTCGCGATCATGACCGCGGAGGCGAGCTACACGCTATTCACCCGATTGAGCTTGCTCGCAGGCCATTGATCCGCTTCGCCAGGGCCGAGGAGAGCTGCGCATGAGCCCGCCCCCGATCACCGTGACCGTGCTGCTGCGCCAGATCGCCGATTGGCTGACCGACGCCGCCGCGCTCGCCCGGGCGGCGGCGACTTGCGCCGAGAGCGGCAGCGAGGCCGAGGCGGTGCGGCTCTCCCTCGACCTCGACGAGCGGCTGCACGAGGCGGAGGGCCTGCACTGCGCCGTCCGCCTGATCGCCCGCCTGCAGGCCGACGGTCCGCTCCCGGCTGACGCAAGCGGCCTCGGCATCGTCCTGGATGCGCAGCCCCGTTCCGGCGACGTGCCGGTGCGGGGGTCGGGGCGGTGGCGGCGACCTGTGTCGCCACCTGAGGCAAGGACGAGCACGATGACCCATCTCACCGAGACGCAACGCCGGCTGATCGAGGCCGCCACCCACATCCCGACCGGCTCCTGGTCCCACTGCCGTCGTTGCGGGGCAGGGCCGTCGCACGGGTCGCGACAGCGCTGCTGGCGCGGGGCCTGGCCGCGGACGGTCGGGCCGGACGATCCGGCTTGGCGCAGCGAGGCCGACGGACGGCGCATCGGCCTGCGACAGGTCGTCGGAACCAGCGATCCGGAGAGCACCGAGGGAAATCGGTGTAGTCGCTGCGAGAATGGCGGACGAACCGCCACCCACACTCGGTGGGACCGAACCCATTGCAGCGTTGCCGCCGCCCGGTGATGTTTCGGCCGCGCCGCGCTCCTGAACGAAAGCCGCGATCGTGCGGAGCTGCTCGCCCGCGAGCAGGGCGCCAGCCTGGCCGAGATCACCGCCGCCACCGGATGGCTGCCCCACAGCGCCCGCGCCGCGCTCGCCCGCTTGCGCCGCAACCAGCCCGCGCTCACCCGCTTCCGCAGCCCCGATGAGGGTCACAGCCGCTATCGTCTGCCCCCCGTGACCTCACCCCGGGCAGGAGGGCTGAGCATGGTCACGCCCGATCCCGACCCGGTTCAGGCGATGAGCGCCCAACTCGCCGCCCTGGCTGAACTCGACCTCCTACGAGGCGCCGATCGAGTTCGTGTTCGAGTTTCGATCCGCACCCCCGTGAGGGGGCGACCAAGCAGTCCGGCAAGGAGCGCGCGGCGGTCAAGTTTCAATCCGCACCCCCGTGAGGGGGCGACGGGCGTCGGTTTCGGCGCGCGTGTAGGTGACGGCGTTTCAATCCGCACCCCCGTGAGGGGGCGACGTGGTGAGCCCGATCACCTTCGTCGATGCCAAGGGGTTTCAATCCGCACCCCCGTGAGGGGGCGACTCGTTCGAATTCCTCCACGGCCGCGAGCGGGATGCGTTTCAATCCGCACCCCCGTGAAGGGGCGACGTGGCGGCGATGGGCTCGGTCGTGGCCTTCTCCAAGTTTCAATCCGCACCCCCGTGAAGGGGCGACAGGTCCCTGATGGCGTAGGCTGCGAGCTGGTGGCGTTTCAATCCGCACCCCCGTGAAGGGGCGACCCGGCCTGCCAGGGCCGGTGTCGTTGGCAGTGATGTGTTTCAATCCGCACCCCCGTGAAGGGGCGACCGGGCGTCCCGCAGAGCTTCGGCACGGTGCAGTGGTTTCAATCCGCACCCCCGTGAAGGGGCGACCGTGATCCTCGGCCTCGGCGACTTCTTCCACATGTTTCAATCCGCACCCCCGTGAAGGGGCTGCGGCACCATATGCCTTTGCTGCGCAAGAGCAAATTCACACGGGCGCGCGAACCTGGATTGATCCGATGGAAATCCTGTCTCGCCGAGACTGGCGCTGCAGCAATCCGGCTGACGGATGAGTGGTTTAGGGGCCGCGCGAACCAGTGCTGGCGCAGGCGGGCGCTTCTGGTTCGCGCAATGCGTCAGAAGATGAGTGGACCGTCGAGATCGGGCACGGTCTTGGCTCCGACATGCTCCACGCGCCGCTTGCCATCGGAGCCGAGCCGATAGAAGCAAGGAGTCGCGCGCAGGGTCGATGAGGCCGACGAGCTGTGCGCGCAGGGCGGTCCATTGCGCCGGTTCTACCTCGCACTCGAACACCGAGTTCTGCACACGCTGACCGACATCGAGGCAGGCGCGGGCGACACGGCGCAGGCGCGCTCGTCCGGCAGGACTCTGTGTGTTCACATCGTAGGCAACGAGCATCAGCATCGCAGTCTACTTCCACACGAAGGCAGGGTAGCCGTCGAGGTCGCCACGCAGATGCCGAGCCAGCATCTGCGCCTGGGCGTGCGCCACGAGGCCGAGCGGTACCGTCTCGTCGAGGAAGGGGTGACGCAGCTCGTCGCGCTTGCGCTCCTGCCAGGCAACCAGCACGCGCTTGCGGGCCTCGTCGGTGAGCCGCACACCGCCTGCTTCCTCGACCGTGAAGTCGCCTGCCGTCAGCTAGCGGCGATTGACGAGGCTGAGCGCCAGCCGGTCAGCCAGCACTGGGCGCAATTCCTCCATCAGGTCGAGGGCGAGACTCGCGCGGCCGGGACGGTCGGTATGTAGGAACCCCACCTGCGGATCGAGCCCATGCGCCTCCAGGGCCGAGCGGCAATCGTGCCCGAGCAGGGCGTAAAGGAAGGACATCAGCGCGTTCAGCCGATCGAGGGGAGGCCGGCGCGAGCGCCCGCCGAACCGGAAGGCGAGATCCTCCACCCGCACGAATGCGCCAAAGACGCGGAAATAGACTTGTGCGGCCTCGCCTTCGAGCCCACGCAGCCCATCGATGCTGTCGGCGACGAGGGTACGGCGAGCAACGTCGGTGAGCCTGGCCTCGGCAGCGGCGAGGCCCGTGGCTGCCTCGCCCAGGCTCCCGCCATGGTCGCGCAGGGCCCGTCGGACCACCGCGCGCTGGTTCGCGGTCTTGGCGGCGACGATACCGCGCACGATCACGACAGCCCGTGCGGGATCATCGCTCGCGCGGTACTGTGCACGACGCAGCAGCACGTTGCCGGTGCGCGGCCCCTCGACCCGGGCGAGGAAGCGGCCGTTCGGGTCCAAGTACGAGATCGTGATGCCGGCTTCCGCGCAGGCCGTCAGCAGCGACGGTGAAGCGCCTGCGCGCCCGAAGCTGACCACCCCTTCGAGAAGGTGGAGCGGCGCCCGGCCGCGCTCGGCCCCCTCGACCTCCACGACGAGGTTCGCTCCATCTTTGCGCAGCCACGCCCCCTCGCTCGTGACATAGATCGTGTTGCGCATCCGCCGCATCGCGTCAGGCCTCGATCTGGGCTGCGAGCCAGCGCGCGATGCGCGGGGGCTTCTCAAGCCTCGCAGGACGGCAGAGGTCTTCGAGGGAGCAGCGACGACAGGCTGGCATGTGCCGCGGCGCCGGCGTGAGGCGCGAGGCCAACATCGTCCGCGCTGCGATGGCCGTTGCGCGGGTGAGGGCCCGCAGGTCCGTGTCGAAGGCCACTGTCATGCGGCGTCTGGGCGTGCCGTAGAACAGTGCTCCCTCCGGCACGGGCACACAGAACATCTCCTCCAGGCAGAGGCCTTGAGCGCAGAGCTGCACCTCGTCCGCCCGGTGCGCTTTGGGCCGGCCCCGCTTGTACTCGACAGGATAGGGACGTGGCGGACGTCCGTGAAGCTCCACCGCATCCGCCCGCCCGGCGACGCCCAGGGCGAATGACCGCAGTTGCAACCCGCGCGCCACTGTCACGCTCGGCCGACGCCCGACACCTGGTGCGTCGACGCGCTCGTGGAGCAGCCGCCCCTCCGCGGTCGCCACATCCTCCGCCCACAATCCCTCGAGATGGATCAGCGCGCATTGGCGCGGGCAGAACAGATGGTGCTGCAAAGCCGAGATCGGGATCCTGAATTTCTTTCGGTATTGGGCGGGGCCCAGCGGCCGTTACATCGCCGGCGGCGGTCTCGTTCCGGCGGTGCGCACGGTTGAAGTGGAGCGTCATCGGGTCGGTGGCGCGCACCAGGATCACGGACACGATCCTGATGACGCCGGTCAGTTCGGCGGCGGGATCGGCCGTTGGGCCGCGCAGGCATCGACGATCTGCCGGCGGACACCCTCGGGCTGCGCCTGCAAGGCCCGGAGAATCGCCTGCAGCACGTGCCGCAAGCCGCCAACCTGATCGATGAGATCGAGCACGACCGCGACGCCATCGTCGTTGATCCCGAGATCGTGCTGCAGATCTCGGATCAGTTGGGCCCTGGCCAGATCGATCTCGATATACTGCCGGACGCTCTCCCGGAAAGCCGGTCGAAGCCAGCCGCTTTCGAGCCAGACCCGAAGCGTGTCGGGACGCAGATCCGTCCGAGCCTGAAATTCGCGCGCGTCCATACCGCCCCCCTTACAAGCGCCGATGCGATGCGGCGATCATGTGGTCCTCCTCCGGTTCGCGGCGCCGGCAAGCATCGGTTCGGGGGTGTGTCGCGCGAGGAACGGGATACGTCCCGCCGCGGCCACCGACGAGCGACGACGGGTGCTACGGCCTGGAACGCAGCGGCTGAATCGCCGCCGCCATATGCTGGTAGTCAAATGGGCCCTCATAGCGATGCCCATTGATGAAGAAGGTCGGCGTCCCGTTGACGCCACTTCGAACACCGCCGAGAAAATCCTGCTTCACCTTCGGTGCATAGGTGCCCGCCTCGAGAGCGGCCGCAAGACTGCTCTCCGACAGGCCGAGCGCCCGGGCTGCGCTCAAGAGGAATGGCAGGCTCAACTGCTCCTGATGCGCATAGATCGCATCGTGCATGGCCCAGAACTGACCCTGCGCCCCCGCGAACTCGGCTGCCTCCGCCGCCGGCTCCGCCAGCGGGTGGATTTCGGTGAGCGGGAAATTGCGGAACACGTAGGTGAGTTCGTCGCCGAAATGCCTGCCGAGCTGCATGACCTGGACATGCGCGAGGCGGCAATAGGGACACTCGTAGTCACCGTACTCGACGAGGACCACCTTTCCCTCGGCACCACCCCGGACGTGGTCAGCCGCCGACACCGGCACTCTGAGTTCGGCCATCGCTTTTCTCCTGGTTCTCGAGCCGGTCCAGCGCATCGAGGATGCCGTCTGCACCGGGGTTGACGGCGATCGGGGAGCGGTAGCTCCAGAAGATGATTCCCTCGCGATCCACGACGAACAGCGCCCGCTCGCAGACGCCGTCGCCGTCGCGGTAGGCCCCGTATTGCCGGGCGATCGAGCCCTTCGGCTCGAAATCCGCGAGCAGCGGGAAGTGGAGATGGCGCGCCTCGGCGAAGGCCTGATGGCACCAGGCACTATCGACGGAAATTCCGATGAGTTCGGCGTCGTACTTCCGAAATTCCGGCAGCACCTGATTGTAGACCGCCATCTGATCGCCGCAGACCGGACTCCAATCGGCGGGATAGAACGCCAGAATGGCTGGCCGCCCGCGCAGGTCGCCGAGCGAGAGCGTCTGGTCGGGTGTGACGCGGAGCGTGAAATCGGGCGCCGTGACCCCGGGCGCTAAGACCTGTCCCATCCTGAACCTCCCGGATGGCCTGCGGAACGGCCATCCCGCATCTGACTATGAGACGGGGCGTCCCGGCACTGACGAACATCAGTTCCGGCGGCGGATATCGGGCTGCGCCTTCGATTCATCCGCGCTCGTACCTGCCATGCGCCGCAAATCAGAGCCGAAGCCGAAACAATTTCTAAGCATCGACGGTTTCGAGTTCATCCAATGCTGCCGCATGTCAGGGACTACGACCGCGCCGCTCCTGTGTTCGGAGCCTGAGCGGAGAACCCGCCGCGTGCGGCGGGCTTCCGGACCACGTGGCGGCACAGCCGAGTCGGCCGGACTGCGTCCGAAGGAGGCTCTCCATGGACGGGACAGCGACCCTCTCGCGAACGCACGGCCCGGCGCCATCACCGGACACGGACGTGCTGGTCCAGCCCCACCGGCTGGGTTCTCTCGAACTTCCGCATCACATCGTCATGCGCCGCGACGGGGCCGGCTCCTTGTCGGCCAAAACCTCGCTGCTCAAGACCTCGCTGCTCGAGATCCTTCTCCTCACGAGACCTCGCTCCTCAGCGGTGGTCGTTGGGCGCCGGCCCGACCTCCAGCTGAAGTGTGTAGACCTCGACCGGAAAGCGCACCCGGCTCCGGCCGCCCTGGAACACGGCGAGCCGGTTGAGCTGGGCGGCTGGCAGCCACAACCGGTTGTGAGAATCAATCCACATGGCGTCGACCCAGAGCAGGCGGGGGTCCTGGATCAGGGTCGAGGCGGTGCCGTCCGGTGCGATGCGAACGATACGCTGCGCGTCGGTGTCGCTGACGAACAGCGTGCCGTCCGCGGCAATGGCCGTGCCGCCGGTCGGCGGCGTGTCGGCAACGATCTCGACGGCGGCAGCGAGTGATGCGGGAGCTATCCCGGGATCGTCGAGCAGGCGTGTCGGCACGCGCCAGAGCGGGCCAGTGCAGGACTGGTAGAAAAGAGCGGCGCCATCGGGCGACACTTCGAGCTGGTCGGCATGGACGTAGACCGGCGCGCCGTCCGGCCCGCGCACGATCCGTCCCTCGGCCGAGATCGGTCGCGAGGCCGTTACCGAGGGATGGCCCTCGAGGACGCGCCGTCCCCGGCCCGTCACGGGATCGAGCACCACGAGCGCCGGCGCCCCCGCATCCGTCAGGTAGGCGCGCCCGCCGTTGAAGCGCACGTCGTCGATGAAGCTCTTACCCGTCACCACGCCGTCGAGCGGGATCGTCCGCCGCACCCGGGCGCCGGCGATGTCGACCTGAACGAGCTTGCAGCCGCCCGGGCGCATCGGCTGGCCGAAGCCGGGCGAGCCGGTATCGACCAGCCAGAGATCGCCGTCGGGGCCGATCCGGAGGGAATTGACCCAGACGAGCGTGCGGGCGGCATCGGCCCCGTCCGTGAAGGCGTTCCAGGTCTCGTCCGGGAACGGCACCGGCCGGCTGTCGCGGATCTCGACGACGCGGGGACCGGCACTGCCGTCGATGCGCGCGAGCGCGGCGAAGATCCGGCCCTCGGGCGTCACCGCGACGCCGTTGGTGACGGCGTCCGGCAGCGCGAAGGCGAGCGTCAGCGCGGGGAGGGCCCCCCTGGGCGGGCGGGCTCTGCCGCACGGCCCGGACCGGCCGCCAACAGAGCACCGGCTCCAGCCAGCCACGCGCGCCGGTCGATTGTCGCTGCGCCACTCATGTCCCGCCCTCCAGAACGAGTCTGCCCCGTCAGCGCCGGCCCACTCCATCGACGGCCGCTGATCCGGGCATTGTCCAATCCCGCCAGATCGCGTAGAGCGCCGCCATCACGACAGGCCCAACGAAAAGCCCGACAAGCCCGAACGTCTCGACGCCGCCGAGGATCCCGACCAGGGTCCATACGAGCGGCAGCCGCGCAGATCCTCCGATCAGGGCTGGTTGAACGAGGTTGTCGCCGGCCAACATGACGGCGGCCCCCCAGCCAAACACGCCGGCCGCACCGAGCCACGCGTCATGCTGGATGGCGAGCATCAGGGCCGCGGCCGTGACTGCGATCCAGGCTCCGAGGGGCAACAGTGCGAACGCGACGGTGAGCAGAGTGAAGAACACAGCCTGCGGCAGCCCGGCCACCCAGTAACCCACACCGATGAGCAATCCCTCTCCGATCGCCACCAACACCGTTCCGTTCACGACGCCCCTGGTCGCGACGGCGACTTTCTCGAACAGCCGCTCGCCGGGGTGGCCCAGCCACTCCTCCGCGAGGCAGAGCACGCGCGTCGCAACCTTCTCGCCGTCCCGGAGGAGCGCGAACAGGGTCAGAAAGGTGATGAATGCCAGGAGCACGCGATAGGCGAGTTCTCCGCCGAGGCTGCGCATCCACGTCGCCCACGCTTCGAAGTTCACGTCGGCGAAGAGCGTCCGCAATCCGTTCGGGTCGCTGACGTGAGAGCGCCACCAGCGATCCACGTGCTCGCCGAGTAAGGGAAGGCGTGTCAGCCACCCCGGAATCTCGATTCCTTTCTGCTGGACGCGACCGATCCAGTCGAGAACGGCTTGTCCTTCCCGGCCGAGTTCGGCGGCCGCCAGCAACACCGGCGTCATCAGCACAACCGCATTCAGGAGGGTGATGAGTGCGGGGGCGAGCCAACCGCGCTCTGTCTCGGCGCGCGGCACCCGTCGGTAAAGCGGCCAGATCGCAACGGCGATGATGATCGCCCAGACAATGGCGGCCAGATATGAGCGTGCCGTCCACAGCGCGACAAGAAGCACGGCCGCCCCGAACCACGCCCGGAGCCTACGTCGAGATGAGCCCCCTGTTGCGGATGTCTCGATCGGGTGGATCGGTGCCTGGACCTCCAAGGGTTCCCTCCACATGATCGGGGTCAGCCTGTGACCTGAGCCTCTTCCGCACAATGAGGACTTCGATCGACGGGCGCAGCACGATAGCTTTACGGCGAGTGGCGAGGAGTGGGCGGCCCACGTCATTCAGATTTATCAAGCAGGGATGGGTATGACGCTTGTGTTGTTTGGCTGCTCAAACATGGACGATTGTGAAATCAAGCGAATACGCTGGTATCGACGACCGCCTTAGATGCAAAATATATCTACGATAATTTCACATGGATATGCATGGCACGAGGCAAAAAAGGGATCTGATCGGCCGAAATCGTCGATGGAGCCGTCAGCCGTACCAGCATCATCTGCGCTCAAGGTCCGCCGCCGCCACCGCCACGTCGCAGATCGCACCAGCGGCCATGATCCTCGTATCCTGCATAGCAGGCGGTGACACAGGCTCCGGCCATGAATTTCAACGGAGGCCTACAGCTCAGACGGTAATCGCCTTGCGCGCTACCGTTATCGCTGCGCAGCAGCAGCAGAGAACCCGCGAAAGCCATGATGCTGACACGTACAGCAACGTTCATCGGATCCCCCTATGGGCCGTTGCCCGACTTGGTGGACCATCCGCGCTTTTCCATCACCTGAGCCCGCGCCGGTATCACGGCCCGCCGCGCCGGATCGGCCCATGCGAAGCGAAAACCCGTCCGCCCGCGGACAGGGCGCCCGGCAGTGGCACGCGGCGCACGCAGCAGCCACAGCCGGCTGGATGGGCAACTGATGCCCGGCGCGACGGGGCCGCGCTTGGCACAGGTGCACCGTCGGCGACACGGCGACCTGCGTGGCCGCCGCCGATGGCCGGTGCGCTCATGAATGCCCGTGTCGCCCCGGCGCCGCATTCCGGGCAGGCGCACGGATCCCGAAACTGCGCCATCGGCCGCATGGCCGTGAACGGCCCGCAAACGTCGCAAGCGTAGTCGTAGATCGGCATGGCGTCCTCACGCTCGGAGCCCATTCGGCAAGATGGCGGATGAGCCAGGCGAGCGGCTGCCCGCCCGGCGTGGCGGGTCATGCGGCTGGCTTGAGGATCACCTTGGTCCAGCCGTCATCGCGCGCGTCGAAGTGCCGGTAGGCGTTCGGCGCCTCTCGCAGCGGCAGCTCATGCGAGACGATGAAGGACGGCTTTGCGCGACCGGCCGCAATGAGGTCGCGCAGTTGCCGGTTATAGGCTTTCACGTTGCATTGGCCGGTACCGATCGTCTGACCCTTGAACCAGAACAGGCCGTGATCGAAAACGATTTCGCTCTGCTTGTAGAGCGGGTCCTGCGGGGCGGGGTCCTGAGGCGTGTAGACACCGACCACGCCGATGCCGCCGGTGAATTTCACCGACTTCACGAGATCATTCATGGTCATGTTGGGGTGCTCGTGACCCTCCGGGTCGTGGGCCTGGTAGCCGACGCACTCACAGCCGCGGTCAGCTCCGACGCCGTTCGTCAAGTCGAGCACTTGGGCGACCGGGGAGCCTTTGGAATCGTCGATCGGTGTGGCCCCGATCGAGTCGGCAAGACGCAGGCGGTCAGGATGACGATCGACGACCATGACCATGCAGGCGCCCTTGATCATCGCCGCGTGGGCCGCCATGAGGCCGACCGGCCCGGCCCCGTAGATGACGATCGATTCCCCTGGACGCAGTCCTGCAAGCTCGGTGGCGTGCCAACCGGTCGGAAAGATGTCGGCCAGCATCACATAATCGTTCTGCCGCTCCTCCGCATCCGGCGGTAGCTTCAGGCAATTGTAGTCCCCGTAGGGGACCCGCAGCAGGTCGGCCTGGCCGCCCCGATACGGACCCATGCCGGCGAACCCGTAAGCGGCGCCGGCCATGTTCGGCATGACGCTTCGATCCGCCGTCGTCAGGCAGAAGGCGCTCAAGCCACGCTCGCAATTCTTGCAGAAACCGCAGCCGATATTGAAGGGGATGGCGACCCAGTCGCCGACCTTCACACGATCGACGGCATCGCCCACTTCGGCCACCTGGCCGAGGTTCTCGTGCCCGAACACGCCGCCGCGCTGGAAATCCGTACGGCCCTCATACATGTGCAGGTCGGAGCCGCAGATGTTGGTGCTCGTGATCCGCACGAGCACGTCGGTCGGCCTCTCGATCCGAGCGTCAGGCACGTCCTGCACCGCCACATTGCGCGGGCCGTTATAGACGACTGCTCTCATCGCGCACTCCCAGCTCGAAGTATTGTACTAGATAAACGAGGATACATGCCGCCCGGCGTTGGAAAATCCGGGCGATACCTACGGTGTTATCCGTAGCGCGATCGGGAGCCTCTTTCATTGGGGTGGAGTCACCATCCCAACAGGCTTTAGCGATTGCAAGTCTTGAACGTCTGATCTTGGGCAGCCGCCGGAGCCAGCCGCTCGCTGTGATGGTCAGAATTGCTTTCGTCCCTCGGTACGGGCGGAAGCAGACGTTCGAGGCCCAGCGCGACGCCACGCTGGATCGGCCACGAGGCCGTGGTGCTCGTTGGGGCTTCGGACGGTGCACGGTAGAGGAGGTCTACCGCATGCCAGAAGGCTGCGCGCTCGGCTGGCGCTACGCCGCTCAGGACGACCCGGATGTCCGACATCGCGTCAGCAACATCTGCGGCGAGGTCCTCGGGCATGAAAAGGTCTCGGGGCGTGAAAGAGTCTCGAGCAGCAGCCATGTGGCGCCCTCATGTGATGCCTTGTGAACGCTTCACGTCTCAGAAGATGAGCATGAGAGGAGTATGGCGCTGCCGGCGTCAATGGGACGGATCCTAAGGCAACATACTCGGCTGCTTGTCCGTCCGGCATCTCCCTAGGGAGTGATCCGGGTGTCGCAGTGGCGGGACGACACCACACTGAGTTCGACGCACGGCTAAGGAGGAGCAGCATGGGTGCGAATGGCATGCATGCATTCGACGTGACACTGCCTATGACGCCCCCGTGCCTGGCCGATCTGATACGGCGCGCGACAATCGGGCCCAGCCGTCCAGTGGCGCCTCATCAGCTCGGCGCTGTGCCGCGGATGGTGCGGGATCGCGAGCCGGCGGAGCGACGGGCGGGGGATTTCGTCAATGCTGTCAGAGATAGCGAGTGAGATCCTGGCGTATTTGCGCAGCACACATCGGCTGCCCGGAGCACGCCTGCGCATCACGACGCTGGACGAACGGTTCGGGACCGACCCCGCGGTCGCGGTGGCGATCTCCGAACTCGCGCACGCCGGCTATGTCGCGACACCGGACGCCGGCGCGATCGAACTGACGCATCGAGGATACGAGGCCTTGATGCAAGGAGAGCCGTGACTTGATCCCGAAAGATATCGTTCCCGCAGGACATCTTTCATGCAGACGGAGGAGCGGACATGTCGAAGAATATCGTTGGCGGCAATGAAGAACGTCTGTTGCTCGATCTGATCGCCGAAGGCATGGCGGTCGTCGATCGAGACGGAACCCGGATCGGGTCCGTCGACAAGGTTGAAGGTGGTCATCTCAAGATCTGCCGTGCGGACCAGGAGCCTCGAAACCAGCACCAATACGTGTCAGCCGACTGGATCGCTGCCGTCGATGATCGGGTCAGACTGAACCGCACATTCGATGAGGCAAAGCGTCTGTGGGCGAGCGAGCCCTACGCGAGGCGGCACCATCTTCAGCGAGCGATCTGACGCCGTCGCTCCCGGACGACGTGAGCGAACCGTCTGCCGCTGCGGAAGAGCGGCCTGCCCCGGGCAACACCGCGCAGCGGCTCCGTCGCCCGACGATCATCCGGACCGGGCGAGCCGATCATGGAGACCACGATGAGCCTCGACCTCTTGTTCCGCCCCTTCGAACACAAGTCGCTCCGGCTGCAGAACCGGATCGTCATGGCACCGATGACGCGCTCGTTCTCTCCCGATGGCGTTCCGACACAAGACGTGGCCGCCTATTACCGCCGACGCGCGCCTGAGATCGGGCTCATCATCTCGGAAGGCACCGTCGTCAACCGGCCAGCGTCGTCGAACGATCCTGCGGTTCCGCATTTCCACGGCGAACAGGCCCTCGCAGGATGGAAGCGCGTCATCGACGAGGTTCATGCCGCCGGGGGCACGATGGCGCCGCAGATCTGGCACATGGGAATCGTGGCCCCGCATGCGTCCGGGTGGATGCCGCCCAATCCCATGGAAGGCCCGTCCGGGCTCGTCGTCCCCGGCGAGGCCGGCGGGACCGAGATGTCCGAGACCGACATCGCCGAGACGGTCGCGGCGTTCGGCCGTGCCGCCGCGGACGCTCAGCGGCTCGGCTTCGACGCGGTCGAGATTCACGGTGCACACGGCTACCTCATCGATCAGTTCTTCTGGGCCGGCGTGAACCGGCGCCGGGACCGCTACGGCGGCGCGACCTTGCCCGAGCGCAGCCGCTTCGCGGTCGAGGTCGTGCGCGCGGTCCGGTCTGCGGTCGGTGAGGATTTCGCCGTGATCCTGCGCCTGTCACAGTGGAAGCAGCAGGACTTCGCGGTGAAGCTCGCGCGGACACCCGACGAGATGGCGGCATGGCTCACCCCTCTCTCTGACGCGGGAGTCGACATCTTCCATTGCTCGCAGCGGCGTTTCTGGCAGCCGGAATTCGAAGGCTCGGACCTGAACTTCGCGGGTTGGGCGAAGAAGTTGACCGGCAAGCCGACGATCACGGTGGGCTCGGTCGGTCTCTCGGGCGAGTTCATTGCCGCCTTTCAGGGCGAGAGCTCGCGTCCCGATCCGCTCGACGAACTCATTCGTCGTCTCACGCGCGGCGACTTCGACCTCGTGGCCGTCGGCCGGGCCGTGCTGTCCGACCCGCATTGGGTCAGCAAGATCCGCGAGGGCCGGCACGAGCAGTTGAAGGATTTCACCCGCGAAGCACTCGCCACGCTCTTCTGAGGACCATGCCTGCGGCGAACGGCATGTCGAGAATGGGTGGCGATGTCAGACATCCTACATTCGCGATATCAAGGCAGAAAATTAAAGTCTATGTTGCTGTCGCTTCACATTGGGCGATCGTGTGCTGCAGTTTTTTGGCCGGTATCATCGGGTGGAAACACCGCTGATTGCGATTACCCTGGCCAAACGACGGACAACACGAAGCCTCCCGCGATCATCCGTGCGAGGCCTACGGCCAATGCTCCTGCAACGATCCAGATCGGCTGCGCTCGGAGCCAGGTTACGCCGCTCAGCGCGGCGTGAAGTCCTGACGCCGGCGTCCGAAAGGAATTGCCCGAAAGCGGTGTCGCAGGCCTACAGCATCGGAAGCCGACGCGGCCGCGGTCCGAGCGGGAACGCCGCGTCGAGCCGTGCAAGTTCGGCGTCCGTCAGCGAGAGCGCGCCGGCGCCCGCGTTGTCGGCGGCATGCTCGGGGCTGGACGCCTTGGGGATCGTGAAGGAGGACGGCCACCGCACCAGGAAGCGGAGCGCGACCTGGCGTGCGGTCGCGCCGTGGTGCGCTGCGATGTCCTCCAACAGGCGGCCGCCCGGCGTGCGCGGGTCGGGGAAGCTGCCATGGCCGAAGGGGCTGTAGGCGACGACAGCGACGCCGTGCGCCTCGCACCAGGGCTGCACGGCGTGTTCGATCGCACGCTCCTCCAGATGGTAGAGCACCTGGTTGCAGGCCATCCGGCCCTCGCTCCCGGCCTTCCAGGCCGCATCGAGGTCGGGCACGTCGAAGTTGCTCACCCCCCAGGACAGGATCTTGCCCTGTTCGCGAAGCTTCTCGAAGCCGGCGAAGGTGTCCTCGAGCGGATGTGGACCGGGCCAGTGCAGGAGGTAGCAGTCCAGCCTGTCGGTGCGCAGGCGCGCGAGCGAGCGCTCGCAGGCCGCCACGGTCCCGGATTGCGAGGCGTTGCCGGGGAGAACCTTGGAGACGAGGAAAACCTCGTCACGCCGTCCGGCGGTCGCCTCGCCGACCACGATCTCGGCGTCGCCATACATCTCGGCGGTGTCGATGTGGGTCATGCCGAGATCCAGGCCTCGGCGCAGGGCGGCGACCGCAGTGGGCCGGTGCGCGTCGTCGATGTACCACGTTCCCTGGCCGATCACCGCAACCTCGCGCGGCAGGGGACCAAACGGGCGCCGCTCCATGGTCTCTCCTCCTCGCGCAGAAGGCGCGTGCTTCGCAGCGCCGATGGCGGCTCCGATCAGCCTGTCGATGATGCGGTTCAAAAACGTCGGCCGGAGCACCTTGGTTTGATCAGTATTGTCCCTCAGGTTGTTTCCGTTGCTGGCGCGAGCGGGCGAATTCCGGTGTGTCGCCGACGTCGTCCGCTCGGTGTCGTACGCCTCGCGCAGCGATTG
Source organism: Methylobacterium variabile (assembly GCF_001043975.1). Taxonomy (GTDB): domain Bacteria; phylum Pseudomonadota; class Alphaproteobacteria; order Rhizobiales; family Beijerinckiaceae; genus Methylobacterium; species Methylobacterium variabile. The sequence goes on from NZ_LABY01000087.1 coordinate 31,234, forward strand.
GTCGGGCACGCCAACCCGCGACGGCTTCGATCCCGTGGCTGCGGGACCTAGAGCACTTCACGATCGCGCTGCCATCGCGAAGCTCTCTAGGTAGTTGATTTTGCCGCATTTTCTTCGACGAACCGGCACCCGCTTAGTCGGAAAACGCTCTAGTCGCCGTCCTGATTGGCGGGACGAACGCCGGCCGCGGTTGCGATCAGAACGGCCTCCGGCAAGGTGTGGGCGCCGAGCGTCTCCATGACCCGGGCGCGATAGATCTCCACCGTGCGTGGGCTCAAGCCCAACGTGCGGGCGATGGTCTTGTTCGTGCCGCCCGCGAGCAAACCCTCAAGCACGGCGCGCTCACGTGCCGATAAGGCTTCGATCCGCTGATGGGGCTCGTCGCGCGAACGGGTCCGCTCCGCGGCGACGCGGATTTCGGTCAGGGCCGTTCCGACCGCGAACAGCAGCCGCTCCGGTGTCCAGGGTTCCTCGAGGAAATCGACGGCGCCGGCCTTCATGGCGCGGACCCCGAATCCGACATCGCCCCCGCTCGCGCCGAGCGCCACCACGGGAAGGTGCGCCCGTGCCGCCTTCAGCTCACTGGCCACCACCAAACTCCCCGGCTCCTCGAGATCGAGCACGACGCAGCCCGGCATCAGCGACCCGGCGATCGTGAGAAGCGCCCGACCACTCGCAAATGCCTGCACCTCGTACCCGCCGGCTTGCAGGGCACCGACGAGTTCACGCCGGGCATCATCTCCGGCCGCGACGACGTAGGCGTGCAGGCCGGTGTCGATGGTGACGTCCTGCGCGATGCCACCCACCAATCGAACGTGCCCGCCGGTCGCCGGGATCGGGAAGAAGGTGTCCCGGATGCGGCGCACTGCACCGTCCGAGGCGCGCAGGATCCGGTACTCCAAGACGAGCGTCTCGCCGCTGCCGACGCAGTCCAGCGCCCGCGTGGCGGCATCGCGGTCGTCCGGGTGGACGCTGGCGAGCCAGCTCGCGATATCCGGCATGTCTTCGGGAGGCGTGCCCCAGACCTGTCTGAAGGCCGGACTGATGTAATCGAGCTGCCCAGTCTCGAGGTCGGCGAGCCAGAGAACGTCTGCCGTATGTTCGGCGAAGCGCCGGAACCGCTCCTCGCTCTCGCGCAGGGCCGCCTCGGCGCGCTTGCGCTCGGTGATCTCGAGCGCGGCCCCGGTGAAACCCACGGGGTGGCCGTTCTCGAACGTGGTTCGCCCGTAGGTGGAGACCCAGCGCTCGACCGAGTCCTCGATCCCGATCACGCGATACTCGATGTGGTAGACACCATCCCCGGCAGGGTCGGTGCATCGGTCCAAGGCTCTCTCGACCTGCGGCCGATCGTCGGGATGAATGGCGGACAGCCACAGGTCATGATCGATAGGGGCGTCCGGCGGCAGGCCCCACATGGCCTTGAGCCGCGCATCCCATTCCAGTGTGCCCGTGGCCGGATCCCAGCTGTAAGGTGACAAACCAACGAGATCGATGGCAGCCTGCAGCCGCGCCTCGCTCCGACGCAGCCGCGCAGCCGCCGTGCGGCGCAACTGCGCCAGGACGAGGTGGGTGTTCACCCGCGCCAGAAGCTCGCGCGCAGAGAAGGGTTTGACGAGATAGTCGTCGACCCCCTTCCCGAGGCCCTCGACGCGCGCATCCTCGGCCGCCCGTGCGGACAGCAGGATGATGGGGACCTCGGTGAAGTGCGAATCCCCCCGCAATGCAGCCGCAAGCTCAAGCCCGTTCAGCCCCGGCATCATGACGTCGGACAGGACGAGATCGGGCCGTTGCCGCCTTGCCGCCGCGAGCGCCGCCTCGCCGTCGGCCACCGCCTCGACCACCCAACCCTGCCCTGTCAGCAAGCGGACGAGGTAGCGGCGCATGTCGGCATTGTCGTCGACCAGCAGAATGCGTGCGTCCAGCACCTCGGTCGGCGTGCCGGCGAGCTCCGCTTCCTCCGACAAGCGCGACCGCGCCTCTGCCCGCTCCTCAGCCGGTCCTGGAAGCCATCGCAGCGCTTCCTCGACGAAAGCATCGGCCTGGCTCGCCGTCGAGCGGAGGCTGCGCGCTCCGCCGTTCCGCTCGGCGGGGAGATGGTTGGTCCCGAACGGAACCAGGACCGTGAAGGTCGTGCCGTGATCCTCTCTGCTCTCGACTGTGATGGTGCCGCCGTGCAGGCGAACCAGTTCCTGCACCAGGGCGAGCCCGATACCGCTGCCCTCGTAAGAACGGCTCTTTGGTCTATCGATCCGGTGGAAGCGTTCGAAGACGCGCGGCAGGTCCGCGGCCGGGATCCCGACCCCGGTGTCGCTGACCTGCAACTCGGCGCCACCTGATGTGGCGGTCAAGCGAACGGCGATGCAGCCCTTGAAGGTGAACTTGAAGGCGTTGGAGAGAAGATTGAGAACGATCTTCTCCCACATGTCGTGATCCACGTAGACCGGCTCCGAGATCGGATCGCAGGCGATGTCGAGCCGCAGGCCGGCGCGGTCGCAAGCCGAGCTGAAGCTCGAGGCCAGCTCTGCCGTGTAGCGTGCGAGATCGCAGGGCTCGTAGGAGGCTTGGGCCCGATTCGCCTCGATGCGCGAGAAATCGAGCAGGGTGTTGACGAGCTTGAGCAGACGCAGGCTGTTGCGGTGCGCAACCGTCGCCAAGATGCGGGCATCGGGAGAGAGCGAACCGTCGGGCTTGGCCAGCAGTTCCTCGAGCGGACCAAGCATCAACGTGAGAGGGGTGCGGAACTCGTGGCTGACGCTCGAGAAAAACACCGTCTTGGCCTGATCGAGTTTCGCCAGCGCCTCGGCCCGTCGGCGTTCATCCTCAAGGGCGCGTGCCTCCGCTAGAGTGGTTGCAATCTGCCCGGCTACCAAGTCGAGAAAGCTGCAGTAATCGGCGTCCAGGACACGCCGCGGGCTGGTTCCGACGATGAGGAAGCCCACCGGTCTCTGGTGGCCGGAGCTCTTTAACGGCAAAACGAACGCCGTTTCCACGGTGTCCGGCCAGAGGGGCGTTGTAAATCGGTAGCCCCGGCTTGGAAGATCCGACACCTTTGCAGCGCGAGACGTCTCCGCAACCAGGCCGAGAGGCCAGAGGCCTTCCTCCATTCCGGCCCCCCTGATGGGGTGAACCGCCGGAAATGGGGTGCGATCGCTAGGCAGTCGTGTGCCGGCGACTTGATGCGCTGCTATCTCCCCCTCGTCTAAGAGATAAAACGCAGCGAACGGGATATCCAAAGGATTGCCGTCCAGAACCTCAGCCGCATGGCGGCAAGCGGCTTCGACGGTCCGTTGTTCGGCACTTCGGGTCCCAAGATGGCGCAAAATCGATAATCGCCTCTCTCGGATGATTTCTTCGGTTGTTTCGTAACAGGCGCAGAATACACCTTCTATATTGTTATTTTTATCGTCCAATATCGGACTATAGCCAAATGTTACGTAGACTTCCTCATGCGGAACCCTTCGGGTAAAGAACATCTGGTAGTGTTCAACCCAAGTTGCCCTGCTGGCCTGTACATCAGCGTGCATCGGAGCGATCTCCGGCCAGATTTCGCTCCAGGCTGTCCTACCCGGCTCGCCTAGCATCGCCGGATGCTTAGACTTTCCTAAAAAAGGAATGTACGCGTCATTGTAAATAATTCTTAAATCTTTGCCGATCCACAGCAGAATTGGAAAGCGTGAATTCAAGCAAATGCTGATAGCTGTTTTGATGTTCTGCGACCATGACTCCGCCGGACCAAGTGGAGTAGCCGACCAATCTTTAGCGCGAATCAGCGCACCTAGTTCGCCGCCGCCTTTTAGAAAATTAAGCCCGTTTTCATCGAGCGAATTAGGTGTATTGTAGATCATTTCTCGTTCCGCCTTCAGCATACAGCCCAAATATGATCTTTTATTACTTCTCTTATTGCCTATATAAATTCTTTGGCATCGCTGACACCGCCGTTCACATCGTTAAACTTACGCTGCGTGAGAATTAAAATTGTTGAGCATGCAAGTTCCCAGCGGAAGTAGTTTTCATAGATACTAGTTCCAGCAAAATAACACGCGTTAAACTGCTCGCAGCACACGACGACAAAGCCCGTTCGCTATACGGTCCATCCGCAGATCGTCAGCAACCCTATGCGTCGCCGGAACCCTGCAGCGATGCTTCTAGTGCACTGACGCCTTCGAAAGGCGCACCTCCCGCCACTATTTCCGCAGCTTTCACAGTCTGTTAGCAAGCGCGCGCCTGGTGCGAATATCGGTGCCTGTGCACTAGGATCGCGTGCTGCCGTTTAGCCAGTGCCGTGCGAACGGCCGCGTTCCCCTGTCTGCGCCCCGAAGCGGCCCAGCCGCCTCCAGACAGATTCATTCGCGCGATGCCTGTCAGCCTACCAGTAGGCCGACGTTCCCCATGCTCAATAAGGGTCGGGAGTGGCGGTTTGGCGCCTGCCGACCCAATGTCGGCTCATGGCGCTAGATGTTCGGTTCCGGCATGTGGTGTGACGGATCAAGCCTGAGGCTTTCGGGCTCTTTCGTCCAGGTCTGGCAGATGAACTCGTAGGGCGTGAGGCCGCGCAGGGTCTTGAGCCGGCGTCCGTAGTTGTAAGCGTCTACGAACTGATCCTCCCCCGTTTTCACGGACACGGAGGTTAGCCTGCGTTCCGCTCGGCCTGCTCGGGCGTGATGTAGCCGAGAGCCGAGTGGAGGCGCTGTCGATTGTAGTAGCCCTCGATGTAAGCGAACAGGTCGCGCCGGGCCTCATCCCGGGTCACCCATCGTCGCTGGTGGACAAGTTCGACCTTGAGGGTGTGGAAGAAGCTCTCCATCGGGGCGTTATCGTAGCAGCAGCCGGCGCGGCTCATGGAGGGGATCGCCTGGATGTCGGCGAGTTGCCTGCGGTAAGCCTCCGCTGCGTACTGGCTGCCGCGATCCGAGTGACAGATGAGCCCGGCAGACGGCCGCTGCCGTTGGATGGCCATCATCAGAGCGGCCGATGTCAACTCTGTCCGCATGTGGTCGCGCATCGACCAGCCGACGATCTTGCGGGTGGCCAGATCAAGGACGGCGGCCAGGTAGAGCCACCCTTCTGCCGTGGGCAGGTAGGTGATGTCTGCCAGCCAGACCTGGTTGGGCAACGCGACTGAGAACTGCTGCTTGAGCAGATTGGAGGCGATCGGCAGGTCGTGTCGACTGTCGGTCGTGCAGGGCTGGAACCGACGTCCCGCCAGGGCCCGGATGCCGTGGCGGCGCATCAGGCGCTCCACCCGCCCACGGCTGGCTGTGCGGCCCTCCGCGCGCAGGGCCGCATGCACCCGAGGCGAACCGTATCGCCTCTGATGCCCGGCATGGATCCGCTGCACGTCGTCGAGGAGTTGCCGGTTGGAGGCCGACCGGGCGCTCTCGGGACGTGATCGCCAGCCGTAGTACCCGCTGGGGGACACTCCGAGCACGCGGCACATGAGACGCACCGGCGAGGTGGTCGCATGCTGCTCGATGAAGGCGAACGTCACTTGGGCATCTCCGCGAAGATGCCGATCGCTTTTTTTAGCACGTCGCGCTCCATGCGCGTCCGGTCGAGTTCGCGGCGCAGGCGGGCGATCTCAGCTGCCTGATCGGACGGCGAGGCAACCGGGCTCGTAGGAGCG
>NZ_LABY01000088.1 GCF_001043975.1 Methylobacterium variabile
GCCCATGGCGGCGTAGCCCGCCCCGTAGGAGCCGCCCCCGTAACCGCCGTAGCCGGCGCCCATTCCCGAGAGGCCGTAGGCCCCGCCCATCTCGGCCGCGACCACGCCCTGCAGCACCGAGGCGAGCTCCTTGGCCGACCGGTTCTGGATCCGGTAGACGAAGAGCTGGCGCTCGCGGTCGGCGGCCAGGGTCTCGAGCTGCTCCAGGAGGGCGCGGGCGCGGTCGAGATAGGCGGCGCGCGAGCTCACCACCAGGATCGCGTTCAGCGCCTCGTTGGGGATGAAGCGGATGACGTCGCCGGTGCCGGCGGTCTCGCCGCCGAAGATCTGGGTGAGGTCCCGGGCGAGGGCGGCCGGGTTCGTGCTGCGCACGGGCACCATCGCGGTCGACATGCCGCGCATCCAGTCGACGTCGAACACCGCGATGGTCTGGCGCAGCGTCCGGATCTGGGCGGCGTCGCCGGAGAGGATCAGCAGGTTGCGTGCCCGGTCGGCCCGCAGCACCACCTCCCGCGGCGCCACGGCGGACAGGATCGCCTGCATCTCGGCGGCGGAGATCCAGCGCAGCGGCACCGCGACCGCGCCCGACTCGGCGCCGAGGCCCTGGACCGGCCGGAGGTCGGGCGTGCCGCCCGCCGGCACGATCTGCACCGTGCGCCTGCTGCGGCGCAGGGAGAGGCCCCGGCTCGCGAGGGCGGTCTCGACCATCTGCACCAGCGCCTCGCGGCTGACCGGGCCGCCGGTCTGCAGGGTGATCGTGCCGGAGGCCCGCTCGTCCAGGCTGTAGCCCCAGCCGAGCGTGTCGGCGAACACGGCCTTGGCGGCCACCGGCAGCGGCACCTCGACGAGGTTGAGGCTCACCGGCCCGCCCGGGATCGGCTCCCGGACCGGCGCCTCGCCGCCGATCAGGCGGTCGTTGCCGCGCAGCACGAGCCCGCCCGGGTCCCGCGGTCCGGTGTACCGGATGGGCTCCGCCCCGCGTGCGAGCAGCGGCCAACCGCAGACGAGCGCCAGGGCGAGGGCAGGCGCACCTCTCATCATCTCCCCGCCGTCCCCTGTACCCGCCTGCGCTGACGGAACGTTAGGGGATTTATGGTTAACGAGGTGTTGAGAGCGGCGGGGCGCCCCCGTTCGGCAGTTGCGGCCCGCCGAATCTACAACCTGTACCAGGGATCAGGCTTCGGATGATCCGGCCGCCCGAATTCGGAGATTGATGCAGAGAGTGAATTCCCTGAGGCAGGCGATGGTCCGGCAGCGGCGTCGGCCGGAATATGCCGGGCAAAACTGCCTCTGACTGTAAGGCCGCGGCGTTGTGCTGGTCCGGCGCACATGGATACCCGCCGGTGGCCCCGCACCCGCCCGGCTCGTGCCCGGCTCAAAGGGCCGGTGGCGGAACGCGGCGGCGTCGCACGGACGACCATGGACTGTTTGATTGGATCCCACAGAGGCGACACCCTGCATGTCATTCCGGGTTCTGCTGCGCGGCCCCGGAACGACGAAGAGGGTGTTCATCTGGAGGGACGTTAACCCCTGCATCACGCACGGCACACGGACCGCCGCGTCCGGGTCGGTACGACGAAGCGGCCGTCCCGGGCGCCCGCGCTCAGTTGCTCGCGACGTCGGCTTGATCGCCGTTGCCGCCGGTCTTCCCGTCCGCGCCGAGGCTGTAGACCTCGAACGGCGAACTGCCGGTGCCCGGCGAGCGGTAGAGGTAGGCGTGGCCCCACGGATCGGTCAGGCCGCGGGCGTCGCGCACGTAGGGCCCGCGCCAGGCGGGGCCGGTGGGCTGCACCAGCGCCTGAAGTCCCTGCTGGGTCGTCGGGTAGGCCCCGAGGTCGAGATAGTAGAGTTCGACCGCCTGGGCGATGTTCTTGACCTGGATGCGCGCCGTTTCGCCCTTGGCGCGGCCGAGATATCCCAGCACCTGCGGCGTCACCATCGTGGCGATCATGCCGATGATCGCCAGGACGACGAGCAGTTCGACCAGGGAGAAGCCGGCCTGCTTCCCCTGCGGTTCCCGGGACGCCTGCGCGGTGGTGGTGGACATCGTCGGCCTCGGAGCGAGCGTGAGATCGGATCCACCATGGCATCCCTTCGTAAAGAAGCCATCAAAGCTGCGCAGAACGACGGATCGGCACGGCGCGAGTCGGGATTTGTTATCCAATTCCCGCCAGGATCTGGCGTCGGCGCAGCGAAGCCTCGGCAACGGTAGGGAAGACGCATGGACCGCTCAGCCGGAAACGTGGCCCGGTCCGGGGGACGTTGGGGCAACGGCCTGTCCGCCTCAGGCCTCGCGCTCGCGCTTCTGCTCGCGTCCTGCGGCATCGCCGCCGCGGGCGAGGCCCTGGTGGTGCCGCTCCCCGCGCCGTTCCCCCCGGTCCGGGTGCTGACGCTCCTCGTCGGCCTCCACCTCCTCGGCCTGTGCTTCGGCCTCGGCGGCGCCACGATGCTCGATTTCTGGATCCTGCGCTGGATGCGCTGGGGCAGCCTGCCCGCCGAGATCGCCCGCATCTTCCTGTTCGTCAGCAAGGTGGTCTCGGTCGGGCTCGCCCTCCTGTGGCTCTCGGGGCTCGGCTTCCTGGCCGTCTACGCGGTCGAGTCGCCGGAGAAGTTCGACAACCCGAAGCTCTGGGCCAAGGTGGCGGTGGTGCTGGCGCTGACGGTCAACGGCCTCGTCATCCACGCGGTGGTGCTGCCGGGGGTGCTGCGCGACATCGGCCGGCCGATGCTCGAGGGAGTCTCGGGCATGCGCACCGGCATCTTCCTGGTCTCCGGCGCCGTCTCCGGCGTGTCCTGGTACACGGCCTTCGCCCTCGGGCTGATGCGCGAGCTCAACGGCCGCGTGCCCGCCGGGCTCATCCTGTCCCTGTGGCTGGCCGGCGTCGTCGCGGCCTCGCTCGGCGCCTACCTCTACTGGCTGCACCTGCGCGAGTGGATGTTGCGTCAGGCCGTCAAGGTGATCCAGTCCCCGGAGCCGGCGCGGGCCGCGGAGCCGAATGCGGGCGCGATTCCGCCGACGGCGGCGCGGGAGATCCGGGTCCCGGTCGCGCCGGCGCGGATCCCTCCCGACCGGATCCTCGCCCTCACCCCCGCCCGGGCCGGGGCCCGCTCGGCGCTCCGCGCGTGATGTCGGCTGCCCTCATCGCCGGCGCCCTGCTGCCGCTGCCGCTGACGCTCCCGGCGAGCCTGATCGACCTGCGCCACCGCATCATCCCGGACGCGCTGAACCTCGCGCTCCTCGTCCTCGGCCTCGCTGTCGCCGCCTGGCACGCGGGCACCTGGTCGGTGGTAGGGCTCGGCCTCACCGACGCCGGCCTCGCCTTCGGGCTGTTCTGGACCCTGCGCGCCCTGCACGCGCGCCTGAGCGGCCGGATCGGGCTCGGGCTCGGCGACGTCAAGTTCATCGCCGCCGCGTCCGCCTGGACCGGGCTCGCGGGACTGCCCGTGCTCATCCTGGCGGCGAGCCTCTCGGCCCTCGCGGCGGTCGGCCTCGTCGCGCTCGCGGGCCGGCGGGTCGCGCGCACCACCGCCCTGCCGTTCGGCCCGTTCCTGGCGCTCGGGCTGCATGCGGCCCTCCTCGTCGGGGCGGCCGGCTGATGGGCGCGGGACCGGGGCAGGACGGGTTCACCCTCGTCGAGATGCTGGTGACGATGGCGATCCTGGCACTGGCCGCCGGCGTAGCGTTCCAGTCCCTCGGCACCGGCGCCCTCGACCGGCGCGCCGCCCTCGTCTCGGAGACGGTCGCCGCCGAGATCGGCCGGTTGCGGGCCGAGGCAATCCGCTCCGGCCGGGCCGGACGCCTCGCCTTCGAGCCGCAGGCCGCCCGCTTCACCAGCTCCCGCCCGGGGGCGCCGCCGATCCCGGTGGGCGGCGTCGCGGTCGCGGTCGAGGCCGGCCCGGTCGGGCGACCGATGCCCGGCGAAGTCAGGCTCCTGCCCGACGGCAGCTCCACCGGCGGGCGGATCGTCCTCGCCTCCGGCGGGTCGCGCCGGATCCTGTCCGTCAGCGCCCTGACCGGCCGGGTGCGGCGGGAGGAGGGGCCGTGAGGGCGCGCCGCCGCAGGGCCTCCCGGCGTGACGGCGCGGGCGAGGCCGGCTTCACCACCATCGAGGTCCTGGTGGCGTTCGGCATCGCGGCCGCCGCCACGGTCATGGCGTTCCAGATCGCCGGGACGGCGGCGGGCGCGGTCCGGCGCCTCGACGCCCGCCGCGTCGCCGCCGACGAGGCCGAGGGCGTCGTCCTGCGCCGCCTCGCCGATGGTCCGCTGCGGCCCGGCCTCGCCCAGGGCGCCTTCTCGGACGGCAGCCCGTGGACGCTCAGCATCGTCGACCTGCGGCCGGTCCTCGGCCTCGGCCGCGTGCCCCCGCTCTGGCAGATCCGGGTGAGCCGCCCCGATCCCGCCGCGGCGCCGGTCTACACGACGCTCATCCCGGGGAAGGCCGAATGAGCCGGAACACTCCCGCCGGGCTGCCCGCGAGCGACCGCGCTTCCGGGCAGGCCGGCTTCACCCTGGTCGAGACCCTGGTGTGCCTCGCCCTCGCGGGACTGATCGGGGTCCTGCTGCTCAACGCGGTCCGGATCGCCGGCGGCGCCTCGGCGGCCGCGGGCCACGCGGCCGGCGCCGAGGAGCTGCAATCGGTGCGCGACCACCTGCGACGCACCCTGGGCAGCCTGGCGCAGCGGCGCCCCGACGGCCGCCGGCCGACCCTGCGCGGCGCCCCCGACGGCCTCGTCGTCGCCATCGCCCCCGACCTGACCCTGGAGCGGCCGACGGAACTCGCCGTGTCGCTGGTCCGGGTCCCCGGCCGGGACGGCGCCTACGATCTCCTGGAGAGCCGCACCGAGACGGACGCCCCGCCCGGGCAGGCCGTGGCGCCGCGCGGCGAGGTGATCCTCGGACGGATCGCCGGCCTCGGGATCCGCTACTTCGGCGCCCCCGCCGACGGCGCGCGACCACTCTGGCTGCCGGCCTGGTCGCGACCGGACCGGCAGCCGGTCCTCCTCGAGATTCAGGTCGCCTTCCCCCCCGCGGACCGCCGCCGATGGCCTCCCCTCCTGATCGCCCTCGACGGCAGCCTCTGACCCGGGCCGACGACGGCGAGGCCGGCTTCGTGCTGCTGTCGGTGCTGGCGATCTTCATCGTCGTCGGCGCCGTCCTGGCGGGGGCGATCCTGCAGGTCCGCTCCGCCATCGGCCTCGCCCAGGCCCGCGCCGACGCGGTCCGGCTCCAGGGCGCGGCGGACGGGATCGCCCGCCTGATCGCCTACGACCTCGATCTGCGCCGGACCTACCGCCGCGCCGGCCTCTCCCTGCCCGAGGACGGCACCGTCACCGCCTGCCCGCTCGCCCCGGGCGGGACCGCGCTCCTGTCCCTGCAGGATCAGGGCACCCTGATCGACCTCAACGCCACGCCGCGCGCGGCGATGGAGGAGGCGTTCCGGCTCCTCGGCGTCCCCGACCGGGAGGTGCTCGCCCTCGGGGCCGAGATCGTGGACTACCGCGATCCGGACGACGCGCCGGAGCCGAACGGCGGTGCGGAGCTGCCGCAGTACCGCGCCCGCGGCCTCGCCTGGGGCCCGCGGAACGGGCCCTTCGCCAGCGTCGACGAGATCGACCGCCTGCCCGCGATGACCCCGGCGGTCGCGGGCCTGCTCCGGCCGGTCCTGACCGTCTACAACGAGGGCGGCCGCTTCGACCTCACCGCCCTGGTGCGGCGGGCCAACCCCGCGGCGATCCGCTCGCTGCCGGGCTCCGCCGGCCCGGTCCCCTCGCCGCGGCAGGTTTTTCGGCTCTCGGTCGTCGTCGAGGAGGGCCGCACCCGGGCGGGGCGCTCGGCGATCCTCAATCTCGGCGGCACGGGCTTCCTCGTCTGGCAGCAGACGGTCGCCCCGGATCTGGTCGGCGGCGCGCCGCACCCCGCCTGCGCGACGGTGGCGGCCGCCCTCGTGGCAGGGGCGGTACGGCCCTGATCGAGGCAGGTCTCGCAGGAGCGGCGACATCGTTATGCCGACGGCCCAGGGTGCCGAGGCGTCCGCTCGTCGATCCATCTCGAGATCTCGATGTCGAGCCAGAGCCTGTTTGATTGGATCCCACAGATTTGTCACCCTGCCTGTCATTCCGGGGCCGCGCAGCGGAGCCCGGAATCCAGACCCGCGGGATGCTCAGAACAGAGCGCAACGCAATTCGCTTTACTTGACACCACCTGATTTCCTGGGCGTGCCTTCGGCACTCCGGGCGCCGCTTTCGCGGCCCCGGAATGACGCAGTGACTTGAGATCGAGAGAAGCCGATCAATCAGGCTCTCAGGGTCTTGGCGGAAATCCGAGACCGGAACCGAAGGTCGCCGTCTTTCGGCCATTGGCATTGGAAGCAGAAGGCGCGCCGGACACTTCGCCGGCGCGCCCCCGTGCTGGCGGGGAGCATCCCCGTCCCTCGCGGATCGGGGCGCTCCCGGTCTGCTTCTATTGCTGGAGCGGCGGTGCGGAGCAGAAGGAGGCATCCTGGTTGAAGCTGACGCCGCCATCCGGTTTCGCGATGGAGAAGACGAAGTTCTGGTGCCGCACGTAGTAGCCCGGCCAATCGGCGGACTCGTAGGACGAGCAGGTTCCGGCATTGCAGCCGCAGGCACCAGCGAGCGCCGCGCGCTGGGTGAAGGTCGCTCCCTTCTTGAAGATGTCGCCGCCGTCGTTGGCCTGCTGGAGGATCTGGAAGTTCTGGTGGCGCAGGTACTGGTTGGCGCTGCTGCTCGACTGGAACGACACGCCCTGGCCGGAGAGGCCCGGCACCATCCGGAACGTCGCCTGCTGCCGGTCGCCGGCGCTGGCCGGAACGATCAGGCGCGCGGCGCCGCCGACGTTGGTGAGGTAGCTCGTCGTGTAGTTGCTCGCCTGCAGGCTCACAGGCGTGCTGGCGGCGGAGGCGTCGAGCGGCGGGGCGGCGCAGAACGAGGCGTCCTGCTTGAACAGATCGCTGCCGTCCGGCTTCGCGATGGAGAAGACGAAGTTCTGGTGCCGCACGTAGTAGCCCGGCCAATCGGCGGACTCGTAGGACGAGCAGGTTCCGGCATTGCAGCCGCAGGCACCAGCGAGCGCCGCGCGCTGGGTGAAGGTCGCTCCCTTCTTGAAGATGTCGCCGCCGTCGTTGGCCTGCTGGAGGATCTGGAAGTTCTGGTGGCGCAGGTACTGGTTGGCGCTGCTGCTCGACTGGAACGACACGCCCTGGCCGGAGAGGCCCGGCACCATCCGGAACGTCGCCTGCTGCCGGTCGCCGGCGCTGGCCGGAACGATCAGGCGCGCGGCACCGCCGACATTGGTGAGGTAGCTCGTCGTGTAGTTGCTCGCCTGCAGGCTCACCACCGTCCCGGGACCGGTGGGCGTGCCCGTCCCGCCGGTCCCGGTTCCGGTGCCGCCGGTGCCGGTGCCGGTTCCGCCGGTGCCTCCGCCCCCGTTCTGCCCGCCGGAGCCGGTGGGCACGGTCGGGGCCGCCACCTGGCTCGGCGCCGCGAACCCGGCGCCGAGCGCCACGATGACCCCCGGCGAGGGCACGCCCTTCTGGTCGATCGCCACGAGCTGGTAGTAGCCGGGGGGCGCGATGTTGCCGGAGGCCGGGGCCTGCACGGTGACGGCGGTGCCGGCCTGCGTGAAGGCCACCACGTGGCGGCGCTGCGTCGAGTTGAAGCTGTGGGTGGTCGCGCTGAGCCCGAGCAGCACCACCTGCGACAGGCCGTTCTGCGAGGTCAGCTCGAACTGCAGCGACTGGCCGTGCTGCAGCTGCGCGGTGTTCAGGCTGACGATCTGCGGCCGGGGTGCGAGGCCGACCTGCCCGTTAACGGTCGTGAACAGGTAGGGCGGGTAATAGACCTCGGCGTTCTCGTTCAGCACCGGGCCCGGCGCGCCGCCGCCGGCGACGAGCAGGGCGCCGTTCTGCATCAGGATCGCGCTCGAATGGTAGCCGCGATAGACCGCGCCCGAGGCGCCGACGGACCAGCGGCCGGTCTTCGGGTCCCAGGTCTCGGAGTGCAGCACGACGTCGTCGCCGCCCCGGTCGTTGAACTTGCTGCCGCCGTTGACGACGACCTGGCCGGTCGGCAGGACCGTGGCGTTGGCCCAGGCGCGGCCGACGCTCATCGGCGCGGTGTCGGTCACCACGGGCGCGCCGCCGTTGATGTCGATCACGCTGGCGCGGCTGCTCGCCAGGAAGCCGGTGCCGTTGTCGTAGCTGTTGCCGCCGACTTGGAGGATCTTGCCGGTCTCGTACATCGCCGCGGTCGAGACCGGGCCGACATTCGGCGCGTCGAGGGCCGAGGTAGCGTTGCGCTGCGCCTCCTTGAAGTTCGTCACCCTCACCGTGCCGTTGCCGGTGGGATCGAGGAACCACATCTTCTCCGAGGTGATGCCGAACACCTGGCCGTTCGGGGCGATCCAGGCGCGGGGATACCACCACCTGTTGTTCTCGGGCCCGAACGCGTCGCGGCTCTTGGCGCCGAACAGGCTCCGCCACCGCGTGCCGTCGTACAGTTCCGGGGTCATCCCGGTCATGTAGCCCTTGTCGATGCTGCCCTGGGGATCGTTCCAGCCGCCGAGATAGGGGTAGGAGCCGCCCATGATGAGCTGCTGGCCGTTGGGCAGCGTCAGCATGGTCGAGTAGTAGCGGTCGTTGGCGAGCTTGGCGGCGGCGGCGGTCACGCCGGTCGCGGTGTTGTTGAGGACGACGCTGCCCTTGTCGTTGCCGTTGTCGAAGATGCCGCCGGCGATCAGCATCGATCCGTCGGCCCGGAACGCCTGGGCGGCGCAGAAGCTGTTGACGCCGACCACGCCGGCGAGCGTGACGTGGCCGCCGGCGAAGCCCTGGGCGGGATCCCAGACGGCGAAGGTGCGGCCGTCCTGGATGCCCGGGTTGCCGCCTGGCGTGCCGAAGGACAGGACCTTGCCGCTCGGCAGGAGCGCCAGGGTGATCGCGTTCATCGGCCAGGCCTTGAGGCCCGACCACATGCCCATCGTCGGCGCGGTCTCGGGGATGGCGAGGCCGGCCAGCATCGGGTCGGGCACCTGCTTGACCACGACGCCGAACTGCGCCGCCTCGGCGGCGTGCAAGAGGCCCGTCGCCAGCATCGTGGCGGAGAGGAGCGAGACGTCGCGCAGGCGGCTTCGGCGCCGGCTCGCGGCGGCGTTGATGACAATCATGGTCGGGACCTTCGGTGGGGGTTGGCTAGAGCGGGTGCGGAGTGGCCTCGGTGGCCCGCCGGGGCGGCGCCTCGAGGCCCTGCGCGAAGGAGTGGAGGAGGGCGATGTCGCCCTCGAGCCGCGGGCGGTCGACGAGGTCGCCGCCATAGGTCATCGCGATCGCGCCGCGCCGGTCGAACAGGAGGACCTGCGGCGGCGGCTCCGGCAGGGAGGCCGCCGGATAGCGCAGCATCGCCGCCAGCGACGCAGTCCAGGCCGCGTCGCCGGCGAGGAAGCGCAGGGTCGTCCCCGCCCCGACGGTTCCGTCGGCGAAGGCGCGCAGCCGCCCGGTCTCGCCGCGGGCGTCGGGGAGGGAGATGGCCAGGAACACCGCACGGGTGCGCACGGCGTCGGGCAGGGCCTTGGCGACCCTGTCGAGGTCGAGGGTCCTGGCGACGCAGGTGATCGCGCAGTCCGGCGCGACGAACCACGCCACCGCGACCTTGTCGCGAAGCGCCGCCGGGCTCAGGGCGGCGCCGCGCTGATCGATCCGCCGCGCGCCGCCCGCCTCCGGCCAGAGAAGCTCCTCGAGGTCAGTCCGGGGCTCCGCCGCGCCGCTCCTCTGCGTCTCGACCGAGGCCGTACTGAGGATACCCCAGAGGGGCAGGCTGACCGCGAGGGCCGTGATGTACTTCAGTGCCGGCCACATGGCTCGATATCTTCATCAATCACTCGATTGCCCTAGTGCCGAACATGACGTCGCGCCGTTTACATTTCGTAATCGGCTCCGGATAACAAACGATTACCGGGTTCACCCTGGGGATCCGTGTCCGTCCATGCTTGCAACCTGGGATAAATTGTAGCCTGTCTTGCTTTTTAATATTAATGGAAACAGGTCTTTTTCAGGAAAATTGGCGCAGAGCAGGATGGTGCCCTGAGTTCAGGCTGATCTGTCATACCGTTATGCCGTCGAACGCGCTCGGCGGCGCGGGCTTGAGCCCGAACGGGTGCTGCTGCGGAAGTCCCAGCCCGTGACCGCGCGCCGGCCCCTCTCGCGTCGGTGCGAGAGCGCGCTGGCATCGTTGTGCCGCGAAGGCCGCTGGTGCGGAGAGCCGGCGGCGTGCCGCACCTACTCCTTGTGCGCGAACAGGTAGGTCCCGCTCGCCAGCTCCATGTTCTTCGCGTCGCCGAGTTCGGTGACGTAGGGTTCGTTGAGGAGCGACAGCGGGTCGGCGGCGAAGTCGGAGAGGCGGCGCGACAGGAAGCGCTTGCGCACGTCCGGCGGCAGGCCGGCGGCCCAGGACTGGATGATCCAGGTCAGGCTCCAGATCGGCAGCAGCGAGGCCGGGACGTACTGGTGATCGACCGCGAGGTGACCTGCGAACAGGTTGCGCAGGCCCTCACCGGTCATGTTGTAGTAGTGGTGCGGATAGCCGTGCAGCGGCTGCAGGAACGGCACCGCGCAGACCAGCCGCCCGCCGGGCTTGAGCACCCGGGCGATTTCCCGGGCGCAGGCGAAGGGATCGCGGACGTGCTCGAGCACCGCGATCGAGATCACGCCGTCGAAGCTGGCATCGCGGAACGGCAGCACCTCGCCGACGCCGAGCACGTCGGTGGTGTCGTAATCGGCGATCTCGAGGTTGACGACGTTGGCGTAGTAGCGGTCGCGCCGGCCGGCGCCGGCATCGAGGATCAGCCCGTCCGGATGGGCGGCGATCAACTCCTGGACGTGGCCGTCATAGGCGTTCTGCGAGACGTTCGGGCTGTCCTCGGCCCCCGAGAGCGCCCGCAGCTCGTCGCTGAGATAATCGTACTTCTCGCCGAGGCGGCGGTGGGGCAGGTCGTCCCGCATCAGGGGCGCGAGGCGGGCGAGCTTCTCCGCCCGCATCGCCGCGAGGCCGTCGGGGACGCGGGTCTGGCGCCGGCCCTGGCGCTGGCCGTGGCGCTCGAAATGCGCCCGGCCGCTCGCCAGCCGCCCCTCGCGAACCGCGAGCTGGATGTCCGGGTTGGCCGCCAGGTAGGCGGCCTCCGAGAAGGTCGCCGCCGTCGCCAGCTCGACCATGTCGAGGAAGGAGGCCACGGCCGCCCTAGAGGGTGCGCAGGAAGCCGGCGAAGCGCATCAGCCCCTCGGGCCAGGGCCCGTGCCCGCTCTCGGCGTTCAGGTGACCGGATTCGCCGGCATCGACGAGTTCCGCGCCCCAGGCGGCGGCGAACTCGCCCGCCCGGTCGTAGGCGGTGTAGGGATCGGTGCGGCTCGTCACCAGCACGGAGCGGAAGGGCAGGGGGTCGCGGGGGATCGGCGCGAAGGTGCGAAGGACGGCCGGCGTGTCCGGCCGCTCGACGTCCGGCAGGGCGACCAGGAAGGCGCCAGCGACGGCGCCCGCCGCCAGGTAGGGCGCCGCCTGCACGCAGGAGATCACCCCGAGGCTGTGGGCGACGAGCACCACCGGCCGCTCGGCCGTCTGCACGGCCGCGATCACCGCGTCCCGCCACGCCTCGGGCTCGGGCCGGTCCCAGTCGTCCTGCGCGACGCGCCGGGCGGTGGAGAGGCGCTCCTGCCAGCGGCTCTGCCAGTGGTCGGGCCCGGAATTGGTGTAGCCCGGGACGACGAGGATGTCGCAATCGGCCGATTTCATGCCGCACCGTTACAGCCAGGACGGGGCAGCGTCGAGATGATCCTGTCCGCCGGCAGCGTGAGGATCGCCTATTCCGCCGCGAGCGCCGCCGGGGCGACGCCGAGCAGGCCGGGACCGACCTGGAGGGCGAGCCCCGTCGAGGCGAGGTTCTTGAGCTTGGCCTCCACCTCGATGTCGCACCAGGCGAGGTGGCGGGCCACGAGGTCGTTGAGGGCCCGGTTCCACATCAGGTCGGAATGGGCGGCGAGGTCGCGGCCGTTGAGGCCCGCCTCGGTCAGGGCCGCGAAGTCGGGCAGCCGGTCCGGGTCGTGGCCCGGCAGCACGTCCTCGCGCGAGACGCTGACATGGCCCACCGGCCGCACGCCGCGCCACGATTCGATCACACGGGCGATGCGGGGATCGTCGGGCTCGATGTACTCGCCGCGGCTGTGGATCCAGTGGTGGTGCAGGTCGAGCACCACCGGCACCACGTCGGCGAGCCGCAGGACCTCCGCGAGCCCGAAGGCCGATTCGTCGTTCTCCACCGTGACGAGGTCGCGGGCGACCTGCGAGACCCGCGCGAGGTTCTCCCGGAAGGCGTCGACGCCGGGGTCGCGGGCGCCGACATGGATGTTGACGTGGGCGCCGTGCGGGTGCCAGCCGGAGCCGTAGCCCATCATCGCCATGACCTCGGCGTGGTAGTCGAGCTCGGCGATGCCGTTGGCCAGCGCCGCCGGGTTGCGGCTCGCCAGGATGCAGAACGGGCCCGGATGCATGCTCAGGCGCACGCCGCCCTCCCGCGCCGCCTCGCCGACCGCCGCGAGCCCGGCCTCGATGGCGCGGCGGAAGTCCGGGTCGGCGTAGAGGTCGCGCACCTCCGGGTGGGTGTAGCCCGGCAGGATCGAGCTCGCGAGGCGGAGCAGCCGCTCCAGCGGCGGCCTTCCGGCGACCCAGGCGACCTGCCGCCGCATCGCCGCGAGGTTGTGCGTCACCACGGCGACTAGCTTCTCGCGGGCGGCCGCCGGATCGAGGCGGCGCAGATGCGCGATCGTCACCGTGGTGACGTTCATCGTCATCGCCGCTTCCTTGGCGGCCTTCAGGGTCTTGTGCTGCCCCGGCGCCTCGTCCGGGATGAACTTGCAGCAGAAGCCGAGGCGAGGGCCGGCGGCGTCGGGGGAGGTCGTGTCGGCGGGGATCATGGCCTGACAACGCGGCGCGCCCCGGAGCGGGTCCACCGGATCCCGGCACGAAAAAGCCGGCCCCGGAGGGCCGGCCTGCGATGTGGGAGGCGGTGCCTCAGTGCGTCTGCCGGCCCGGCTGACCCGGCTCGTCATTGCCGGGCTGGTTCTTGCGCAGCTCGTCCGTGGCGGCGTTGGCCGCCGCGACGGCGGCGTCCTGGGCCTGGTCGAGGGCGCTCTCGACGAATTGCCGGCCGCGCTCGGTCGCCTCGCGGGCGTAGCGCAGGCCCTGGTCGCGGACCTCGTCGGCGTAGGCGCCGACCGCCTGATCCTCCTGGCGGGTGCGCGGCAGCAGGGCGCCGAGCAGCATGCCGGCCGCGAGGCCGACGACGCCCACCAGCACGGGGTTCTCGGTGACGAAGCGCTCGACGGCACTCTGGCCCTGGGCGAGGCGGTCGCTGCCGCGGTCGCGCAGGTCGGCGTAGCGCCGGGAGCCGGTCTCGATCCGGTCGTTGGCCCAGTCGCGGGCCCGGTCGAGGGTGTCCGCACCGCGGCCGCCGACGGCGCCGTAGGCCTGGCTCGCCTGCGCGTGGGCGCGGTCGATCGCGTCGCTGGCGCCCTGCTTCAGGCGGTCGGCCGCAGCGTCGGCCTTGGCGCGCAGCTGCTCGGCGGTCTGGCTGATCCGGTCGCCGATCGCCGCGGCGGTGTCGCTCGCCCGGTCGGCGGCGCCAGCGGCGGCATCCTTGATCGTGTCGCCCGCGTCCTGGGCCGCCTGGCCGGCGGCACCCGCGGCGTGGCTGGCCGAGCCCTGCGCCGCGTCGAGGTTCTGGCGGACGGTGTCGTGGTCCTGGTGCAGGTTGCGCTCGGGGCCCGTCGCGGGGGTGTGGGCCGAGGGCGCGCCCGGATTGGCGGGGTTGATGGTGTGCTCTGCCATGGCTCGGGTACTCCCTGGCAGGCCTCGACGGCGGCCCGTGCCGTCCCAGCCTGCGATAGATCGAAGGTTCGGGGAAACAGGCGGCCGGCGCGGATCGGCGCCGGCGCCCGCTACATCCGCAGGCCGGCGGCGTCGCCGACGCGGTCGGAGGCCGGGTGGCCGGTCGGCCGGTCGGGATCGTAGACGCGGGCCGCGCCGGTGTTGAGCACCGGCACCGACTCGGCCCCGTTCACCGTGGCGTTGAGGTGCTGGCGCCGCTGCGCGTCCTGGGCGACCCGGTGGATCAGCCAGCCGACGCCCGCCGCGATCAGCATCACCGGCACGGGATTGCGCCGCACCGCCGCCAGCGCCCCGTCGTAGAGGCCGCTCATCGGCGAGTGGCGCACCGTGCCGAGCATCTCGTCGACGATGCTCGCCGGCGACAGCCGGTCCTGGATCCGGTCGATCGTCCGGTCGAGACGTGCCCGGGTCTCCTCGATCTCGTGCTCGAGCTCGTTGATCGACTGGGTCATCCCGACACCCTCTCGGACAGGACCCTGGCATCCTGGCGCACCTGGCGCGTCGTGCGGGTCGGCGTCAGCGTGGACAGGGACATCGCGCTGCGGCCCCACAGGGCGAGCCCGATGCCGATCACCAGGAACACCGCCCCGACGATCAGGGCGGCGAGCGCCTCGGAGTGGACCACCGTGGCGAGCCACTTCACCAGGGCGTCGGTGAGCACCAGGAGGGCGACGACGGCGAACACCGCCGCGCCGACCATCATGCCGAGCCCGAGGAACAGCGACCTCAGGTTGTTCGACATCTCGGTGCGGAAGAGGGCGATCTCCTTGCGGGCGAGGTCGGTCGTCTCCCGCAGAGCGTCCGCGAGGAGGCCCTGGATGCTCCCCGGGGAGCCGTTGCCGCCGATCGGGCGGCCGTCAATGGGATCGGCCATCGCGGCGCCCTCCCTCAGGCCGAGTAGCGGGGGCCGGACGCGCCGGTGCGGTACGGATCGGGGCGGGCGGTCTCGGGCTCGCTGCGCGCGCCCGGCGCCTCCCGGGCGGTGAAGGAGTCGGGCGAGCGGGCGGCGTAGGGCTCGCGCGTCCGGCTGCCGAAGGCGTCGCGCCCGTCGAGGACGTGGGACGGGTGGGCCGAGGACTTGATGAAGCGGGCGGCCAGGAAGCCGGTGAGGAAGGTCGCCACCGCGACGGCGGCGGGGCGGCGGCGGGCTACCGCCTCGACCTCGCTGTAGAAGTCCTCGAAGCTGCGCTCGCGGATCGAGCCCGAGAGCTGCTCCAGCCCCTCGGCGGCGCTGTCGAAGAAGGCCTTCACGTTCGGCTGCTGGTCGAGCTTGCCGCCGGAGTCGCGCAGGGCCTGGGCGAGGTCGGAGACCGACTGCGCGGCGTCGCCCTTGCGGCGGTCGACGTAGCCGTGGACCTGCTCGCGGGCGGCCTCGACCAGGCTGAAGCCGCGCTCCATCGCGACGTCGCCGAGCTGGCGCACGTCGTGGCGCAGGTCGTCCCAATCGGCCGGGCGCTCGCCCGGCGTCCCCCGGTCATCGGCCCGGTGCTGTCCGTTCTCGTAACCCGCGCTCATCAGGGAGCCTCCATTCTGGACCGGCGCGGCGGGCAGGCCGGACGGCCACCGCGCCGAACACATGCGACGATATTGCGGGTAACAGCAGCCAAGGCGCCCGGTTCCGGCCTTACCCAAGGAGGAATCGTGGCGGGAATCCTGTGGAGCGCCGGGCACAGCCCGTGCGGGTGCGGCGGCACCCGGATCCACCGAAAGGGTTGACCAATTCCCGCGGATCGCGCTTGCTTCCGGTGCGTTTTCTCCGTCGGGGGCGGATGGACGCGGCGACGTTCCCGCCCCACAAGGTCCGTGCAGCCGGAGTCCATACCCGCCGTGTCACGCCTCATCATCGTGTCGAATCGCGTCGCCGTCCCGGATGCGGGCTCCAAGGCGGTCGCGGCCGGCGGGCTCGCCGTCGCCCTCAAGGAAGCCTTCACGGCCTACAAGGGCCTGTGGTTCGGCTGGAGCGGCAAGATCACCGAGAATCCGTCCTCCGAGCCGGTCATCGCCGACCGGGGCCGCGTCCAGTACGCGGTGATGGACCTCTCGCCCCAGGACCACCGCGAGTACTACAGCGGCTTCGCCAACCGGGCGCTCTGGCCGATCATGCACTACCGCCTCGGCCTGGCGGCGTTCTCGCGGGCCGACTATGCCGGCTACCAGCGGGTCAACCGCATCTTCGCCCAGGCGCTCGCGGGCCTGATCGAGCCCGGCGACCTGATCTGGGTCCACGACTACCACCTGATCCCGCTCGCCTCGGAGCTGCGGGGCCTGGGCGTCTCGAACCCGATCGGCTACTTCCACCACATCCCCTGGCCCTCGGGCGAGGTGTTCAACACCCTGCCGGCCTCGACCGAGCTGCTGCGGGCGGTCTCGGACTACGACCTGATCGGCCTCCAGACCGACAGCGACGTCTACAACCTCTCGCGCAACCTCGTCGACGAGCTCCGGGCGATCCCGCTCGGTGGCGGCTCGCTGATGGTCGACGGGCGCCGCACCCGCATCCGCAGCTTCCCGATCGGCATCGACGTCGACGGCTTCCGGCAGGCGGCCGAGCGCGCCGGCATGAACCGCACCGTGCGCGACACGGTGGCGGGCCTGCGCACCCGCAAGCTGCTCATCGGCGTCGACCGGCTCGACTACTCGAAGGGCGTGCCGGAGCGGATGGAGGCAGTGGAGCGCTTCTTCGCCTCCAACCCCGACCAGCGCGGCAACGTCGTCTTTCTGCAGATCGCGCCGAAGTCGCGCACCGAGGTGCCGGAATACGAGCAGCTCAGCCGCGACGTGAACGAGGTGCTCGGCAACATCAACGGGTCGCTCGGCGAGCCGTCCTGGACGCCGATCCAGTACGTGACCAAGGCCTATCCGCGGGCCGTGCTGGCGGGCCTCTACCGGGCCGCGCGGGTCGGCGTCGTCACCCCGATGCGCGACGGCATGAACCTCGTCGCCAAGGAGTACGTCGCCGCCCAGAGCGACGACGATCCGGGCGTGCTGGTGCTCTCGAAATTCGCCGGCGCCGCCCGCCAGCTGCCCGAGGCGCTCCTCGTCAATCCCTACGACCGCTTCGAGGTGGCCGAGGCGATCCGCGCCGCCCTCTACATGCCCAAGGCCGAGCGCCTGGAGCGCTGGAAGCCGATGTTCGAGCGCATGGCCCGCGAGGACGTCGACTGGTGGGCCAGGAGCTACCTCGCCGAGCTGGAAGGCTTCCGCACCATCGAACGCGAGCCGCCGGCGGCGGCGGAGCAGGCACGGTAAGAGCAGGCAGCGCCGGATCCCCTCTCTCGCACCACGGAAGGGATCCGGCGCTTCCCTTTTTTTCTAGGACAGCCTCGCCCTCAGCGAGGAGCGGGGACCACGCGGCCGCCTAGCCGGTCCGTCCCGCCCGCAGCGCCCCGATCAGGAACGCGATCATCGCATCGAGGGCCGGCACGAAATCCTCCGGGCATTGCACCACCAGCACCGGGTGGCAGAAGCGCACGATCGCCGTGTGGACGCAGCGCGCCGCCACCGCCGGTTCCTCGACAGCGAACTCGCCGCGGGCGACGCCGTCGGCGATGACGCGCTCGAGCACCGCGGTGATCCGGTCGACGTGGTGGCGGCAGACGTTCCAGCTCTCGGACATCGCCGCCTCCACCATCTCGTGCATCCGCGGATGCCCGGTGAAACGGCCCACGGCGTCGTGGTGCAGGAAGACGATGATCTCGCGCAGGCGCGCCTCGGCGGCGACGCCCGGCCGGTCCGCCACGGCGGCGATCTTCGCCTCGACATCGCCGATCAGGCGCGCCACCACGGCCTCGTTGATCGCCTTCTTCGACTCGAAGAAGCGATACACGTTGGCCGGGCTCATCCGCAGGGATTTGGCGATGTCGGCCACCGTGGTCTTCTGGTAGCCGATCTCACGGAAGAAACGCTCCGCCGTCGCCAGGATGCGGCAGCGGGTATT
Organism: Methylobacterium variabile; assembly: GCF_001043975.1. GTDB lineage: Bacteria > Pseudomonadota > Alphaproteobacteria > Rhizobiales > Beijerinckiaceae > Methylobacterium > Methylobacterium variabile. The sequence continues at coordinate 17,885 of NZ_LABY01000088.1, forward strand.
GGGCAGTGACTCCTCGACGGGAGGAGGTGCGGACAGGGCAGGGATCATCCCCGAAGCCTATAGTGCCGATCGTCTCGCGGTCAAAAGGCATCGGCACGCCTGCGACCGGGTGTGGCATCTGCGTCACCGGCTGCCGGCCGGTCAGGAGCCGAACTGCGAGCCGAGCCTCTCGAGGTACTCGGCCAGGTCGATGCCGCCGACCTTCTTGCCGTAGTCGAACCGCATGCCGGGCCGGATCGCGACGCTCTCGCGGGGCGTGGTCAGGGTGACGGGCTTCGTGCAGACCCAGGCCCCGTCGCGCCGATGCTCGAAGTAATTCAGGATCTCGTGCCGGCCCATCGTCCATCTCCCGATCAATCTCGGCGGACAACGTCACAGTCGGGCGGAAGTTCACGGCTGCCACACCGGCGCCAAGGATCTTGAGCGAGCTTGGCCGTACCACCCGCTTGCGTTGCGTCAGCGGCCGGGCGAGGATCGCAGCCTGTTCTGCCGAGGAGGCATCCCATGCCGGTCGTCCGCCGCGAGGCGCTCATCCTGATCGGAGGCATGCTGGCCCTGCCGGCCCAGGCCGGGCCGCAGCAGGGCGGCGAGCCCCTGGCAAGCGGCCGGACGGCCTCGGCCTTCAGCTTCGACCGGCCGGAGGGCGGCAGCCTGGCGCTGGCCGAGCATGCCGGCAAGCCGATCCTGGTGGTCAACACCGCGACGGCCTGCGGCTACGCCCCGCAATTCTCCGGGCTGCAGCAGCTCTGGACCCGGTTCGGCTCCCGCGGGCTGACGGTGATCGCGGTGCCGTCGGCGGATTTCGGACGCCAGGAACCGCTCGACGGGATGGCCATCGCCGAGGCGGCGCGCCGGAACCACGGCGTCACCTTCCCGGTGGTGGCGAAGACGGCCGTGACGGGCCCGCAGGCGCACCCGTTCTACCGCTGGGCCGCGGCCGAGAAGCCGGCCGAGACGCCGCGCTGGAACTTCCACAAGTACCTGGTCGGCCGCGACGGCCACGTGGCCGCCGCCTTCGGCACGCCGGTCGAGCCGACCGATCCGCGGGTGATCGCGGCGATCGTCAGGGAGCTGGATGCGGCGGGGTAGGGGCTTCCATCTGCTCCGATTTGCCATGGCAGCATCACCACCCACAGGGGCGTCCCGGGCTCTCGCCTTCGGCGAGCCCGGAATGACGCGGAGGGGGGCGATGTCCGCGTGTGGATCTCGAGGAGAGGCAGCCATCGGGGAAGCCTCAGGTCTCGTCGAGATCCCCGACGCTCTCCCTCCGCGGCTGCGTCGCAGCGCGCCGCGTCAGGCCACCGCCTTCTGCGCGCCGGTGCGCTCGTGGAAGTCCGGGCCGTTGCCGGTCTTCGCGACGTAGCCGGCCCGGATCACGAAGTCGCCGAAGCGCTCGCCGGCCTTGCGATCCCTGGCGTAGGCCGCGAAGAGCGGGTCGAGCTTCCCCCGGATGTCGGAGGCCGCGACGTCGTCGGCGTAGAGCTTGCTCAGCCGCGAGCCGTCGAAGGCGGCACCGAGATAGAGGTTGTACCGCTCGGGGCCGCGGCCGACGAGGCCGATCTCGGCGATGAACGGCCGGGCGCAGCCGTTGGGACAGCCGGTCATCCGGATGGTGATCTCGTCCTCGGCGAGGCCGTGGGAGGCCAGGCTCTCCTCGAGCTCGTCGATCAGGCTCGGCAGGTAGCGCTCGCTCTCCGCCAGGGCCAGGCCGCAGGTCGGCAGCGCCACGCAGGCGAGGCTGTTGCGCCGCAGGGCGCCCGCGCCGGCGGTGAGGCCGTATTCCTGCACCAGCGCGTCGATCTCCGCCTTCCGGTCGGCCGGGACGTTGGCGATGATGACGTTCTGGTTGCCGGTGAGGCGGAAATCGCCCTGGTGCACCTCGGCGATGCGGCGCAGGCCCGACAGGATCTGCGGCCCGCCCTCGATGTCCTTGATCCGGCCCGACGCGACGTAGAGCGTCAGGTGGTGGCGCCCGTCCTCGCCCTCGACCCAGCCGTAGCGGTCGCCGTTGTTCTCGAACTTGAACGGCTTCGGGTCCGGGAAGGCGCGGCCGACCCGCTTCTCGACCTCGGCCCGGAAGGCCTTCAGGCCGTAGCGCTCGATCGTGTACTTCAGGCGGGCGTTCTTGCGGACGTTGCGGTTGCCCCAGTCGCGCTGGACGGTCATCACCGCCTCGGCGACCTTCAGCGCGTATTCGGGCTCGCAGAACAGCATTACGTCGGCGGTGCGCGGGAAGGTGTCGGTCTCGCCGTGGGTCATGCCCATGCCGCCGCCCACCGTGACGTTCCAGCCCGTCACCCGGTTCTTCTTGTCGAGGATCGCGATGAAGCCGAGGTCGTGGGCGTAGACGTCGACCTCGTTGGAGGGCGGCACCGCCACGATGGTCTTGAACTTCCGCGGCAGGTAGGTCTTGCCGTAGACCGGCTCGACCTCGCCCGCGTCCTCGCCGCCGACCACGCGCTCGCCGTCGAGCCAGATCTCGCGCCAGGCGCCGGTCTTCGGCAGGAGGGTGTCGGAGATGTCCTTGGCGAGCTTGTAGGCCGCCTCGTGGGCGCCCTTCTGGGCCGGGTTCGTCGCCGCCATCACGTTGCGGTTGACGTCGCCGCAGGCCGCGATCGTATCGAGCAACGCCGAGTCGATCGCCGCCATGGTGCGCTTCAGGTTCGACTTGATGACGCCGTGGTACTGGAACGTCTGGCGCGTCGTCGCCCGCAGGGTGCCGTTGGCGTAGGTGCGGGCGATCTCGTCGAGGATCAGCCACTGCTTCGGCGTCACGACGCCGCCGGCGATACGCAGGCGGATCATGAACGAGTAGGCCTTGTCGAGCTTCTTCTTGGTGCGCTCGGGGCGCAGGTCGCGGTCGTCCTGCAGGTACATCCCGTGGAACTTCACGAGCTGCCCGTCATCGTCCGAGATCGCGCCGGTGGCGTTCTTCAGCAGGCCCTCGGCGAGCGTGCCGCGCAGGTAGCCGCTGGCGATCTTGATGTGCTCGTTGGCCGAGAGCTTGGCGGCCCGGGCGGCCTCCGCCTCGGTGATCGGGCGCTCGGTCGGCGGCGTCTCGTAGACGCGCTCGGCGGCGGGGGTGTCGGCGGTCTTGTGGTCGGCCATGGGGATGGTGTCCGTTCGGGCGCCTCGCGCGAGGCGTAGACTACCCGGCTCCTCCTGGCGAGCGCGTCGCCGAAAGATACGCGGGACCCCCTCTCGTACGGGAGAGGGGCAGGGGTGAGGGTGCGACGCCTCAGGATTGAGTGGCGGTGAGGAGCAGACCCCCTTGGCCGGGCTCGCTCCCTTCTCCTCTCCCCGCGGGCGGGGAGAGGAGAGGTGCGCACCGGGCGATGCGGAATCCCTAATACACGTCCTGCTGGTAGCGGTGGCTGCGCTCCAGGCCGGCGACGGCGGCTTCCGCCGCGGCCGCATCCAGGCCCTTCACGTCGGCGAAGGCCCGCACCAGCGCCGCGCGCACGTCCTTGGCCATCGCCTTGGCGTCGCCGCAGACGTAGAAGTGGGCGCCGCCGTCGAGCCAGGACACCAGCTCCCGGCGCTGCTCCCAGATCCGGTCCTGGACGTAGACCTTCTCGGGCTGATCGCGGGAGAAGGCGACGTCGATGCGGGCGAGCGAACCGTCCTCCAGGGCTTCCTGCCACTCGAGCTGGTAGAGGAAGTCGTGGGTGAAGTGGCGGTCGCCGAAGAACAGCCAGTTGCGGCCGGGCGCCTCGGTGGCGCGGCGCTCCTGCACGAAGGCGCGGAACGGCGCCACGCCGGTGCCGGGGCCGACCATGATGACGTCGGTCGCCGGATCCTTCGGCAGGCGGAAGTGCTTGTTCGGCTTCACCCGCACCCGGAGCTTGGCGCCGGTGCGGATCCGGTCGGCGACGTGGACCGAGGCGACGCCGGCGCGATCGCGGCCGTGGGTGGCGTAGCGCACCGCTGCGATGGTCAGGTGGGCTTCATCGCCGACCTCGGCCCGCGAGGAGGCGATCGAGTAGGCCCGCGGCGGCAGCGGCCGCGTGATGTCGGACAGGTGCTGCGCCGTCAGCTTCGCCGGATAGGTCTCGATCAGGTCGATCAGGTGCCGGCCCTCGATCCAGGCCCGGACCTCGTTCGAGTCGATCAGGCGCCGGGCCTCCTCGTGGCCGGTGGCCTTGACGAAGCGCTCGACCGTGGCGGCCGACAGGGTGGTGATGTCGCGCTCGGCGAGCAAAGCCTGGCGCAGGACCGAGTCGCCCTCGAGGCCGGCGGCCTTGAGGATCTGGTCGACGAGGGCCGGATCGTTCTCGGGGTAGAGCTCCAGCGAGTCGCCGGGCTCGTAGGCCGGCGCGCCGTCCTCGAAGGCGAGCGCGAGGTGGATCGTCTCCTTGTCGGAGCGCGACGAGTTCAGGTTGACGTGCTCGATCACCTCGACGGTGACCGGCTCGCGGCTGAGCTCGGCCTCCTCGTCGGCGCCGGCGGTGCGGGCGAAATCCACCGCCACGACGTTGCCGGCG
>NZ_LABY01000089.1 GCF_001043975.1 Methylobacterium variabile
GTGTGCCAGCTGCCGGAAGGCACCGAGATGGTGATGCCGGGCGACAACGTGACGATGGACGTCACCCTGATCGTGCCCGTCGCCATGGAGGAGAAGCTGCGCTTCGCCATCCGCGAGGGCGGCCGCACCGTCGGAGCCGGCGTCGTCGCCTCCATCACCGAGTAAGCGTCCCGGCGCTTCCACGAGCGGACAGGTGACGGGGCGGGCCTCGTGCCCGCCCCATCCCGTCGCGAGGTAGACATCACATGAACGGCCAGAACATCCGCATTCGCCTCAAGGCGTTCGATCATCGCATCCTGGACTCGTCGACCCGCGAGATCGTCTCGACGGCGAAGCGCACCGGGGCCCAGGTGCGCGGGCCGATCCCGCTGCCCACCCGGATCGAGCGCTTCACCGTCAACCGCTCGCCCCACATCGACAAGAAGTCGCGCGAGCAGTTCGAGATGCGCACCCACAAGCGCGTGCTCGACATCGTCGATCCGACGCCCCAGACCGTGGACGCGCTGATGAAGCTCGACCTCGCCGCCGGCGTCGACGTGGAGATCAAGCTCTGAGGACCTGACGGTCCTTAGAGCTTCAGACAGGCCGCGCGGGGGAGAACCATGCGCTCAGGAGTCATCGCACAGAAGGTCGGCATGACCCGCGTCTTCACGGACGCCGGCGAGCATGTTCCGGTCACGGTGCTCAAGGTCGATCAGTGCCAGGTGGTGGCCCACCGCACGATCGAGAAGAACGGCTACGTCGCGCTCCAGGTGGGCGTCGGCAAGGCCAAGGTCAAGAACGTGTCCAAGGCCCAGCGCGGCCACTTCGCGGTCGCGAAGGTCGAGCCGAAGCGCAAGGTGGCCGAGTTCCGCGTCACCGAGGACGCGCTGATCCCGGTTGGCGCCGAGATCACGGCGGACCACTTCCTAGTCGGTCAGTTCGTCGACGTGACGGGCACGACCACCGGTAAGGGCTTCGCCGGCGGCATGAAGCGCTGGAACTTCGGCGGTCTGCGCGCCACCCACGGCGTGTCGATCTCGCACCGCTCGATCGGTTCGACCGGCGGCCGTCAGGACCCGGGCAAGACCTTCAAGAACAAGAAGATGCCGGGACACCTCGGCGTCGAGCGGGTCACGACCCAGAACCTGCGCGTCGTGCGCACCGACCCCGAGCGCGGCCTGATCCTGGTCCAGGGCTCGGTTCCGGGCGTTGATGGCGGCTGGATCCAGATCCGCGACGCCGTGAAGCGCAAGCTGCCGGCCGATGCCCCGATGCCGGGCAAGTTCCGCGAGCAGACCGCTGCTCCGTCGGAGACCCCCGCTGAGGCCCAGGTCGAGGCTCCCGCGGCTCCGGCCACCGAGGAGAACGCGTGATGAAGTTCGAGATCACCACGCTCGACGGCGCCGAGGCGGGCTCGGTCGAGCTCGACGAGGCCATCTTCGGCCTCGAGCCCCGCGCCGACCTGCTGCAGCGCTGCGTCCGCTGGCAGCTCGCCAAGCGCCAGGCTGGTACCCACCAGACCAAGCAGCGCGGCGAGATCGCCCGCACGACGAAGAAGCTCTACAAGCAGAAGGGCACCGGCAACGCCCGTCACGGCGCGGCCTCGGCTCCGCAGTTCCGTGGCGGCGCCCGCGCCCACGGCCCGGTCACCCGCTCGCACGCCCACGACCTGCCCAAGAAGGTCCGTGCGCTGGCGCTGCGGCACGCCCTCTCGGCCAAGGCCAAGAGCGCCGCGCTGATCGTCGTCGATGATGCGCGCCTCGAGGAGGGCAAGACCAAGGTGCTCGCCGAGCGCTTCGGCAAGCTGTCGCTCTCGAACGCGCTGATCATCGGCGGCGCCGAGCTCGACCAGAACTTCGCCCGTGCGGCCCGCAACCTGCCGCAGATCGACGTCCTGCCGGTGCAGGGCATCAACGTCTACGACATCCTGCGCCGCGAGAAGCTCGTGCTGACCCGCGCCGCCGTCGATGCGCTGGAGGCGCGATTCAAATGAGCGCTGATCCGCGCCACTACGACGTGATCGTCTCCCCGGTCATCACCGAGAAGGCGACGAACCTCTCGGAGCTCAACAAGGTTGTGTTCCGGGTGGCCCCGAAGGCGACGAAGCCGCAGATCAAGGAAGCGGTCGAGAAGCTGTTCGAGGTCAAGGTGAAGAGCGTCAACACGCTCGTCACCAAGGGCAAGAGCAAGATTTTCCGCGGTCAGCGCGGCCAGCGTTCGGACGTGAAGAAGGCGATCGTCACCCTCGAAGAGGGCCAGACCATCGACGTCACGACCGGGCTCTGAGGGGAACGGCGTAAGGGAACAAGCCAATGGCTTTGAAGACATTCAAGCCGGTCACGCCGAGCCTTCGCCAGCTCGTGATCGTCGACCGTTCGGAGCTCTACAAGGGCAAGCCGGTCAAGTCGCTGACGGTGGGCAAGTCGTCCACCGGCGGCCGCAACAACCTCGGCCGCATCACCGTCCGCTTCCGCGGCGGTGGTCACAAGCGCACGCTGCGCAACGTCGACTTCAAGCGGCGTGAGCACGCCGGCAAGGTCGGCACCGTGGAGCGGATCGAGTACGATCCGAACCGCACCGCCTTCATCGCCCTCGTGACCTACGAGGGCGGGGCCCAGAGCTACATCCTGGCGCCCCAGCGGGTGAAGGCCGGCGACAAGGTGGTGTCGGGCGAGCAGGTCGACATCAAGCCCGGCAACGCCATGCCGCTCGGCAACATGCCGGTCGGCACGATCGTGCACAACGTCGAGCTGAAGATCGGCAAGGGCGGGGCGATCGCCCGGTCCGCGGGCAACTACGCCCAGATCGTCGGCCGCGACCAGGGCTACGTCACGCTGCGCCTGAACTCGGGCGAGCAGCGCCTGGTGCACGGCCAGTGCTACGCCACGGTGGGCGCGGTCTCGAACCCCGACCACATGAACATCTCGCTCGGCAAGGCGGGCCGCAATCGCTGGCTCGGCAAGCGCCCGCACAACCGCGGCGTCGCGATGAACCCGATCGACCACCCGCACGGCGGCGGCGAGGGTCGCACCTCGGGCGGTCGTCATCCGGTCACGCCGTGGGGTATCCCCACGAAGGGCAAGAAGACCCGCTCGAACAAGCGCACCGACACGTTCATCGTGTCGAGCCGCCACAACCGCAAGAAGTAAGGGCTTCGTCCCATGGCACGTTCAATCTGGAAGGGGCCGTTCGTCGACGGCTACCTCCTCAAGAAGGCGGACGCCGCGCGCGGCGCGAGCCGCAACGAGGTGATCAAGATCTGGAGCCGTCGCTCCACGATCCTTCCGCATTTCGTTGGTCTGACCTTCGGGGTCTACAACGGGCAGAAGCACATTCCGGTCTACGTTTCCGAGGAGATGGTCGGTCACAAGTTCGGCGAGTTCTCGCCGACCCGCACCTTCCACGGTCACGCGGCCGACAAGAAGGCGAAGAGGCGCTGAGATGGGCAAGGCAGCAGCACCCCGCGCGCTCCCCCAGAACGAGGCGAAGGCCGTCGCGCGCATGCTGCGCGTCAGCCCGCAGAAGCTGAACCTGGTGGCGCAGCTGATCCGCGGCAAGAAGGTCTCGACCGCGCTGGCGGACCTTCAGTTCTCGCGCAAGCGGATCGCCGTCGACGTCAAGAAGTGCCTCGAGAGCGCGATCGCGAACGCCGAGAACAACCACGACCTCGACGTGGACGATCTCGTCGTGAAGGAGGCCTACGTCGGCAAGGCGCTGGTTCTCAAGCGCTTCCATGCCCGCGCCCGCGGCCGTGGCGCCCGCATCCTGAAGCCGTTCGCGAACCTCACCATCGTGGTGCGCGAAGTCCCGGCCGAGGCGGCCTGAGGAGGAATCGATGGGACAGAAAGTCAACCCGATCGGTCTCCGGCTCGGCATCAACCGGACCTGGGACTCGCGCTGGTACGCCAACAAGGGCGAGTACGCTCGCCTGATGCATGAGGACGTGGCGATCCGCAAAGCGCTGCTCAAGCAGCTCAAGCAGGCCGCCGTGTCCAAGATCGTCATCGAGCGCCCGCACAAGAAGTGCCGCGTCACCATCCACTCGGGCCGTCCGGGCGTGGTGATCGGCAAGAAGGGCGCGGACATCGAGAAGCTGCGCAAGCTCGTCAACTCGATGACCAAGGCCGACGTGACGATCAACATCGTCGAGGTGCGCAAGCCCGAGATCGACGCCACCCTGGTGGCCGACTCGATCGCCCAGCAGCTCGAGCGCCGCGTCGCCTTCCGTCGCGCCATGAAGCGCGCCGTGCAGTCGGCGATGCGTCTCGGCGCCGAGGGCATCCGCATCAACTGCTCCGGCCGCCTCGGCGGCGCCGAGATCGCCCGGCTCGAGTGGTACCGCGAGGGCCGCGTGCCCCTGCACACCCTGCGCGCCGACGTCGATTACGGCACGGCCACGGCGTTCACCACCTACGGGACCTGCGGCATCAAGGTGTGGGTGTTCAAGGGCGAGATCCTCGAGCACGACCCGATGGCCCAGGACAAGCGCGCGCACGAGGAAGGCGGCCGTTCCGGCGGGCGTCGTGACCGCGAGCGCGGCGAGCGCGGCGGACGGGACGCGGCCTGAGGGCCGCGCTTCCCCCGCCCTTCAGTTTTGAGAGGCTGCCATGCTGCAACCCAAGAAGACGAAGTTCCGCAAGCAGTTCAAGGGCCGCATCCACGGCGCCGCGAAGGGCGGGACCGACCTGAACTTCGGCTCCTACGGCCTGAAGGCCATGGAGCCGGAGCGGATCACCGCGCGCCAGATCGAGGCGGCCCGCCGCGCGATCACCCGCGAGATGAAGCGTCAGGGCCGGGTCTGGATCCGGATCTTCCCCGACGTCCCCGTGACCCAGAAGCCGACCGAGGTCCGCATGGGCTCCGGCAAGGGCTCGCCCGAGTACTGGGCCGCCCGCGTGCATCCGGGCCGCATCATGTTCGAGATCGACGGCGTGGCCGAGGACATCGCCCGCGAGGCGCTGCGCCTGGGTGCCGCCAAGCTGCCGGTCCGCACGCGCTTCATCCAGCGCATCGCCGACTGAGGAGAGACTTCACCATGAAATCGAGCCAGAGGCTGTCTGACCTGCGCGCGCTGTCGCCGGATCAGCTCGGCGAAGAGCTCCTGAACCTGAAGAAGGAGCAGTTCAACCTGCGCTTCCAGCGGGCGACAGGTCAGCTCGAGAACGTCGCGCGGGTGCGCGAGGTGCGTCGCGACATCGCCCGCGTCCGCACCCTGCAGCGCCAGAAGACGCTGCAGGCAGCGCAGGGCTAAGGGAGTTCAGACCATGCCGAAGCGCGTGCTGCAGGGCGTCGTCGTCAGCGACAAGCAGGACAAGACCGTCGTCGTGAAGGTGGAGCGTCGCTTCACCCACCCGGTGATGAAGAAGACCATCCGTCGGTCGAAGAACTACCACGCCCACGACGAGAACAACGCGGCCAAGGTCGGCCAGACGGTGTTCATCGAGGAGTCGCGGCCCTACTCGAAGCTCAAGACCTGGAAGCTGGTCGAGGGCGAGGCCGTCGCGACCGCCGAGGCGTGAGACGGGGCACCTTTTGGTGCCCCTACGCCTTGTCAAGGGAGCCGAACCGGTGTAGACGGCCGGCCTCCACCGAAACATGAAGGGCGTGCGACGCGCCCGTCATCGCGTTCGTTGACCGCGCCAGCGCAGGCCGATGCGCTGCAGCGCGGTCTCTTTAATGGACGGGGACGCGAGATCCCCATCAGGCTGCCGTCCGCCGGGCAATCCTGCCCTGCGGAGACCTGCCTGAAACAAGGAAAGGGCGTTAGGCCGTGATCCAGATGCAGACGAATCTGGACGTCGCCGACAATTCCGGCGCACGTCGCGTGATGTGCATCAAGGTGCTCGGCGGTTCCAAGCGCAAGTACGCCGGCGTCGGCGACATCATCGTGGTGTCGGTGAAGGAGGCGATTCCGCGGGGCCGCGTGAAGAAGGGCGACGTCATGAAGGCGGTCGTCGTGCGCACCGCCAAGGACGTCCGGCGTCCCGACGGTTCGGTGATCCGCTTCGACCGCAACGCGGCCGTGCTGATCAACAACCAGAAGGAGCCGATCGGCACCCGCATCTTCGGGCCCGTGCCGCGCGAGCTGCGCGCCCGCAACCACATGAAGATCATCTCGCTGGCGCCGGAGGTGCTGTAATGGCTGCGAAGGTGAAGAAGGGCGACAAGGTCGTCGTCCTGACCGGCCGCGACAAGGGTCGCACCGGCGAGGTCATCCAGGTGATGCCGAAGGAAGATCGGGCCCTGGTGCGGGGGATCAACCTGGTCAAGCGCCACCAGCGCCAGACCCAGACCTCCGAGGGCGGGATCATCTCCAAGGAGGCGGCGATCCACCTGTCGAACCTGGCGGTCGCCGATCCCAAGGACGGCAAGCCCACCCGGGTCGGTTTTCGCATTCTGGAAGACGGGCGCAAGGTTCGCTTTGCGAAGCGCTCGGGAGATCTGATCGATGGCTGAGGCGCTGAAGGACGGCTACACGCCGCGGCTGAAGAAGCACTACGAGGAAGTGGTGCGTCCGAAGCTGATCGAGGAGTTCGGCTACACCAACCCGATGCAGGTGCCGACGATCGAGAAGATCGTCGTCAACATGGGCGTCGGCGAGTCGACCCAGGACTCCAAGAAGGCCTCCGTCGCCGCCGAGGATCTCGGCCTGATCGTCGGCCAGAAGCCGGTCATCACCCGGGCCCGCAAGGCGATCGCGACCTTCAAGGTTCGCGAGAACATGCCGATCGGCTGCAAGGTCACCCTGCGCAAGCAGCGGATGTACGAGTTCATGGACCGCCTGATCACCATCGCGCTGCCGCGCGTGCGTGACTTCCGCGGCCTGAACCCGAAGTCGTTCGACGGCCGCGGCAACTACGCCCTCGGGATCAAGGAGCACCTGGTGTTCCCCGAGATCAACTACGACAAGGCCCAGAACACCTGGGGCATGGACATCGTCGTGGCGACCACCGCCAAGACCGATGCCGAGGCCCGGGCGCTCCTGAAGCACTTCAACTTCCCGTTCCGGCAGTGAGGGCTCGCGCCCCCATACGCGGACACCGGAGAGCTTAAGCAATGGCTAAGACGAGCAAAATCGAGAAGAACAAGCAGCGGCGCGAGCTCGCCAAGCGCTACGCGCCGAAGCGCGAGGCGCTGCTGGCGACGGCGAACGACGAGTCGCTGTCGATGGAGGAGCGCTTCGAGGCGCGCCTCAAGCTGGCGGAGCTGCCCCGCAACGCCAACCCGACCCGCATCCGCAACCGCTGCGAGATGACCGGCCGTCCCCGGGCTTACTACCGCAAGCTCGGCATCTCCCGCGTCGCCCTGCGCGACCTGGGGTCCCGGGGCATGATCCCGGGCCTGGTCAAGTCCAGCTGGTAAGGGGAGGGCGCCACAGATGATCAACGATCCCGTGGGCGATATGCTCACCCGCATCCGCAACGGCCAGCAGCGTCGTCGCAATGTCGTGCAGACCCCCGGCTCCAAGCTGCGGGCGCGCGTCCTCGACGTGCTGAAGTCCGAGGGCTACATCCGCGACTACGCCACGACCGACTACGGCAACGGGCGCACCGAGTTCGCAATCGAGCTCAAGTACTTCGACGGACAGCCGGTGATCCGCTCGATCGAGCGCGTCTCCAAGCCGGGCCGCCGGGTCTACTCGTCGGTCGATACCCTGCCGCGCGTGGCCGACGGCCTGGGCATCACCATCGTCTCCACCCCTCAGGGCGTCATGGCCGACCACGAGGCGCGCGAGCGCAACGTCGGCGGCGAGGTGCTCTGCAAGGTCTTCTGACCTTCAGACCCTGACAGCCGCATAGGAGAGACGAGCATGTCCCGCGTAGGCAAGAAGCCCGTGACCGTGCCGGCCGGCGTGACCGCCACCGTCGACGGCCAGAACGTGAAGATCAAGGGCCAGAAGGGCGAGCTGCAGTTCCGGGTGCCCGACCAGGTGTCGGTGACGCACGAGAACGGCGCCATCTCGGTCCAGCCGCGTTCGCAGACCAAGGAGGCCCGAGCGATGTGGGGCCTCTCCCGCGCCCAGGTGTCGAACCTGGTCGAGGGCGTGACCAAGGGCTACGAGAAGAAGCTCGAGATCAACGGCGTCGGCTACCGTGCCGCGGTCGCCGGCAAGGTCCTCAAGCTGTCGCTCGGCTACAGCCACGACATCGAGTACGCGATCCCGGAGGGGATCTCGATCGCCACCCCCCGGCCGGTCGAGATCATCGTCACCGGCATCGACAAGCAGCGCGTCGGCCAGGTCGCGGCGGAGATCCGCGAGTACCGCGGCCCCGAGCCCTACAAGGGCAAGGGCGTGAAGTACGCCGGCGAGTTCATCTTCCGCAAGGAAGGCAAGAAGAAGTAAGGGCCGCCGACGATGTCTCGCAAAATCGAACTGCTCGACCGGCGCCGGGCGCGCGTCCGGCGGGCGATCCGCAAGGCGGCCAACGGTCGTCCGCGGCTCTCGGTGTTCCGCTCCTCCAAGCAGATCTACGTCCAGGTCATCGACGACGCGACCGGCCATACCCTGGCCGCGGCCTCGAGCCTCGACAAGGACCTGCGTGCCCGCCTCAAGACCGGCGCCGACAAGGCCGCCGCGACCGAGGTCGGCAAGCTGGTGGCGGAGCGCGCGAAGGCGGCCGGGGTCACCCAGGTCATCTTCGACCGCTCGGGCTACCTCTATCACGGCCGGGTCAAGGCCCTGGCCGACGCGGCCCGCGAGGGTGGCCTGGACTTCTGATCCGGTTCCGGGAAGGGGAGGGCGCCCGCGGCGCCGCCCCGTCCCGGTCCACGGGTCGCACCTTTGTCCCAAGAGGCGAGGGGGCCGCGAGGCTCCCTCTCTCGTTCCGGCGGATCGAAACCCAGCGAGCGGGACCGCCGCCCGCGTCAGTCGAACGGACAATACACATGGCACGTGAGCGTGAGGGTCGTCGCCGCGACGACCGCGAGGAGCGCGACAGCGAGTTCGTGGACAAGCTCGTCCACATCAACCGCGTCGCCAAGGTGGTGAAGGGCGGCCGTCGCTTCGGCTTCGCGGCCCTCGTCGTCGTCGGCGACCAGAAGGGTCGCGTCGGTTTCGGCCACGGCAAGGCCCGTGAGGTTCCCGAAGCCATCCGCAAGGCCACCGAGGCGGCCAAGCGCGGCCTCGTCCGCGTGGCGCTCCGCGAGGGCCGCACCCTGCACCACGACGTCAACGGCCGTCACGGCGCCGGCAAGGTGATCCTGCGCGCCGCTCCGGCCGGCACCGGCATCATCGCCGGCGGCCCGATGCGCGCCGTCTTCGAGACGCTGGGCATGCAGGACGTGGTGGCGAAGTCGCTCGGCTCGTCGAACCCGTACAACCTCGTGCGCGCGACCTTCGACGCGCTCAAGAACGAGGATTCGCCCCGCTCGGTCGCGGCGCGCCGCGGTCTGAAGGTCTCGGCCCTGCAGGCCCGCCGCCGTGACGCCGATTCGGCCGCCTCGGCCGACTCCGCCGACGCGGCGTGAGGGGAGGCACTGAGATGGCTGACAAGACCGTCCGGGTGCAGCAGATCGGCTCGCCGATCCGCCGCGAGGCCAGCCAGCGTCAGACGCTGATCGGCCTGAAGCTGAACAAGATGCACCGCATCGCGGTCCTGCCCGACACCCCGTCGGTGCGCGGCATGATCGCCAAGGTGCATCACCTCGTGCGCGTTCTCGACGACGCGGCGTGAGGAGGGCACGATGAAGCTCAACGAAATCCGTGACAACGAAGGCGCAACCAAGAAGCGGATGCGCGTCGGCCGGGGCATCGGCTCCGGCAAGGGCAAGACCGCCGGCCGCGGCGTGAAGGGCCAGAAGGCGCGCTCCGGCGTCGCCATCAAGGGCTTCGAGGGCGGCCAGATGCCGCTCCACCGCCGCCTGCCGAAGCGCGGGTTCAACAACCCGGGCGCCATCCACCTCAACGAGGTGAATGTCGGCCGCATCCAGCAGGCGATCGACGCCGGCAAGCTGGACGCCTCGGCTCCCGTCACCCTCGAGGCGCTGATCGCCGCCGGCGTGGTCTCCAAGGCCCGCGACGGCGTGAAGATCCTCGGCGTCGGCGAGCTGACCGCCAAGCTGACCGTCCAGGTCTCGCGCGCGTCGAAGTCGGCCGTCGAGGCGATCGAGAAGGCCGGCGGCTCGGTGACCCAGTCCCTCGCCACCGCCGACGACGCGGTTGCGTCGGCCTGAGGCACACTTTAAGTCACCGAGGATCGGCGGCGGCCCGTGCGAGCAGCGCGAGGCCGCCGCCCGTGTTTTGGGGGGCACCCGACTGCCCCAGCCCGCGACCGCCGCGGACCCGACCCCAAGGACCACACCCCATGGCCTCTGCAGCCGAGCAGCTCGCCGCCAACCTCAACTTCGGCGCCATCGCCAAGGCCGAAGAGCTCAAGAAGCGGATCTGGTTCACCCTGGGCGCCCTGATCGTCTACCGGCTCGGGACCTACATCCCGCTGCCCGGCATCGATCCCGACGCCTTGCGCCAGAGCTTCGCCAACGCGCAAGGCGGCGTGCTCGGCCTGTTCAACATGTTCTCCGGCGGTGCCGTCGAGCGCATGGCGATCTTCGCGCTCAACATCATGCCGTACATCTCGGCATCGATCATCGTGCAGCTGCTCACCTCGGTGGTGCCGTCGCTCGAGGCGCTGAAGAAGGAGGGCGAGTCGGGCCGCAAGGTCCTCAACCAGTACACCCGCTACCTCACAGTGGTCCTGGCGATCTTCCAGGCCTGGGGCATCGCGGTGGGCCTCCAGAGCTCCGGCGGCATCGTGCAGGATCCAGGACCCTTCTTCCTGGTCTCGACCGTCATCACGCTCACCGGCGGCACCCTGTTCCTGATGTGGATCGGCGAGCAGATCACGTCGCGCGGCATCGGCAACGGCTCGTCCCTCATCATCTTCGCCGGCATCGTCGCGCACCTGCCCTCGGCCATCGCCGGCACTCTCGAGCTCGGCCGCCAGGGTGCCCTCTCGACCGTGGTGATCCTCGGCGTCGTGGTGATGGCGGCCGCGGTCGTCTACTTCATCGTGTTCATGGAGCGCGCCCAGCGCCGGCTCCTGATCAACTACCCCAAGCGCCAGGTCGGCAACCGCATGTACGAGGGCCAGACCTCGTTCCTGCCGCTGAAGCTCAACACCTCGGGCGTGATCCCGCCGATCTTCGCCTCCTCGCTGCTGCTGCTCCCGGCCACGGCGGCGAGCTTTCAGACCGACCCGAACGGCACCGGCATCATCGCCACCATGGCGACCTATCTCGGGCACGGCCGGCCGCTCTACATGGTACTGTACGCGGCGCTGATCATCTTCTTCGCCTTCTTCTACACCGCGGTGGTGTTCAACCCGCAGGAGACGGCGGACAACCTGAAGAAGCATGGCGGCTTCATCCCGGGCATCCGGCCGGGCGAGCGTACGGCGGAGTTCATCGACAAGGTGCTGTCGCGCATCACGGTGATCGGCGCCGCCTACCTGACCCTGATCTGCCTGATCCCGGAGATCCTGGTCTCCTACGCCTCGCTGCCGTTCTACTTCGGCGGCACCTCGCTGCTGATCGTGGTCTCGGTGACGATGGACACGGTGGCGCAGGTCCACGGCCACCTGCTCGCCCATCAGTACGAGGGGCTGGTGAAGAAGGCGAAGCTGCGCGGCGCCCGCCGCCGCTGACGGATGCCGCGACGCGAGACCGGCCGGGCCGATGCAACCGGCCGGGCTCCCTTGCGCCGGGCCGCCGGCCTGGCGCATGGTCGGGTTGGCGCATGGTCGGATTTCGGCCCGACCGGGTCCCGGGCTAGAACAAGCAGACAGGCCGCGCCCCGGGAGGACGGATCCCGTGCGGGACGCGGTGGAGGGGAGAGACAGGTTATGCGGATCATTCTGCTCGGCCCGCCCGGCGCCGGGAAGGGCACGCAGTCGGCCCGGATCGTCGAGCGGTTCGGGATCCCGCAGCTCTCGACCGGCGACATGCTGCGCGCCGCGGTGGCGGCCGGCACCCCGGTCGGCCTCAAGGCCAAGGCCCTGATGGAGAGCGGCGCCCTGGTGTCCGACGACATCGTGATCGGCATCGTCGCCGACCGGATCGAGGAGGCCGACGCCCGCAGCGGCTTCATCCTCGACGGCTTCCCGCGCACGGTGGCGCAGGCCGTCGCTCTCGAGACGATGCTGGCCGAGAAGGGCCTGCGCCTCGACGCGGTGATCGAGTTCAAGGTCGACGAGGAGGCGCTCGTCGGGCGCATCGGCAAGCGCGCCGCCGAGACCCAGGCCCGCGGCGAGCCGGTGCGCAAGGACGACACGCCGGAGGTGTTCAAGACCCGGCTCGAGGCCTACCGCGGCCAGACAGCGCCGCTCTCGGCGCATTATGCCGGTACCGGCCTGCTGCGCCAAGTCGACGGCATGGCGCCGATCGACGAGGTGACGAAGCAGCTTGAGACGCTGCTCGCTCCCTACCAGGCGGTGTCCGCCTGACGTGAAAGTCCGTTGACAACCCGGCGCGTCCGCGCTAGTGGGCGCTCCTTCGTTCAGACTCGGACGGCCCGGCGTGCCTCTGTGGAGGCCGCTCCGGGCCGATTTGCCGTCGGGACGGCGCGCAGGGGCCGGGCTCCACCGGACGCGCGTGAGACCAGAACAGCCGTCCGGGCGTCACGCCGCGGACGCGATGGAGAGCAGGACACCATGGCCCGTATCGCCGGCGTCAACATCCCGACCAACAAGCGCGTCGTCATCGCGCTGCAGTACATCCACGGCATCGGCGCCAAGAAGGCCGAGGAGATCGTCGGGAAGGTCGGCATCCCGGCCGAGCGCCGCGTGAACCAGCTCACCGACGCCGAGGTGCTGCAGATCCGCGAGACGATCGACCGCGACTACATCGTCGAGGGCGACCTGCGCCGCGAAGTCGCGATGAACATCAAGCGGCTGATGGACCTCGGCTGCTACCGCGGCCTGCGCCACCGCCGCAACCTGCCGGTCCGCGGCCAGCGCACCCACACCAACGCCCGCACCCGCAAGGGCAAGGCGAAGCCGATCGCCGGCAAGAAGAAGTAAGCCGCGGTCGCGTGAGATCGGCGGACTTGTGCCTCCCGGCGCCGGCTCCGCCCCACACCGGCGACGCGCGAGCGCCGCCTTCGTTACCCGCAAGAGACGTCCCGAGCGCCTGGCACCACGGGCGCGCCTGAAGGATCGAAAGACAGTATGGCCAAGGAAGCAACCCGCGTCCGTCGTCGCGAACGCAAGAACATCGTGTCGGGCGTCGCCCACGTGAACGCCTCGTTCAACAACACGATGATCACCATCACGGACGCCCAGGGCAACACGATCTCGTGGTCGTCGGCCGGCGCCATGGGCTTCAAGGGCTCCCGCAAGTCGACCCCCTACGCCGCCCAGGTCGCGGCCGAGGATGCCGGCCGCAAGGCCGCCGAGCACGGCATGCGCACCCTCGAGGTCGAGGTCTCGGGCCCCGGCTCGGGCCGCGAGTCGGCCCTGCGCGCGCTCCAGGCGGCGGGCTTCACGGTGACGTCGATCCGCGACGTGACCCCGATCCCGCACAACGGCTGCCGCCCGCGCAAGCGCCGCCGCGTCTGATCGTCCCCGGTGCCGGGGGGCTTCTCGAAGCTCCCCGGGCCGTCTGCGAAGAGGATCGCGTGTCGACTCCGCCCAAAGCCGCCATCGCCCGGCCCGGCGTCCTGTCCTGGACGCTGGGCGATCGCGTTGTGGTCCCGCTCAGCGACGGCCACCTCGTGGCGTCGCTCGGGCTGGTGCAGGGCCTCCCCGCCGACGAGGCCGCCCGCCTGCAGGCGGATGGGTTCCGGGGCGTCGAGGCCCCGCGGATCAGCGTCAACGCCTTCCTGATCCTCGGCGGCGCAGACCCGGTCCTGGTCGATGCCGGCATGGGCGCGGGCGGGCCCGATACCCTCGGGCACCTGCCCAAGGCGCTTCAGGCCTGCGGCCTCGCGCCCGCCGACATCGGCACCGTGCTGGTGACCCACCTGCATTCCGACCATGTCGGTGGGCTCGTCGGGCCGGACGGCGCCGCGGCGGTCTATCCGAATGCCGAGGTGGTGATCCCGGAGGCGGAGGCCGCCTACTGGCTCGCCGACGGGGCGGAAGTGCGCGCGCCGGAGGGCGCCAGGGCGGGGTTTCGCCGGGCGCACGCGCTCGTCGCGGCCTACGGCGACCGGATCCGCCGAGCCGGCGAGGGCGAGGTGCTGCCAGGGATCGATGCGGTCCTGGCGCCCGGCCACACCCCCGGCCACACCGCCTACCGGGTCCGGTCCGGCGATCGGCCGCTGCTGATCTGGGGCGACGTGGTCCATTACCCGGCGATCCAGTTCGCCCGGCCCGAGGCGGGAGTCGCCTTCGACGTCGACGGCGCGATGGCCGCAGCAACGCGCAAGCGCATCCTCGATCAGGCAGCGGCGGACCGCCTCCTGGTCGCCGGGATGCATCTCGATTTTCCGGCCCTCGGCTACGTGCGGCGCGATCGTGCCGGCTTCGCCTGGGTCCCGGAGCAGTGGAGCGCGGCGTCCTGACCGCCCCTGCTTCGAACGCGTGAGAGATCAGGACGGCGGTGTCTCCCGGGCGCGGGAGGGACCGCGAGGGGAGGGCCTCCGGGCCGCCCCGGTGTAAGTTGGCGAGAGGTGCGAACGTGGTCATTCAGAAGAACTGGCAAGAGCTGATCAAGCCGAACAAGCTCGAGGTCACCCCGGGTCACGACCCGAAGCGGATCGCCACCGTGGTGGCCGAGCCGCTCGAGCGCGGCTTCGGCACCACCCTCGGCAACGCCCTGCGCCGGGTGCTCCTCTCGTCGCTCCAGGGCGCGGCCGTCACCTCGGTCCACATCGACGGCGTGCTGCACGAGTTCTCCTCGATCCCGGGCGTGCGCGAGGACGTCACCGACATCGTCCTCAACATCAAGACGATCGCGATCCGCTCCTCGAGCGACACGCCCAAGCGCATGACCCTGCGCAAGACCGGCCCGGGCCTGGTCACCGCGGGCGACATCGCCACGATCGGCGACGTGCAGATCCTCAACCCCGACCTGGTGCTCTGCACCCTGGACGACGGGGCCGAGATCCGCATGGAGTTCACGGTATCCGCCGGCAAGGGCTACGTCCCGGCCGAGCGCAACCGGCCCGAGGACGCGCCGATCGGCCTGATCCCGGTCGACGCCCTGTTCTCGCCGGTCACCAAGGTGTCCTACCGCATCGAGAACACCCGCGAGGGCCAGGATCTCGACAAGGACAAGCTGACCATGACGGTCGAGACCAACGGCGCGGTCTCGCCCGAGGATGCGCTCGCCTACGCCGCCCGCATCATCCAGGATCAGCTCCAGATCTTCGTGAACTTCGAGGAGCCCCGCAAGGAGGAGGCCGCGCCGCTGGCGCCGCAGCTGCCCTTCAACCCGGCGCTGCTCAAGAAGGTCGACGAGCTCGAGCTGTCGGTCCGCTCGGCCAACTGCCTCAAGAACGACAACATCGTCTACATCGGCGACCTCATCCAGAAGACCGAGGCCGAGATGCTGCGCACGCCGAACTTCGGCCGCAAGTCGCTCAACGAGATCAAGGAAGTGCTGGCCGCGATGGGCCTGCACCTCGGCATGGACGTGCCCGGCTGGCCGCCGGAGAACATCGAGGACCTCGCCAAGCGCTTCGAGGAGCACTACTGAGCCTCATCGGCGGCGCAAGGCGATCCTTGCGCCGCCACTCCCGGTGCGCCCGCGCGTGAGAGCGCACCGGGAGTGGCGGTAATCCGCGCTCACGAGAAAGGACGGCCGACCCGTGGCACGGCGGCCGAGAACCAAAGGAGACAGCCATGCGTCACGGATTCCGGGGTCGTCGCTTCAACCGCACGGTCGAGCATCGCAAGGCGATGTTCTCGAACATGTCGGTCGCGCTGATCAAGCACGAGCAGATCATCACCACCCTGCCGAAGGCCAAGGACCTGCGTCCGGTCGTCGAGAAGCTCATCACCCTCGGCAAGCGCGGCGACCTGCACGCCCGCCGCCAGGCGATCGCGGCGCTTCGCGGCGACGAGGTGACGGTGAAGAAGCTGTTCGACGTGCTCGGCCCCCGCTACCAGGGCCGCCCGGGCGGCTATTGCCGCATCATGAAGGCGGGCTTCCGCTACGGCGACAACGCCCCGATGGCGGTGATCGAGTTCGTCGATCGCGACGTCGACGCCCGCGGCAAGGATTCCGGCCCGACCCAGGCGGCTGCCGAGGACACCGCCTCGGCCTAAGGTCGAGCTCGATCCCGTTGCCCTTCAAGGCGGCCCGCGAGGGCCGCCTTTTCTTTTGCCGGGAACCTCATGGGCGAGACGAACGATCTCCCGGCGGCATCCGCCGCAAGCCAAGGGAGACCCGAGCCATGACCAAGCCCATGACCAAGCTGACCCTTCCGGCCCTCGCCGCCCTCGTCCTTGCCGGCAGCGGCACCGCCGCGCTCGCCGACAAGGTCGGGGCCGACTGGATGCCGATCGGCCAGGTGATCCAGAAGGTCGAGGCCGCCGGCTACACCATGATCTCCGAGATCGAGGCCGATGACGGCCACTGGGAGGGCGAGGGGATGAAGGACGGCAAGCCGATGAAGTTCCGGGCCGATCCGCGGACCGGCGCCATCCTGTCCGAGAAGCCGGGCAAATAGGCCGGGGCGAGAGAGGCCGCCGTCCGGAAAGGCCCTGGACCGGAGGCCGCCCGAGGCGCAAAGGAGGCATCGCTTACCCTGACCCAGCGATCGCGTCCAATGACCACCATTCCCGCCCTCGGCGACCTCCAGGCCCGCTACGCCGCCCTTCAGGAGCGCGGCCTCAAGCTCGACATGACCCGGGGCAAGCCCTCGCCCGAGCAGCTCGACCTGTCGGAGGGCTTGCTGACCCTGCCGGGCAACCGCGACCACCGCACCGAGAGCGGCGAGGATGCCCGCAACTACGGCGGCGTGCAGGGGCTCGCCGAGGTGCGGACCCTGTTCGCGCCCGTCCTCGGCGCTCCGCCGGAGCGGGTCGTCGTCGGCAACAATTCGAGCCTCGCGCTCATGCACGACTGCATCGCCTACGCGCTCCTCAAGGGCGCGCCCGGGTCTGCGCGGCCGTGGTCGAAGGAGGAGGAGATCCGCTTCCTCTGCCCGGTGCCGGGCTACGACCGCCACTTCGCCCTGTGCGAGACCTACGGCATCGGCATGGTCCCGGTGCCGATGCGCGACGACGGCCCGGACATGGACGTCGTCGAGGAGCAGGCGCGCGATCACCGGGTGAAGGGGATGTGGGCGGTGCCGCAATATTCGAACCCCGGCGGCGAGACCTATTCGGACGCCGTCGTCGAGCGTCTCGCCCGGATGGCGACCGGCGCGCCGGACTTCCGGCTGTTCTGGGACAATGCCTACGCGCTGCACCACCTGACCGAGCGTCGGCCATCCTTGCGCAACATCCTCGACGCCTGCGCCGAGGCCGGCCACCCGGACCGGGCGATCGTCTTCGCCTCGACCTCGAAGGTGACGCTGGCGGGCGCGGGGCTGGCGATGCTGGCCTCGTCGGAGGCGAACGTCCGCTGGTACCTTGCGAATGCCGGCAAGCGCAGCATCGGGCCGGACAAGCTCAACCAGCTGCGCCACGCCCGCTTCCTGCGCGACCAGGCCGGGCTCGACGCGCTGATGGACGGCCATCGCCGGCTGCTGGCGCCGAAGTTCCGGGCGGTGACCGAGACCTTGGGCCGCCACCTCGGCGGCACCGGCGTCGCGCGCTGGAGCGAGCCGGAGGGCGGCTACTTCATCCTGCTCGAAGTGCCGGAGGGCTGCGCCACCCGCGTGGTCAAGCTCGCCGCCGCCTGCGGCCTGGCGCTCACGCCGGCCGGCGCCACCCACCCCTACGGCCGCGACCCGCAGGACCGGCTGCTGCGCCTCGCCCCGTCCTATCCGAGCCTCGCCGAGGTCGAGGCGGCGGCGGAGGTCGTGGCGACCTGCGTGCTGCTGGCCGCAGTGGAGAGCCGCGAGAATGGAGGGAGCGGGCAGGTGGCGGCGTAGGAGGCTGCCTGCAGGGCCCGGTCGACTGGCCCCTGCCAGATCGATACCCGCTCCGTCATCCCGGGGCCGCGGCGCGGCCCCGGGATGACCAGGAGGGTGCCAGTTTTGTCTTCTGGTCGAGCAGGCTCTGAGCGTCGCGGCGTCGGGGGCGCGAGCGGCCACCCGTCTGGCGGATGGTCATCGCCCCCCATCAATGCATCGCCGCCCCGGCCGGTGCCACCGCGCCGGGCTCCGCCGGGACGTGGACCGGCGCCGGGCGGCGCCGGGAGAAGAGCAGGATCAGCACCGGCAGGATGATCAGGATCAGGACCGGCGCCAGGCTCATCCCGCCGACCACCACCAGCGCCAGCGGCTTCTGCACCTGCGAGCCGACGCCCGCCGAGAAGGCGGCCGGCAAGAGGCCGACGCCGGCGACGACGCAGGTCATCACCACCGGGCGCATCTGGGTGTAGCAGGTGCGCAGCATCGCCTCGGCCCGCTGCTCGCCGCGGGCGAGGAGCGCGTTGTAGTGGGTGAGCACGATGATGCCGTCCATCACGGCGATGCCCAGGAGGGCGATGAAGCCGATCGCCGCCGAGACGCTGAACGGCGTCTCGGTGACGGCGAGCGCCACGACGCCGCCGGCGGCGGCCATCGGGATCACGCTGAGCGCCAGCAGCGTGTCGACGACCGAGCCGAAATTGACGAACAGCAGCACCGCGATCAGCAGGATCGCGAGCGGCACCGTCACCGAGAGGCGGGCCAGCGCCCCCTGCATGTTGTTGAACTCGCCGACCAGCTCGAGCCGGTAGTCCGGCGGCAGGTTCACCTCCTGCGCGACGCGATCGCGGGCCTCGATGATGGTGCTGCCGAGGTCGCGGTCGCGCACGCTGAACTTCACAGGCAGGTAGCGCTCCTGGCCCTCGCGGTAGATGTAGGCGGGGCCCGACACCACCTCGACGTCGGCGACGGCGCTCAGGGGAATCTGGACGTTCACCCCGTTCTGGTTCTGGCCGGCGATGCGCAGGTTGCGGATGGCGCCGACGCTCTGGCGGTACTGCGAGGCCAGCCGCACGATGATCGGGTAGTGGCGCTCGCTGCCGGTGTCGTAGAGCTCGCCCGCGGCGTCGCCGCCGACCGCGGTGCGCACCGTGGTGTTGATGTCGCCGGGGGTCAGGCCGTAGCGGGCCGCCCGCACCCGATCGACGTTGATCTGGACCGTCGGCTGGCCGAGCGAGGTGAAGACGCCGAGGTCGGTGACGCCGGGCACGCGCTTGAGCACCGCCTCGACCTGGCGCGCCAGGTCGGTGAGCTTCTGCAGGTCGGGCCCGAACACCTTGAACGAGTTCTCGCCCTTGATGCCGGAGACCGCCTCGGCGACGTTGTCCTGCAGGTACTGCGACAGGTTGAACTCGACGCCCGGGAACTCGGTCCGCAGCCGTTCGAGCAGGGCCCCGGTCATCGCGTCCTTGGTCATGCCCTCGCGCCACTGCTCGGCGGGCTTGAGTGGCGCGAAGAACTCGCCGTTGAAGAAGCCGGCGGCGTCGGTGCCGTCGTCGGGCCGGCCGTGCTGGGAGACCACGCGCTCTACCTCCGGCACCTCGGCGATCACCCGCCGGATCCGGTTGACGTAGGTGTTGCCCTCCTCCAGCGAGATCGTCGCCGGCATGGTGGCGCGGATCCAGAGGTTGCCCTCCTCGAGCTTGGGGAGGAACTCGAGGCCGAGGTTGCGCCCCTCCATCGCCACGCCGAGGCCCAGCAGAGCGGCGAGGCCGAGCGTCAGGGTGCGGTGGCCGAGGGCCGCGCGGATCACCGGCCGGTAGAGCCGGTCGAGGGTCCGGACCAGGATCGTCTCGACCTCGCGGATGTGGTCCGGCAGCAGGTAGGCGGAGAGGACCGGCGTCACCGTGAAGGTGGCGATGAGGCCGCCGAGCAGCGCGTAGGCGTAGGTCTGGGCCATCGGCCCGAAGATGTTGCCCTCGACGCCCGAGAGCGTGAAGAGCGGCAGGAAGCCGGTGACGATGATGACCGCCGCGAAGACGATCGAGCGGCTGACGTCGGAGGAGGCGAGGGAGATCAGCCCGAGCTTGCGCGGCATGCCCTTGGTCCCGGCCAGCCCGTGCGGCAGGGGCGGGCCGTGGCCCGACAGCCGGCGGAAGATCGCCTCGACCATGATGACGGTGCCGTCGACGATCAGGCCGAAATCGAGGGCGCCGACCGAGAGCAGGTTGGCGGATTCGCCCCGCACCACCAGGATGATGACGGCGAAGAACAGCGCGAAGGGAATCGTCGCGACGACGATGAGCGCGCTGCGCAGGTTGCCGAGGAAGAGCCACTGCACCACGAGGATCAGGATGATCCCGACCAGCATGTTGTGCAGCACGGTGTGGGTGGTGACGGCGATGAGGTCGGCGCGGTCGTAGACCCGCTCGATGCGCACGCCGGGCGGCAGGATGCCGGCGGCCTCGATCCTGGCGACCTCGGCCTTCACCGCCTCGATCGAGGGCGTCGAGCGCTCGCCCCGGCGCATCAGCACGATGCCCTGGACGATGTCGTCGTCCTCGTTCATGCCGGCGATGCCCAGGCGCGGCTGGTGGCCGATCGTGATGGTGGCCACGTCCCTCACCAGCACCGGGGCGCCGCCGGACTGGGCGAGCACCGTCTCGCCGATGTCGTCGACGGAGCGGATCAGGCCGACGCCGCGCACCACCGCCGACTGGCTCCCCAAGGTGATGCGGTTGCCGCCGACGTTCAGGTTGCTGTCGTTGAGGGTCTTGACCACGCCCGAGAGGGTCAGGCCGTAGGCCATCAGCCGGTCGAGGTCGACGCCGATCTCGAAGGTCTTGGTCTTGCCGCCCCAGCCGATCACGTCGATGACGCCCGGCACGGCGCGGAAGCGCTTGCGCAGCACCCAGTCCTGCAGGGTCTTGAGGTCGAGGACGCTGTAGCCCTCGGGCGCGGTGAGCTTGTAGCGGAAGATCTCGCCGATCGGGCTCACCGGCGAGATCGTCGGCTTGGCGCCGTTCGGCAGCCCGTCGAGCTGGGCCAGGCGGTTGAGCACCTGCTGCTCGGCCTCGCGGTAGCTGTTGGCGAAGCCGAATTGCAGCTTCACGTCCGACAGGCCGTAGAGCGAGACGGTGCGGACCTGCTTCAGGTCGGGGAGCCCTGAGGTGATGACCTCGATCGGCACCGTGATGTAGCGCTCGATCTCCTCGCCCGAGAGGCCCGGCGCCTGGGTGATGACGTTCACCATCGGGGGCGTCGGGTCGGGATAGGCCTCGATGTTGAGGCTCTGGAAGGCCGCGAGCCCGCCGGCCATCAGGGCCACGAAGGCCAGGACGACGAGGGCGCGCTGACGGAGCGCGAGGCCGACGATGCCGCTCATGGCGGAGAATCCCGGAAGGCGTGATCGATGGGGCGGGGAGCGCGCGTCGGCGGAAGGCCGGGGCCGGCGCGTCAGCTCTGGGTCGACATCCGGTCGATGAAGAGCGAGCCGCGGGAGATCACCCGCTCGCCCTCCTTGAGGCCGTCGAGGATCTCGACCGTGGCGCCGTCGACGACGCCGGGCCGCACCGGCCGGTTCTCGACCGAGTTGTCGGGCTTGAGCACCCAGACGCTGGCCTTGTTGCCCTCGAGGATCACGGCGGCCCGGGGCACGGCGTGGGACAGGCTCTCGCGCTCGTTGATGATCCGCACGCTGGCATACATCTCGGGCTTGAGCAGGCCCTGGCGGTTGTCGATCTCGGCCCGGACGGTGATGCGGCGGGTCGCCGGGTCGACCGAGGTGCCGATGTAGTTCACCCGGCCCTCGAAGTTGCGGTCCGGATGGGCGGGCACGCGGAACATCACCCTCTCCCCGATCTCGACCTTGGCGGCATCGGCCTCGCGCAGCTGCGCCACAAGCCAGACCTTCGAGAGATCGCCGATGATGTAGGACGGCTCGCCGCCGGTGCCGACGTACTGGCCCGGGCCGATCTTGCGCTGGATGATGGTGCCGTCGAGGGGCGCGTTGATCGGGGTGTTGGGATTGATCGCCGAGCCCCGCTGGAGGGCGGCCATGTCCTCGTCGCGCAGGCCGAGGATGCGCAGGCGGTTGCGCACCGCCTCGAGCCCGACCTCGGCGGTGCGGTTGTCGTTGGTGGCGCTGGTGAGGTCGTTCTGGGCAACCTGCAGCTCGCGCAGGGTCGTGGTGCGGGTCTCGAACAGGTCGCGCTGGCGCTTCTCGGCCGCCTGCGCGAAGGCGAGCTGCGAGCGGCTCTTGTTCAGCACGTTGAGGGCCGCCAGGTAGTCGTTCTGGGCCTGCACCATCTCGTTGGCCTGGACCGAGAACAGCGGCTGGCCGCGCTTCACCTGCTCGCCGGCGCGGGCGAGGATGGCGATGACGCGGCCCGGATAGGGCGAGAAGACCGGGGTGGCCTGGTACTCGTCGACCCCGATCTTGCCCTCGGTGGCGATCTCCTCGAAGAACTGGCGCTTGACCACCGCCTCGCTCGACACGGTGGCGAGCTGGGACGGCGAGAGGGTGAAGGCCTTGCCGGCCTGCCGGACCGGCACATCCGCGAAGGCGACGATCGGTTCCTGGCGATGACCCGGGCGGAGATAGGGATAGGCGAAGGCCGCGCCGGCCGCGGCAACGGCCAGGATGACGACCTGGCTCCTCAGTCTCAGCGTCCGGGGCATGGGTGTCACACTCTTGGTCTGCGGGCGCGCTGCTGCACCGCCGAGATCACGGGTCCTTGGAGAGCAGAGACATTTAGCAAAATTCTTTGACGCGTAAATGAACGATCGCCGAGCCATTCGGTTCGGCGGCAGCGACGGATGGCTTAATCCGTTCGTCCTTACGTCCCGGGGGCGAGCAGGGTCGCGACCCGGGCCGCCAGGTCGGCGGAGGGGAAGGGCTTCTCCAGCACCGCGAAGTCCGCCGGGATGCGCGCCGCCTCGGCGTGGCCGGTGACCAGCAGGAAGGGCAGGGCGGGCCAGCGCCGGCGCACCGCCTCGGCGAGGTCGAGGCCGCTCATGCCGGGCATCGCCAGGTCGGCGACCACGAGGTCGAACCGCTCCGTCGCGAGGCGCTCCAGCGCCGCCTCGCCGCTCGGCACCTCGACCTCGTCGTAGCCGAAGCCGTTGAGGAACGAGGCGGTGACGTGCCGGACCTGGGGATCGTCGTCAACCACCAGGATCCGGGCCCGGCGCGGCGCCGGCGCGGGCGCCGCCTTGGAGGCCGGCGTCGCCTCGACCGCCTCGCGGGAGCGCGGCAGGTAGAGCAGGACCGTCGTGCCGCGCCCGACCTCGCTGTCGATCCGGATGGTGCCGCCGGATTGCTGGACGAGGCCGAACACCATCGCGAGGCCGAGGCCGGTGCCCTGGCCGACGCCCTTGGTGGTGAAGAACGGCTCGAACACCCGGCCGAGGATCTCCGGCGGGATGCCGGTGCCGGTGTCGCGGATCGCGATCACCGCGTAGTCGCCGTCCTTCAGGTTCGGGTCGGCGCTGCCCGTGACCGTCTCGTTGCGGGTCGAGAGGGCGACGACGCCTCCCTCCGGCATCGCGTCGCGGCCGTTGATGCAGAGGTTGAGGATCGCGAGCTCGAGCTGGTCGGGATCGACCTTCGCCGGCCAGAGGTCGGGGCTCAGGGAGTGCTCGACCTGCACGAAGCCGCCCAGGCTGCGCCCGAGCAGGTCGTCCATGCCGCGGATCACCGCGTTGAGGTCGACCACCCGGGCCTGGAGGTCGCGGCGGTGGCTGAAGGTGAGCAGGCGCTTGGTCAGGGCCGCGCCGCGCTGCGCCGCCTGGGCGGCGTTGGTCATCAGCCGCGACAGGCGGGCATCGCCCGCGACCTTCGGCAGGGCGAGCTCGAGGCTGCCGAGGATCGCGGTGAGCAGGTTGTTGAAGTCGTGCGCGACGCCGCCCGCCAGGGTGCCCAGCGCCTGCATCTTGTCAGCCTGGCGCAGGCGCGCCTCGAGCAGGCGCTGCTCGGTGATGTCGCGGGCGATCACCGCGAGATGGACGACCGCGCCGGCGGCGTCGCGGATCGGCACCCGGGTGACCTGGTTCCAGGTCTGGGCCGCCTCGGGCCCGGTGCCGACCACCGTCTCGGTCGGCGCGCCGGATGCGATCGCGGCGTGGTCGGCGGCCGCCGCCGCGGCGGCGTCCTCGGGGCTGAGGAAAGCCGCCTCGCTGTGGCCGAGGCAGGCCTCGACGGACGGAGCGCCCAGGCGCTCGGCCATGCGGGCGTTGAGCCGCAGGAAGCGCCCCTCGGTGTCCTTGAACGCGATGGCGTCGCCGGCATGGTCGAGGAGGCCGCGCAGCAGGGCGCGCTCGGTGGCGAGCTCGCGGGCGAGGCGGTGGCGCTCGTAGGCGCCGCGCACCGCGCTGCGCAGGAGCGCCGGGTCCCACGGCTTGGTGACGTAGCCGGTGATGCCGCCGCGGTTGAGGGCCGAGACCACCGCCGAGATGTCGGCGTAGCCGGTGAGCAGGATCGCCTGCGCGTCGGAGATCTCCCGCGCCCGGGCCAGCAGGGCGTCGCCGGTCAGGCCCGGCATGCGCTGATCGGACAGGATGACGTCGATGTCGGGCTCGGCGGCGATCAGCTCCAGGGCCTCGGCCGGCCGGCTGGTGGTGAGAACCCGGTACTCGTCCTCGAAGAGGTCCTCGAGGGCGACCAGAATGTCCGGCTCGTCGTCGACCGCCAGGATCGTGCCGCGCGCTATCGACCTCATCGCCTCGCCCGTCACGCCCACGGTCATGCCGTCCGCCGCGGAATGCTGATCACGAAGCAGGCCCCTCCCTCGGGCGCCGATTCCACGGATAATTGTCCGCTATGCGCCTGCACGACGCTGTACGCAATGGCGAGGCCGAGCCCGGTGCCGGATCCGACCGGCTTCGTCGTGAAGAAGGGCTCGAAGATCCGCTCGCGCAGCTCCTCCGGGACGCCCGGGCCGGTGTCGCAGATCCGGATCACGTCGTGATCGTCGCGGATCGCGGTCTCGATCGTGATGGTGCCCTCGTCGGGGATCGCGTCCGCCGCGTTGCCGAGGATGTTCATCACGACCTGGTTGAGCAGGGCCGGCGAGCAGCGGATCTCGGCCGCGCCGGAGAAGTCCTTGCGCACCGTGATGCGGCTGCCGAGCTTGTGCTGGATCAGGGCGAGCACGTTCTCGATCGCGTCCGGCACGTTGACGGTCTGCATCTCGCCCTCGTCGAGGCGCGAGAACTTGCGCAGGTTGACGACGAGGTCCTGGATCCGGGCGAGGCCGAGGCGCATCGACCCGACCCGGTCGCGGGCCTTGTCGAGGGCGCGCCGGGTGGGCGCGCCCTCCGGCACCGTGGCGGCGACCTCGCCGATCAGGCGCTCGACCGTGCCCTGGTGGGCGAGGATGAAGGCCAGCGGGTTGTTGATCTCGTGGGCGATGCCGGCGACGAGCTCGCCGAGGGAGGCCATCTTGGCGGCCTGAACCAGCTTGGCCTGGGTGTCCTTGAGGCGGTGGTTGGCCTCCTCGAGGTCCTGGTTGGCCTGCGCCAGCGCTCCGGCGAGCGCCGCCTTGGCCTCGGCGGCGGTCGCCTCGGCCTTGGCGCGCTCGGCGGCCAGCGCGTGCCGGCGCACCTCGTCGGCGACCCGCCGGTCGTCCTCCTCCAGGAGCTTGCGGCGCACCAGGGTGCGCACCCGGATCGCCAGCAGGTCGGCATCCGCCCCCCTCGCCGTCGCGTCCCTGGCCATCACGTCCTTGGCGACCACGTCGTCGGCCCCGGCGGAGAACGCCTGGACCAGCAGGTCCTTGCTGGAGGCGGCGGCGCTGCCGATGCCGACGAGGTAGAAGCCGGGCGCCCCCGCCCCGGTGGCGGCGCCCCGCAGGGCGTCGATCCGGCGGCAGAGGGCGATGGCGTCGAAGCCGGCCCCCAGGAGGTCGACGGTGACGCAGTCGAAGCCCTCGCCCGGTGCCTCGAGGGCCGCCATGGCCTGGTCCGGCCCGTCCGCCGTCACCACCTCGTGCCCCTCCTGCGCGAGCAGCGCCGCGAGGTAGGCCCGGAAGGTGGCGCTGCCGTCGACGACGAGGATGCGGGCGCGGCGGAAGCTCGCCGCCTGGCCCGGCTCGTCCGCCGGGACGGCGGCCCGCTCGCGCAGCAGCGCGCGGATGCGCAGCAGCAGCAGGTCCCGGTCGGCGGATTTCGGCACGTAGGCGTCGGCGCCGCTCTCGAGCCCCTGGCGCTCGATGTCGCGGCCGCTCGCCTCGGTCAGCATCAGCACCGGCGTCGCCCGGGTGCGCACCGCCAGGCGCATCTGCCGGGTCAGCTCGTCGCCGTTCATCCCCGGCAGGTGGTAATCGGCCACCACGAGGTCGGGCAGGCCGTGGTTCATCGCCTCCAGCGCCGCCTCGGCGGTGGCGTGGCGCGCGACCGTAAAGCCGCTGCGCTCGAGGAACAGCCGCAGATGCAGGGCCTGGGTCTCGGAGTCCTCGACCAGCAGGATGCGCGGCGGGCTCGCGGGCGCCGGGACCGCGCCGGTCACGCGGAGAGGCCCAGCTGGAGCGCCCGCAGGATCCGCGGGGCGATCAGGTCGAGGGGCAGCACGCTGCCGGCCGCCCGCAGGCGCACGGCCGCCGCCGGCATGCCGTAGACCACCGCCGAGCTCTCGTGCTCGGCGATCGTCGCGGCGCCGGCGAGGTGCATGTCGAGGAGGCCCGCGGCACCGTCCTCGCCCATGCCGGTGAGGAGCACGCCGAAGCCCCGCGGGCCGGCCACCCGGGCGATCGAGCGGAACAGGAGCGTCGCGGAGGGCCGCTGGCCGCCGACCGGCGCGTCGTCGAGGAGCGCGACGAGCCCGCCGGGGGTCAGGGTCAGGTGACGGTCGCCCGGGGCGACGTAGACGTGGCCGGGCAGGGGCCGCACGCCCTCCCGGGCGATGCCGACGCTGAGCGGCACGACGCCGTTCAGCCAGTCGGCGAAGCCCTCCATGAAGGCCGCGCCCATGTGCTGCACCAGCAGGACCGGGAGGGGGAAATCCGCCGGCAGGGCGCCGAGGAGCTTGGCGAAGGCCGGCGGCCCGCCGGTGGAGGCGGCCACCGCCAGCACGCTCGGGACCTGCGTCACCGGGACCTGAGTCGTCGGGGCCGGCACGCCCGGCCCGCGCGCCTCGTCCCGCGGCGGCGCGAGGCGCTCGGCGCCGATCGGCCGGCGCCGGATCACCGGCACCTGGCTCATGATGCGCAGCTGGGTGCAGATCTGGTCGGCGATCGCCTCGTAGGCACGGTGGCCGGTGCCGACCGGCTTCTCGACCACGCTCAGCGCCCCGGCCCGCAGGGCGTTCATCGAGATCTTCAGCGAGGAATCCTCGATCGCGTCGGCCACCACCACGATCGGGGTCGGGCGCTCGGCCATGATCCGCCGGGTGGTCTCCAGGCCGTCGATGCCCGGCAGGCGGATGTCCATCGAGATCACGTCGGGCTGGACCCGGTGGATCTCCCGCAGGGCCTCCTCGCCCGAGGCGACCGCCGCGGCGAGGGCCAGCCGCGGATCGCGGCTGACGATGTGGGCGAGGAGCTGGCGCACCACCAGCGAATCCTCCACCAGCATGACGCGGACGGGGACGCTCACAGCAGCTGACCGATCGTGTCGAGAAGCTCGCGCTGGTCGAACTTCTGCTTGGTGATGTAGGCGTCGGCCCCGAGATCGAGGCCCCGGCGGATGTCGGCGGGATCGCCGCGGGAGGTCATCAGGATCACCGGCAGCCGCGTCAAGCCCGGATCGGCCTTGACGGCCTGGAGCAGGCCGAAGCCGTCCAGGCGCGGCATCTCGACGTCGGCCACCACGAGGTCGACCTCCGCCCCGTCCCGGCGCAGGCGGTCGAGGGCGTCCTGCCCGTCGACGCAGACGAAGACCCGGTAGCCGTGGGCCTCCAGGATGCTCTTCTCAAGGGTCCGGGTGGTGATCGAGTCGTCGACCACCAGCACGGTGGGCACGCGCTTCGCCCGGCGCTCGGGGGCGACCGTCGCCGGCGGGGCCGCCACCAGCCCGCCGGCCCGGGCCCGGGCGCTCAAGCCCTCGGCGTCGAGCACCAGGGCGGGAGTCTCGTCGGCGAGCATCACGGTGCCGGACATCAGCGCGGGATCGCCGCCGAGCGGCGGGGCCGGGCCGACGAGGAGCACCCGCACGTCGAGCAGGCGGTCGACGGCGACGGCGCAATGCGCCGGCCCGCAGCGCAGGAGGACGGCGCGGACCAGGCCGTCGTGGAGGGGAAGGGGGGCGACACCGGATCCGAGGAGCGACGCGAGGGGAACGAGCGGCACGACAACGTCCCGTCCCCCCTGGTTGATCCGCGCCGCCGGCTCGCCCGCCACGGACGCGAGGTCGCGCTCCCGCAGCCGCAGCAGCCCGGCCACGGCGCCGCTCGGCAGGCCGAAGGTCTGCGGGGCCGACCCGGGCTGAAGCGCCGCCTCGACGAGCAGCACCGGCTGGCGGGCGGCGGAGAGCGGCACGGCGATCGTCACCTCGGCCCCGAAGGGCTCGGCCGGCCGCAGGGCGGCCCGGCCGCGCAAGGCGCGGGCGGCCTCGGCCACCACCGACAGGCCCATGCCGCGACCGGAGATCCGGTCGACCGAGGCGGCGGTGGAGAAGCCCGGCGCGAAGACGAGGTCGAGGATCTCCGCCGGGCCGGGCGCCGCCCCCGGCGGCACCAGCCCCTGGCGGCGGGCGGTCTCGAGGATGCGGGCGAGGTCCGGGCCGCGGCCGTCGTCCCGGACCGTGACGACGAGCTGGCTGCCCCGGGAGGCGACCGCCAGGGTGACGGCGAGGGCCTCCGGCTTGCCGGCGGCGCGGCGCGCCTCCGCGGCTTCCGCGCCGTGGCCGATCGCGTTGCGCAGGGCGTGCAGCACCGGGTCCTTGAGCGCCTGGAGCAGGCCGCGGTCGACCTGGAGGTCGAGGCCCTGGAGCCGGACGTCGACGGGCAGGCCGGCCTCGCGGGCGATCTCCCGCACCATCCGGCCGTAGCCGCCGAACACCGTCTCGGCCGGGACCAGGAGCAGGCGGTCGGCGTCGTCGCGCAGGCGCCGCAGGGCGGTGTCGACGGCGCCGGTGCTGCGGCTCTGCACCCGGGCGAGGGCCGAGATGCCGCGGATCACCCCGCGCAGCTCGCCGTCGAGGCGCCGCACCCGGTCGACGAAGCCGTCGAGGGCGGCGCCGGCCGGATCGCCGGCCTCGCGCAGGCGGCGGGCGAGGGCCACCATCTCGCCGGTGCGGCCCTGGACCGTGTCGACGCTGCGGCGAAGCGCCCGGGCGCCGGATTCGAGGCCCGCCACCGCGCCGCCGATCGCTTCCTGGCCCTGGAGCGCCGCCGTGAGGTCGTGAACCGCCCGCGACAGGTCCTCGACCTGGTCGCTGGCGATGCGCAGATACGCGACGGTACCGTCCTGCGTCCGCTCCGCGGACGGAACCTGCGTCCGCTCGGCGACCGGAGCGTGCTGTGCCGGCGCGGGCTCGGCGTCGCGGTCGGCCGCCGGGGCCGGCACGGACGCCGGCACCGGCGTGCCGGACAGGCAGGCGTCGAGGGCCGCGATGGCGTCGGCGGGCGCCTCCGGCTCCGGCGTCTCGGCGAGCCCCGCGACCAGGCCCTCGATCCGGTCGAGGGCGAGCTCGACCACGCCGGCGGTCGCCCGGTCGAGGCCGGCCCGGCCCTGCACCACCCGGTCGAACAGGGCCTCGAGCCGGTGGGCGATCTCCTCCACAGCCGGGAGGTCGACGGCCCGGGCCGCCCCCTTCAGGCTGTGGGCACGGCGAAACACGTCGTTCCAGTCGGCGGGGCTGCCCGCCTCGGCCGCGGCGAGCGCCGTGCGGATCGCCGCGAGGTGCTCCCGATGCTCGGCGTCGAAGGCCGCGAGGAGGAGCTGGCGGATATCGTCCATCGGCCGTCGCCGGGCCGGTCAGAGCCGGTAGCGCTCGGCCAGGGCCAGGAGGGCGCCGGCGAGCTCGCTCAGGTTGGCGGCGGCGGCCTCGACCTGGCGGGTGCCGGCCGCGGTCTGCTGGCTCGCCTGGCGGATGTTCTGCAGCGCGCCCATCACCTGCTCGATGCCGAGCTGCTGCTGGTTGGTCGAGGCGACGATCTGCTGGAAGGTCTGCACGCTCTCCTGCACCCGGGCGGTGATCTCCTCGATCGTCGCGTGGGTGGTGTCGGTGCGCTCCTTGCCCACCGCGACGCGCTTGACCGCCTCCTCGGTCAGCATCACCGAGGCGTTGATGCCGCGCTGGATGTCGCCGAGGATCGCCCGGACCTGGGCGGTCGCCTCCTTGGCCTGGTCGGCCAGCGCCTTCATCTCCGAGGCCACCACCGCGAAGCTGCGCCCGCTCTCGCCCGCCGCCGCCGCCTCGATGGCGGCGTTCAGCGCCAGGAGGTGGGTGCGCTCCGAGACGTCGTTGACGGTGGCGATGATCTCGCCGATCGCCTGGGTCTTCTCGCTGAGCGCCACGATGTTCTCCGCCACCGCCTCGCTCTGCTCGCGGATCGCGTCCATGGCGCGGGCGGTCTCGTCGACGGCGCGAAGCCCCGCGCTCGAGGTTTGGGCGGTGGCCTGGGCGGTGGCGATGACTTCTTGCGCGCGCTTGCCGATCTGGGCGCCCGCATGCGTGATCTCGTCGACGGTGGCGGCGGTCTCCTGCACGGCGGCGAACTGCTCCTCGACGCTCGCGGCCTGCTCCTGGGCCGAGGCCCGGATCTCGGCGGCCGCCGCGTTGAGGTTCGAGGTCGAGGCGCGGTTCTGGCTCGCGAGCTGGCGCAGGCCCTCGACCATCTGGTTGAGCACCGCGCCTCGGCCGCGGACC
>NZ_LABY01000009.1 GCF_001043975.1 Methylobacterium variabile
CGAACCCCCTGGGTAATTACCGTCTGATCGCACGTAAGCAGCGGCCGAACCAGAGAGCACTCAATTCGGCCTTTGCCCGCCGATCATCCCAGTCGGCGCATCCAGGGGCGCTCGGCGCGTAGATGAGCGGCGGCGACGAGCGCCGGGGCGCCGGCAGCACCGGCAGGCATCGCGATCGGTCCGGGTATGTATGAATCCCCTGTGTGCCGCCTACGGTTTTTCAGACGCCGATCTGAAGCCAGCACGGCCAGAGCCATGGGCGGAAGCTGTGCGGCACGGATGGAGGTGCGAACACCCTGAGGCGCCGCCGACCCGGACCTTGCTGTGACCCTCGCCGTGGAAAAGGCTGGTGGTGAGGATGGTGCGGATCTCCTCCAGCAGCGCTGCTTCCGGCATCGGCCCGACCGGACTGGGACGCCGCGACGGCTCCGGCCGGTAGGGGGAAAGATGCCGGTGACAACTCCGCCCGCTGAAGCAGGCGGCTTCCCGGTGCAGCTACGCGGCAACCCGCCCGCTGACGCACCGAAGGCCGTGCCCCGGCCCGAGACCGAAGGCCCGGTGATGCACGACCATCGCCGCCGCCACGTCGCGATCCAGCACGCACCCGCAGTCGCAGGCATGCGCTCGGGGCGAGAGCGTCCTGGCCTTGATCGTCCCGCACTTGGGGCAGGTCTGGCTCGTTCCGCGCGGATCGACCAGCACGACCTCGGCACCGCCACTCCCAGCCATGTACCGGACGAGTTGGACGAGGAGGGACCACGCGGCGTCGTGAACGGACCGGGCGAGCATGCCTTTCTTCAGCCCGGTCAGGTCGAGGTCTTCGAACGCGATGCCCCGGTAGCGCGACACGAGGGAGCGCGAGAGCTTGTGCAGGCGATCCCGGCGCTGGCGAGCGATCTTCGCAGATCCGGCCGCCAGTCGGGCCTTGGCCTTCAGGCGACGCCTGCCGCCCCGCCTGCATCGCAAGCCGATCCCGCAGCGACGGTAGGCTTCGATGCGCTGTTGCAGGCAGGCATTGTACAGACCGAAGAAATCGCGCAGCATTTTGTCAAGCATCTCTGCTTGTACTTTGCTCGGCCTGAGCCGGTATTTGTAGCTGCGGACGGACACGCGATGATTGTAGGACAGTCTCCTTGTCTTGCAAGCCTCACATCACGTCTGGCCCGCATTCCCCCGCCGTCTGAAGGCGACGGCCCCCAGCCGAGGTGATTATGGAGGGGTAAATGCGGCAGCCCCACGCAATGCCCACATGGTCACGTGGAAAAATTTCGGGGCTGATGTAACGGCTCGCGCGGCAGATCCGAAATCAAGAACGGGAGCAGCAAGCTTGAACCTCACCGAAAGGATTTCGTCATGAGGGGCGAGATGATCCCCGTAATCTCCGGCATTGCCATGATCGACGGACTTGCGGGTTGCGCCCTCGCCGGGCGGTTCTACAATGTTCCGCTGCGCTTCCGACCTGGGGTGCGCCCGACGCCGCACCGCAATCTGGAAGCACCCGACACCGTCCAGAGCGCCAGGTCGGTCGACGTCGCGCCTCGCCGTCCTGCACTCGTCGGCCGGAACGGCCAGGCGCGCACTCCTGACGCGACGATCGGGGCCGAGCTGAGCCGCCGGAGCCGGCTCCGGCGAGGCTGAGCGTACGAGAGCCGGGCCCGCCCGCCATCATGGTTCGAGAGAGCTGTCGCTGTGCCACGCCGTGACAACTGTCGCTCGAGAAGTATTCACAAATGTAGAGGCTCGCCGTGCAGCTCGACTGCTCAAGACGATACATGAAATAGCCTTACAGTAAGGATGAGCAGATATGAGACATCCAGTGACATCGCTCGTCGTTGCCGCAGCGATCACGGCAATAACGCCATATGCCGCCTCCGCCGGCCCGAACGGTATAGACAACATCAAGCTTTACCAGTTGAACATGGGGCATTCCGTTGCCCCGCGGCCCAACGTCAACCTGGACAGGAGTTCGACGGGTTCGGTCAGCAGCATCCCTTGCAGTGAGAGCACGAAGCGTCGGGGTCGAGGCCGACAGTGATCCGGCCTCGACCGACCCCGCTTCTTGGCCGATGAACATCGGCGGTCACCATCATGGGGAACACCTCCTTGTCGGCCTCGCCTGAGTTCGGGATCCCGCCTCGCTATCTCGACGAGATCCGCCGGTTTCCGATGCTGGAGCCGACGGAGGAGTACATGCTCGCCAAGAGCTGGCGCGAGCATGGCGATCGCGACGCCGCCCACAAACTCGTCACGTCCCACCTGCGGCTCGTGGCCAAGATCGCCATGGGCTATCGCGGCTACGGCCTGCCGATCGGCGAGGTGGTGTCTGAAGGCAATGTCGGCCTGATGCAGGCCGTCAAGCGCTTCGACCCCGACAAGGGCTTCCGCCTCGCCACCTACGCCATGTGGTGGATCAAGGCGGCGATTCAAGAATACATCCTGCGCTCGTGGTCGCTCGTGAAGATGGGCACCACCGCCAACCAGAAGAAGCTCTTCTTCAACCTGCGCAAGGCGAAGGGCCGCATCTCGGCCCTCGACGAGGGCGACCTCAAGCCCGATCAGGTCAAGCAGATCGCCACCCGCCTGGGCGTGCCCGAGCAGGACGTGATCGACATGAACCGCCGTCTCAGCGGCGACGCCTCGCTCAACGCCCCCCTGCGCGAGGAGGGCGAGGGCGAGTGGCAGGACTGGCTCGTGGACGACAGACCGACCCAGGAGACCGTGCTCGCCCGCGAGGAGGAGGGGCAGAACCGCCTCGCCGCCCTGCGGGACGCCCTCGACGTGCTCAACCCGCGCGAGCGGCGCATCTTCGAGGCGCGGCGCCTCGCCGAGGATCCGATCACCCTTGAGGATCTGTCGAGCGAGTTCGGGGTCTCGCGCGAGCGCGTGCGCCAGATCGAGGTGCGCGCCTTCGAGAAGGTCCAGGACGCGGTGCTGGCCGAGGTGTCGCAACGCGAGGTGCTGAGGAACCGGCTGCAGATAGCCTGACTGCCGGCCTTTGGCGTGCACGAACTAGCCTTGATCCGGGTGGCCTGTCGCCTGGGCGCTTGATCCGAGCCCACAAAACCGGTTCGTTCGGAGCTAGAGTTTTCCGCGCCCGAAGCCCTCGGCTGGGAGGAGCGGAAGACGATGAAGACATCCAAATTCTCGGACGCCCAGAAGGCGTTCATCCTGAAGCAGGGTGCCGACGGCGTGCCGGTCGCGGAGATCTGCCGTAAGGCCGGCATCAGCCAGGCGACCTACTTCGGCTGGAAGAAGCGCTACGATGTTCTCGTTCCTGACGCTTGCCGACGCCGCGGAAAAGATGGAGGACTGGCTCAGGTACGACAACACGGAGCGGCCGCACGGCGCGATCGGCCATAAGGTGCCGACCGCGTTGCTGAACCGCGGTGGCGGCCCAGCCCGCCACCCTGATCGAAGGCCGGAAACTCCAGCTTCCGGCGGTCCAGCGTTGGGGCTCGGATCACAGGATGCCGAACTCTACTCTCCGCTGGCTGAGATCACGGGGGGCACGTCAATCCCATCGCGAGGCCGACATCCGCCGCGGCGAGCGCCGGGGCGTCGTTGACGCCGTCACTGGCCATGGTGATCACCTGCCCCGCCGTCTTGTGGCGCTCGACCAGGGAGGGCTTTTGTCGGGCAATGGCTTCGCCTCGATCTCCTCGATGCCGAGCCGGTGGGGCTCCAGCGGTCCGTCGTTCGGAAACCCGGTCCCGTGAAATCCTCGTCCTCGAACGGCACCGAAGCCATGGACGCCCCCGTGGCT
Source organism: Methylobacterium variabile (assembly GCF_001043975.1). GTDB lineage: Bacteria > Pseudomonadota > Alphaproteobacteria > Rhizobiales > Beijerinckiaceae > Methylobacterium > Methylobacterium variabile. Next base: position 3,764 of record NZ_LABY01000009.1, read on the forward strand.
TCGTTTCTCTCGCCCCTGAAGACGAAATCGCCACTCCTTTGCGCGACATCGCAGCCCGACGGACCGGCCTTGTGCACCTCAGCCGGAATCGGCATAAACACCGCAATGGACTTCAGGGGTCGGCATAGCCGTCGCTTCGCGGCGCAGGAGTGGTGGGCGCTCGGCGCCCGCGCGCTCGTGCTCGCCTTGGCACTGTTCATGGTCGCCCCGGCCGCAGGTGTCGGGGAGGACCTCGCGTTCCATGCTTCCCGCCCCCACGGCCTGACCGAGATGGCGGCCCTGCACGCGACCGCACCCGCCGAGGCCGCCGGCCCGGGCCTGGCCTGCCACTTCCATTGCGGCTGCCACCAGGTGGCGCCGCTTCAGGTATCTGCCGACGTCACGCCGACGCCGGAGTTCGCAGGCCTGGTCTATGCCCGGGTCGCCGAGATTCCGACCCCCATCGCTTCCGACCGCTTGGCACGACCGCCCCGCGCGTGAGGTGACCTCGCGCCCGCTTCGGCGCGTTCGTCCGGCTGTCGAACCCGGCGCCGGGTCCGTCCCTCCACCTGAACCTACGGGATCGACTGCGGCTGCCCAGCAAGGCCGTCCGGCATCCCGGTCGAGCGGTCACCATGCGTATCCTCCTGTTCGCGGTCCTCCTGGCCGCCGGCATCGCCATCGGCGCCGCCGTCCCCGCCGTCACCGGCTTCGTGCAGGGCAGCCTTTCCGCTGCCGGCCTGCCGAAAGACCTGTTCGCGTTCACCGCGGGCCCCGTTCCCGCCAAGCCCGAGCCCGCGGAGGCCGAGGCCGCGCACGACGACGACCACGGCAAGAAGCCCGAACCTTCCACGGCCGCATACGGCCGCGGGAACGGGAAGCACGGACATGAGGCGGGCGAGGAGCACGCCGGGAAGGGAGTGATCAGGATGAGTCCCGAGCAGGTTTCGGGGCAGGACATCTCCATCGTGAAGGTCGAGGGCGGCACGCTTGCCCGGCACCTTCTGGTACCTGGCACCATCACCCCCGACACCGACCGGATCGCCCGGGTCCCGGCCCGGGTCGTCGGCACGGTCGCGGAGATGCGCAAGAGGCTCGGAGACCGGGTCGCGAAGGACGAGGTCGTCGCCGTCCTCGAAAGCCGTGAGGTCGCCGACGCCAAGAGCGAGTACCTCACCGCCTCCGTGCGGGCCGAGCTCGAGAGGACGAACTACGACCGGCAGCAGGCGCTCTGGGACAAGCGGGTTTCGGCCGAGCAGACTTACCTGCAGGCCAAGGCGGCCTACACGGAGGCCACCCTGCGCGTCGACCTCGCCCGCCAGAAGCTCTCCGCCCTCGGTCTGAGCGCGACCGAGGTCGCGGCCGCGCAGAAGCGCGACGAGGCGACGCCGAACCAATCCACCCTGCGCCGCTACGAACTCCGCTCGTCGCTCGCCGGCCGCATCGTCGAACGCAAGGTCGACGTCGGGACGAAGGTCGGCGGCGAGGGGGACCCTGCCGACGTCTACACCGTCGCCGACCTCTCGACCGTGTGGATCGAGCTCTCGGTGCCGACCACCGAACTCGCCAAGGTGCGTGAGGGCGCGCCGGTCGCCGTCACCCCGGCACAGGAGGGCGGGGGCCGTCACGCCGACGGCAAGGTCGTCTTCGTCAGCCCCTTCCTGAACCCGGACACCCGCTCGGCCCGGGTCATCGTCGCCCTGCCCAACCCCGACCTTGCCTGGCGCCCCGGCACCTTCGTCACCGCGGAGGTCGAGATCGCGCATGACGCGGTCGAAGTACGCGTCCCGAAGGCCGCCCTGCAGACCGTCGAGGGCAAACGGGTGGTCTTCGTGCGCACCGAGGAGGGCTTCGAGAAGCGCGAGGTCGAGCTCGGGCGCTCCGACGACGATTCCTACGAGGTTGTCTCCGGGCTGAAGCCGGGCGAGGAGATCGCGGTCGCCAACTCCTTTCTTCTCAAGGCTGAGCTCGGCAAGGGCGAAGCCGAGCACGAGCACTGAGGGGAACGGACATGATCAGCCGCATCCTCGACTTCTCGGTCCGCCAGCGCTGGCTGGTGCTGCTCCTCTCGCTGCTGGCGGCGGGCTTCGGCGGCTACGCCCTGACCAGGCTGCCCATCGACGCGGTGCCCGACATCACCAACAACCAGGTGCAGATCAACACGGTCGCGCCCTCGCTCTCGCCGGTCGACATCGAGAAGCAGGTCACCTACCCGGTCGAGACTGCGCTCGCCGGCATCAAGGGCCTGGAATACACCCGCTCGCTCTCGCGCAACGGCTTCTCGCAGGTCACCGCCGTTTTCGCGGAGAAGCTCGACATCTACTTCGCCCGCCAGCAGGTCGCCGAGCGCCTGTCCCAGGTGAAGGGCGAGTTGCCCCTCGGGGCCGAGCCGCAGATGGGCCCGATCTCGACCGGTCTCGGCGAGATCTACATGTGGTCGGTCCACTACGCCAAGCCGGGCGAGCGCAAGGTCTCCGACCGGGGCAAGCCTGGCTGGCAGCCCGACGGCAGCTACCTGACGCCCGAGGGCCAGCGGCTGCGTACCGAGCTGGAGCAGACCGCCTACCTGCGCACGGTCCAGGACTGGATCATCCGGCCCCAGATCAAGACCGTCCGCGGCGTGGCCGGGGTCGACGGCATCGGCGGCTTCGAGAAGCAGTACCACGTCCAGCCGGACCCCACGAAGCTCACCGCGCTGGACCTGTCCTTCGGCGACGTCGCCCGCGCACTCCAGGCCAACAACGCCAACCAGGGCGCCCGCTACCTGGAGGACAACGGCGAGGGTTACGTCGTGCGCGCCGCCGGCCGGCTGGAGAGCATGGAGGAGATCGAGAACGTCCTCGTCACCACCCGGGGCGGCGTTCCGGTTCGCATCCGAGACATCGCCGAGGTCCGCATCGGCCGCGACCTGCGCACCGGCTCCGGCAGCGAGGACGGGCAGGAGGTCGTGGTCGGCACCGCCCTGATGCTCATCGGCGAGAACAGTCGCACCGTCTCGGCCGCGGTCGACGCCAAGATGGACCAGATCCGGCGCTCCCTTCCGCCAGGCGTCGAGGTGCAGACCGTCCTCAACCGGACGCTGCTCGTCGAGGCGACCATCCGCACGGTCGCCAAGAACCTGTCCGAGGGCGCGGCCCTCGTCATCGTCATCCTGTTCCTGCTGCTCGGCAACATCCGGGCCGCCATCATCACGGCGCTCGTCATCCCGGTCGCCATGCTGATGACCATGACGGGCATGGTCGAGGCGCGGATCTCGGCCAACCTGATGAGCCTGGGCGCCCTCGACTTCGGCCTCGTCGTCGACGGTGCGGTCATCATCACCGAGAACGCCCTGCGCCACCTCGCCGAGCGCCAGCACGCGCTCGGGCGCACGCTCGCCTTGGAGGAGCGCCTGCAGACGGTGCGGGCCTCGGCCGAGGAGATGATCAAGCCGTCGCTCTACGGGCAGGCCATCATCATCCTGGTCTACGTGCCGCTCCTCACCTTCACGGGCGTCGAGGGCAAGATGTTCGAGCCCATGGCGCTGACCGTCATCATCGCCTTGGCGGCCGCCTTCATGCTGTCGCTGACCTTCGTGCCGGCGCTCATCGCCATCGTCATCACCGGCAGGGTGACAGAGAAGGACAACCTCATCATCCGCGCCCTCAAGGCGGCCTACCGGCCGGTCCTCGCCGCCGCGGTCCGGGTGCCGTTCGCCTTCGTCGGCGCGGCCCTGCTGCTGCTGGTCGGGGCGGGCATCCTGTTCACCCGGCTCGGGACGGAGTTCATCCCGCAACTCGATGAGAAGAGCATCGCGCTCAACGCCACGCGCATTCCCTCGACCTCGCTGACGCAGTCGCAGGCCATGCAGCTCAAGGTCGAGGAGGTCGTCTCGAAGTTCCCGCAGGTGGCCTACGTCTTCTCGAAGACCGGCACCGCGGAGGTCGCCACCGACCCGATGCCGCCGAACTCGTCGGACACCTTTGTCATCCTCAAACCCCAGGAGGAGTGGCCCGACCCGGGGCTTTCGAAGGCCGAGCTCCAGGAGCAGATCGAGAAGGCGGTGGGCGAGCTCGCCGGCAACGTCTACGAGTTCTCGCAGCCCATCCAGCTGCGCTTCAACGAGTTGCTCGCCGGCACCCGCGGCGACCTCGCCGTGAAGGTCTTCGGCGAGGAGTTCGAGCCGATGCTGAAGGCCGCCAACCAGGTCGCCGCCATCCTACGCGGCATCTCGGGGGCCGAGGACGTGAAGGTCGAGCAGACCGCGGGCCTGCCCTTCCTGGAGATCAAGATCAACAAGACCGAGGCCGCCCGTCTGGGGCTCAGCACCGGGGCCATCCAGGAGGTCGTCGGGGCGGCCATCGGCGGCAATGAGGCGGGTGTCGTCTTCGAAGGCGACCGGCGCTTCCCCATCGTGGTGCGCCTCACCGACAAGGTGCGCGAGGACCGGGAGGCCCTGGAGAACATCCCGGTACCACTGCCGCCGGGTCCGAACGGTCGGGCGAGTTCGGTGCTCCTGAAGCAGGTGGCGAGCTTCTCCGTCACCGAGGGCCCGAACCAGATCTCCCGCGAGAACGGCAGGCGCCGCGTCGTGGTCACGGCCAACGTGCGCGGCCGCGACATCGGCTCGCTCGTCGCCGAGGCTCAGGCGAAGGTCGGATCGCAGGTGCAGCTCCCGCCGGGCTACTACGTGACCTGGGGCGGGCAGTTCGAGAACCTCGCCTCGGCCAAGCGGCGGCTGATGGTCGTGGTGCCGGTCTGCTTCTTCATGATCTTCCTGCTGCTCTACTCGGCCCTGGGCTCGCCGCGGGACGCTCTCCTGGTGTTCAGCGCCGTGCCGCTGGCGCTGACCGGCGGCATCGCCGCCCTGTGGCTCCGTGACATGCCCGTCTCGGTGCCGGCCGCGGTCGGCTTCATCGCGCTTTCGGGCGTGGCGGTGCTCAACGGCCTCGTGATGCTGACCTTCATCAAGCAGCTCATGGCTGAGGGGCGGCCGCGGCGCGAGGCCATCCTGGAGGGGGCGATGACCCGGCTGCGGCCAGTGGCGATGACGGCGCTGGTTGCCTCGCTCGGCTTCGTGCCGATGGCTCTCGCGACGGAGACCGGCGCCGAGGTGCAGCGGCCCCTGGCGACCGTGGTCATCGGCGGCCTGATCAGCGCCACACTCCTGACTCTGGTGGTGCTGCCGGCCCTCTACGCCCGTTTCGGCGGGAAGGACGTCGCGGCGCCGGGTGACACGCCGTCGTCCGAGGCCGGAGGGCGCGAGCCGCTCCGGCAGGCCGCCGAGTAGCGGCAATGCCGCGGAGCATCCCGGTGGCGCTTTTCTGGCTCGGCCTCCTGTCCGCGACGACGGCGCAGGAGGCTCCCTTCGGCCTCGCGTGGGGACCGGTCGCCGCGGTGCCGCGCCCCCTCAAGGCCGAGCGCGAGGCGAACCTGACCGCGCTGTTCTATCCCCGTGGCTGGGGGCCGGCCAACGGTTCCGGAACGGCCGAAGTGTTCCTGATCGTATGCCGGGAGCAGGGGCTGCAGCAGGTGGTCTGGGTGGGCCTGCCCCTGTCCGGGGAGGCCCTGGCGAGGGCGCGCCGGGCCATACGCGAAGAAGGAGTCCGCCGTTACGGCGAGCCCGACCCGGGGCCAGCGGACGATTCCGAGGTCTGGCGCGGCGGACGGGCCCTCCTGGCGAGCCGGGATGCCGGGGACGGGCGGCGCGAGCTGGTCATGACCGCGTTCGGCCCCGGCTACGCGGCCTGCTCCGAGACCCACCGCGCCGAGACCGGTCATCCGGCTGGCGGGCACGTCGCCGACCTGATCGGCACCGGCGGCCCCTGAGGCCGCGCAACCGCCCAAGCGTCACGCCACACAGGAAGCAAACCATGGGACACGGACACTCGCACGGGAGCGGCCTCGGGCATTCGCACGGACGCGGCATCCCGACGGGTTCGGCGGCGGCCAGGAACAAGGGCCGCTTGGCCTGGGCGCTCGCACTGACGCTGGCCTACATGCTGGCGGAGATCATCGGCGGCCTCCTCACCGGCAGCCTCGCCCTGCTGGCCGACGCCGCGCACATGGTCACCGACGCCGGCGGTCTCGCGCTCTCGCTGCTCGCCATCCACTACGCGGGCAAGGCGCCGACGCCGGGCAAGAGCTTCGGCTACATGCGCTTCGAGATCCTGGCGGCGCTCGCCAACGCCGTCGTGCTGCTCGGGGTGACGGCCTACATCCTCTACGAGGCCTACCGCCGGTTCGTGGAGCCGACTGAGATCCTCGGCTGGCCGATGATGCTGGTCGCGGTGGTCGGCCTCGGCGTGAACCTCGCCAGCATGAGGCTGCTGGCCGGCGGCTCGTCCGAGAGCCTGAACGTCAGGGGCGCCTATTTCGAGGTGTTCTCCGACATGCTGGGCTCGCTCGGCGTCATCGTCGCCGCCCTCGTGGTGATGGCGACCGGGTGGCGCTGGGTCGACCCACTCGTCGGGGCCGGCATCGGCCTGTTCATCGTGCCGCGCACCTGGCGCCTGCTGAGCGAGGCGCTCCACATCCTGCTGGAGGGCACGCCCCCGGGGGGCGACCTCGGCAGGCTGAAGGCGGAGATCGAGGCGATGCCCGGCGTGCGGCGCGCCTACGACCTGCATGCCTGGACGCTGACCTCGGGCTTCGACGCGCTGAGCGGGCACGTGGTCGTGGACGACGTTTCCGCGGGCCCCGGCCTCATCCGGACGGTCCGTCGCCTGGTGAAGGAGCGCTACGGCATCGAGCACGTCACCGTCCAGGTGGAGGACGAGGCGCTCGCGGCCGAGGCCGCCCGCCTTCCGGTCTGAGGGGGCGCGGTCATGGCAGGCAAGAAGCTGGCGCGCCTGACGGAGCAGTGGGGAAGCAACCCGCGCGGCCGAAGGCGCGCCCGCCCGCATGTCAGGAGGAGGGCGGGCCGTGACCTCCTGAAGGTGGCGATGCTGGTTCTCCTGGCAATCGGGCTGCTCGTGCTCCTGGGCCGCCTCACCTGATCAGGGGCGCCGGGTCCAGCGGTCGAAATTCGATATCCTGATACCTGCCGCGAGGGGCTGCTTTCGGCCTCGCTCGGCTCTTTTCGCTGACAAGCTGCAACGACCAGAGCTGGCGACAACTCCGCCCGCTGAAGCAGGCGGCTTCCCGGTGCAGCTACGCGGCAACCCGCCCGCTGACGCACCGAAGGCCGTGTCCCGACCCGAGACCGAAGGCCCGGTGATGCACGACCATCGCCGCCGCCACGTCGCGATCCAGCACGCACCCGCAGGCGCAGGCATGCGCTCGGGTCGAGAGCGTCTTGGCCTTGAGCGTCCCGCACTTGGGGCAGGTCTGGCTCGTTCCGCGCGGATCGACCAGCACGACCTCGGCACCGGCACTCCCAGCCTTGTGTAGGCTTCGATGCGCTGTTGCAGGCAGGCGTTGTAGAGACTGCAGAAGTCGCGCGGCATTGCATCAAGGGCGGCGGTCTGCGCTTGGTTCGGTCGAAGCCGATACTTGTAGGAGCGGACCTGCATGGTCTTGGTGTGCCCGGTACGTTCCACGGGTCAAGCGAGCATCACCAGACCTCCGCATTGTCCGTCGCCTTCAGGCGACGGTCCCCTGCGAAAACCAATTTATGGAGAGTGGGGTATGCGCCCGTTCGGCAGGGCTCCTCCACCATCCAGACATCTTCTGCTGGACGCTTCGGGGGAGCGCGCGCCGCGGCGCCGGCCGGCCCGGACAGGGCTGCGGAGGGTGGCCCCGCGCCGTTCCGGCAGGTCGCCGAGTAATCGCGCTGGCTCAGGCGTCCGGGGCCGCTTCATACCCCCCTGATGCCGCCGGCTTTCAGCCGATCCGGCCGAGCGCCGGGAAGGTCTCCATGATGAGCGAGGCCATGTCGGTCATACGGCCGGTCACCATCAGCAGGCCCATCGCGACCATGACGCCCCCGCCGGCCACCTGAAGCGCCCGTCCGACCCAGCGCAGGGTGCGAAGGCGCGCGACGAAGCCGGACAGGAACAGGGCCGCGGCCACGAACGGCACGCCGAGGCCGAGCGAGTAGACGGTGAGCAGGACGACGCCCTTGCCCGAGGCCGACGAGGCCGTGACCGCCAGGATGGCACCGAGGACGGGACCGATGCACGGGGTCCATCCGAAGGCGAAGGTCATCCCGAGGAGGTAGGCGGCGACGGGGCCCCGACCCGGCGGGTCGCCGTGCCAGCGCAGCTCGCCTTGCAGCCAGGCGGGCCGCAGCAGACCGGCCGTGAACAGGCCGAACAGGATCACCAGCAAGCCGGAGGCGAGGTTCAGCGCCTCGCGGTGGGCGAGCAGGGCGAAGCCGACGGCGCTCGCTCCCGCGCCGAACGCGACGAAGACGGTCGTGAACCCGAGCACGAAGCAGAGGCTCAGGCCGAGCGTGCGCAGGCTGCCGCGCTCGCCGGCGGCGGACTGGCCGGCCACGTAGGACACGTAGCCCGGGACCAGGGGCAGCACGCAGGGTGAGAGGAAGGACGCGGCTCCGGCGGCGAAAGCCGCCAGGAGGCCGACGCTGGCGGCATCTATGGCCATCGGCGTCAGACCTGACTGGAAGGATGTAGGCCGCTCATTCCCGTCCCTCGCCAGCCGTGGCGAATGTCTTGGGAAGGCGCCGCTCCGTCTCGGCTACTGCGGGCCGTGGCGACGCCCCCGCCTTCAGCGCAGCCCCGACGCGAGTGGGCTCCCGCCTGTCGGTGGCGGCGACCGGACCGGCGGCCGGCATCGCGATCTCGCGCGGGCCTGCGGCCAGGGCCTCGGGACGGCTCACCTCGCCTAGCCCGCCTCCGGCCGCCATCAAGGTCTCGCGGAACGACCGGTGCTGTCCACCATCCTCGTACACCAGCCGGATGGCCGGCGTGCCGGCCGCCACGAGGGCGGCGACCTGCCGCTCGTCTTCCGCCTGCTTCCGGGCGACCGCGCCGGCCGTGGCGCCGTCGGCGTCCGCGTCGAACACGTAGCGGCCGCCCGCCACGCCGACGACCGGTTCGGCTTTCGTGATCTCGAACCGGTCGGACCCTTCCTTGATGTTCCTCCAGAACGCGATGTTCGGATCCTGCCGATGCCGGGCCAGGTTCTCCGGGGTCATGCGGAACGGGTAGGACTGGAACTGGACGGCGCGCTGCCCGCCCGCGAACGCCTCGCGCACCACGGCGTAGAGCTCCGAGATCGCCTCGTCCGTCATCGCGAAGCAGCCCCGCGACGAGCAGGAGCCGTGCACCATCAGGTGCGCGCCCGTGCGTCCCAGGGAGCGGTCGTAATCGTTCGGGTACCCGAGGTTGAACGAGAGGTAGAGGCTCGAATTCGGGTTCATGGACGCAGGCGTGACTGAGTAGAAGCCCTCCGGGGCCTGCCGGTCCCCTTCCCGGGTCTTGGGCCCGAGCTGGCCCGACCAGCGGCACATCGGATACGTCTTCAGGAGCGCGTACCTGCCGTCCGCGCCGCGCTTCCAGAGCTCGATCTCGGACTCCTTCTTGTAGGCGCGCATGAGGATCGGGTCGGCGGGCGACACCCCCTTGGCCGACATCAGGGCCAGGGTCGCGGGCGGAATGGGCGCCAGGTGCCGAGTCGAGGCCGCGTACTGTCCGTCCTGGCAGGCGGACAGCGCCAGGAGGAGGGCCAGGCCGAGCGTCGTCTTCTTCAGCATGTCGGCCTCGCTGGTGTCGGCGTTCGAGCCTGGACCCGAAGGGTTGATGCCATGTTGTCGTGGCTGAGGTTCGGCGGAATCTGGACTCTCATGGGACCGGCTCCCCGGCACCGGGGTGGCTCCGCCGCAGCGGAAGTCCTTCGAGGAGCAGCAGGACGACGCCCGCGGAAATCCAGACGTCCGCCAGGTTGAAGGTGAACCAGCGGATGCCGCCCGTGTGCAGGTCGAGGTAGTCGGTGACCGCCCCGTCCATGAGCCGGTCGAGGAAATTGCCCGCGGCCCCGCCCGCTAGGGCGGCGAGGCCGAGTCGTTCGAGCCCGCCTTTCGCGGCCAAGGCCCAACCGACGACAAGGCAGGTGAGCGTGCCTTGGATGCCGAGGAGAACCGCGAGGGAAGAGGGATCGTGCGCCGGGAACAGGCTGAAGCTGATGCCGTGGTTGAACGACAGGCTCAGGTCGACGAAGGGCACCCGGCCCCGGACGGCACCCTCGACCAGCCACGCCTCGGCCACCGCCTTCGCGCCGAGGTCGATGGCCGCGGCGGCCCCCGCCACCCCGGCCACGGTCCCGACCCGGGCCCACCCTGACCGGGAGATCATCAGGCCCTCAGGAGACGGAGCGCGTTGGCCGTCACCAGGACGGTCGCGCCGGTGTCGGCCAGGATGGCGGGCCACAGGCCGGTGATGCCGGCGATGGTCGTCACCAGGAACACCGCCTTGAGGCCGAGCGCGATGGCGACGTTCTGGCGGATGTTCCCCAACGTCGCCCGGGACAGGGCGACGAGGGCGGCCACGTCTCCCACGCGGTCGTTCAGCACCGCGGCGTCCGCCGTCTCCAGGGCCGCGTCCGTGCCGCCGCCCATCGCGATGCCGACGCTGGCGGAGGCCAGGGCAGGCGCGTCGTTGATGCCGTCCCCGACCATGGCGACCGGACCCATCTCCTTCAGGGCCGCGATCTCGGCGAGCTTGTCTTGCGGCAGGAGCTCGGCCTTCACGTCGAGGCCGAGTTCGGACGCGACCGCCTCGCCCGTGCGGCGATTGTCGCCGGTCAGCATCACGCTGCGCACGCCCAGCTTCCGCAGGGCCGCGATGCCGGCCGCCGCGTCGGCGCGGGGTTCGTCCCGGACCGCGATGGCGCCCAGCGCCTCGGCGCCGCGGACGACGATGACCACCGTCTTGCCGCCGGCCTCCAAGTCCGCGACCGCGCGGTCCGCCTGCGGGCCGAGCCGGACGCTCTCCGCCGCGTGCCGCGGCGAGGCGACGAGCACCGTCTGGCCCATGACAGTGGCCTGCACCGCCTTGCCGGGGATGGCGCGGGCGTCGCGCGTCGGCCGCAGCGGCACCCCGTCCTCGTTCGCCCGGTCCAGGATGGCGCGGGCGATCGGGTGGCTGGACCCGTTCTCGACCGCGGCGGCCAACCCAAGGACCGACCGTTCGGACGCGTCCGGCGCCAGGGCCAGGATGTCGGTGACCCGCGGCCGTCCGGCCGTCAGGGTCCCCGTCTTGTCGAACGCCACCGTGCGCACCCGCCCGATGATCTCAAGCGCCGCGCCGCCCTTCACGAGTAGCCCGCACCGGGCTCCGGCGGCCAGTCCCGATGCGATCGCGGCCGGCGTCGAGAGCACGAGGGCGCAGGGGCAGGCGATGAGGAGGAGCGCGAGCCCCCGGTAGATCCAGGTGCCCCAGTCGGCACCGAGCAGGAGTGGCGGCAGGACCGCGACCGCGGCCGAGAACGCGAAGGCGATCGGCGTATAGACCGCGCTGAACCGGTCGATGAAGCGCGCCGTGGGCGACTTCGATGCCTGCGCCTCCTCGACCAGGTGCAGGATGCGGGCGACCATGTTGTCCGCCGCCGTCCTGGTGACGCGGACCTGCAGCGCGCCGTCGGTGTTGACGCTGCCCGCGTAGACCGTGTCATCGACCTTCTTGGGCTTCGGGACCGACTCGCCGGTGATGGGGGACTCGTCGAGGCTCGACGAGCCATCCGTGATCACCCCGTCGGCGGGCACGCGGTCGCCCGGCCTCACCACGACGACCTGCCCGACCGCGAGCGACGCCGCGGGCACCTCCCGGATGCTGCCGTCGGCTTCGACGAGGCGGGCGGTCTTCGGCACCAGGGCCGCGAGCGCCTTGATGCCCGCGCGTGCCCGCCCCGCCGCCACGACCTCCAGCATCTCGCCGACCGTGAAGAGCAGCACGACGATGGCGGCCTCCTCGGCCGCGTGGATGGCGAGCGCCCCCGCGGTCGCCACCGACATCAGCATCTCAATGGAGAAGGGCGTGCCGGAGAGCGCCGCCGAGACCGCGCGGCGGCCGTAGTACGCGAGCCCCACGAGGGCGCCCGGCCAGTAGGCGTACTCGCCCGCCATGCCCGGCGCGACGCGCTCGACGAGGAAGCCGGCGACGAACAGGACGCCGATGAGGATGCCCAGCAGCGCCTTGCGGCTCCGCCAGAGCGGCGGCTCGGCATCCTCCACGGTCTCGGTCGCCAGGGCGGCACCCTCGGCCTGCGCCTTGGCCAGGTCCGCGGCCGTGGGCAGCGGCGCGACGCCGTATCCGAGGCGCTCGATGCGGCCCTCCAACTCCGCCCTCGGGGTCGCGGCCTCGTCGAGCGCCAGGTCGAGGACTTGGCTGCCGTAGTTCACGCGCACGTCCGCGACGCCCGGCAGCCGCGAGACGGCGGTCTCGATCTTCCCGGCGCAGGTCGGGCAGTCCATGCCCTTGACCTTGTAGCGAAGGACCTGGGCACCGCTCGTGGGAGAAGATGGCGCGTCCGTGGGGGCGGCTAGGTTCATGCTGCGCTCCGTCCGCCCGGCTCCTGGTCCAAACTGGGAAGGCCACCTACATGCACCCTGTAGTCACTATAGGGTCAAGGCCATGGCACGTATCTCTTCCATGACCATCGGCAGCCTCGCGGAGGCGACGGGGACGCGCGTCGAGACGGTGCGATGGTACGAGAAGATCGGGCTTCTTCCTTCGCCGGCACGGTCGAGCGGGAACTACCGGCTCTACGGTCCCGAGCACCTGCGCCGGCTGAGCTTCGTCCGGCGGAGCCGCGCCCTCGGATTCACGGTGGAGCAGATCCGGGATCTCCTCGCATTGGCCGACGACCGGGAGCGCTCCTGCGCCGAGGTCGACACCATCGCCCGCGCTCATCTCGCCGACGTGGAGCGCAAGCTGGCCGACCTGACCAGGCTCGCCTCGGAACTGCGCGAGGTCATCGGGCAGTGCGGCTGCGGGTCGGTCGCCGATTGCCGCATCATCGAGTCCCTCTCCCCTTTGGGCGGGCCAGCGTAGGGGACATGCCGCCGCTTCGGTGTGCGACGTACGGGGCCATCAGCACGCGGCTCTCGACTGCCCATTGGCCACGAACCCGCAGCACGCCACGGCGTGGATGGCGGCCGTGGCCATGACGAAGGCGCGACGCGCTGCAGCCCGGACGGCAGGCTTGACCCGCCGTCACCGCCCGGCGAACCTCTGGCCCCAGGAATGGTGTTCCGACCGCGCCATCCGGTCCCTCTCGCTCCTTGCGCCTGCGAGATCGCATCGAGGCTACCGGAAGTCGCGGTCGAGGTTGGAGCCGCCGTGGCACGGCCTGAGCCGCGCTCAGGTCTCAGGCCAACTCAGCACCGCGGTACCGGGCGAAGACGCTTCTGGTTTCCGGCCCGAAGAGGACGACGTCGTAGGTGTCGGGCTCCATGCCCTCGACCTCCATGCCGGTCGGCTCGCCCGGCATGCCGGGGACCGCCAGCCCGGCGCCCTTGGGCTTCTCCGCGAGCAGGCGCTTGATCGCCCCGGCCGGCACGTGCCCTTCGACGACGTAGCCCCCAACCTGGGCCGTGTGGCAGGAGGCGAGCTCCCGCGGCACCCCGAGGCGTGCCTTGAGCGGGTTCACGGGCGCCTCGGTGACGGTCACGGTGAAGCCGGCCTCGCGCAGATGGTCGCCCCACCTCTGGCAGCAGCCGCAGCTCGGGTCCTTGGTCACGGCCACTTCCGGCAGGCCGGCGGCGAACGCCTGTCGCCCCATGGCCAGCCCGGCCGCCAGCCCCGCGAGCATGGTCCGGCGCGATGGCATCCTGTCAGCCTTCATCGTTCGCTCCTGTCGGTTTCCCATTCGGCGGCCAGAGGCGTCCTCGTGGTCCCCTCGGCCACCGCGGTCGTGGGCGGCAGCCCGCGGCCCTTCACCAGGGCGTAGACTGCCGGGATCACGACCAGAGTCAGCACCGCCGAGGAGACCATCCCGCCGATCATGGGCACCGCGATCCGCTGCATGACCTCGGAACCGGCACCCGTGCTCCAGAGGATCGGGACGAGCCCGGCCATGATGGCCGTCACGGTCATGATCTTGGGGCGCACCCGCTCCACCGCGCCGACCATGATGGCCCGCCGCAGGTCCTCGCGCGCGAGCGGTCGGCCTGCACGGGCGCACCCGGCCCGGACCTCGTCGAGAACGTGGTCCAGGTAGACCAGCATGGTCACGCCGGTCTCCGCGGCGACGCCGGCGAGCGCGATGAACCCGACCGCCACCGCGACCGACATGTTGAAGCCCATCCACCCACCGGCCTGCCGGTGCGTTTGCCGACGAGGCGCACGGCGACGATGGCCTCACCGACCTTCGCCTCCTGCTGCACGAGCTGGAACTGGTAGTCTTTGATGTCCGCCAGGGCGGGGACGGCGAACGCCGATGCCGACAGGACGGCGCCGAGCAGCGCGGCCGACACGGCGCGCGCGAAAGAGTTCTTGCTCACGGGTGTTGTCTCCTGAACACGATGGTTGGCCACGCGCGGGCGCGCAGCATCGAGCCGGCGCTCACGCCGGCGGCATCGGTTTCAGGCTCGGGGAAGGCTCAGGCAGCGGGGGCCCGTGCACGCTGGCGAAGGACGCCGCAGAGGGCCCAGGCCGGGGTGGCGCGCATGGCTGTCGGCGCTGGAACGGATACCGCAGCCGGAAGCAGGGAGGCGATGCTGGCGAGGCAAAGCACCATCAAGGGGCAGCCCGCCTTGGCGCAGTCCGGCTTCGCCGCCTTCTCGGGCGGGCAGCAGGGCATGTCTTCCATGTCCATCCCGGCCATGTCCATGCCGGCGTGGTCCATGGCGTGCATCGAATCCTGCGAGCCGTGTGCCTGCGCCGTCATGGAGGCGTGCATGCCCGCGGCGGCGGCAGCGGTCGCCGGCGTAACGGCGAGGCTGAGAACCGCCAGGAGCGGAGCAACCGCCGGAGGGCGAGCCAGAACGTCACGAAGCGAGGATGCCAGTTTTCCGGGTCGTGCGGAAGGTCGATGGATGCAAGGGTGCACTTTCCCACCGCGGGAAGGTCATGGGCACACGACCGCCGAGATCGGGTTGGACGGCCTCGAACGGTCCGCCGCGGCCGTCAGTAGCCGTGATGGTGGTGGCCCCGGTCGAAGTGGACTGGGCGGTCGTAGGCGTGGCGGTGGTGCCGCTCGTAGCCGTGGCGGTGGCCGTAGCCATGATGACGATGGTCCCAGTGATGGTGGTGGCGATGGCGCGGGCCGTGCTCGTACCACTGCGCGGAGGCCGCGCCGGGGAGCAGCACGAGGGCGACGGCCATCAGACCTGCGATCGGAAGCTTCATGGGAGGACCCTCCTCGTTCGAGACGTCCCCAGACTGCGCGGGCCGCGTTGAACCGGTTCTGAAGCCGGCGCGCAGCCTCCGTTCAGCCGACGGCGCCGGTCCCGCCGGCACCGTCCTGTCGCGTGCCCCACAAAGCGCATGCCAGGCCGAGGTTCGCCAGGGCGAGCGCCACCAGGAGGCCGTACGCCGCGTCGGCGCCGCCATAGGTGAGGGCCAGGGCTCCGAGCGAGGGTGCCACCGCCTGGGCGGCGAGACCCGGCCGCGCCAAGCGTCCCACGAGCACCGGGTATCGCTCCGGCCCGAACAGGGCGAGCGGCACCGTGCCCCGGGCGATGGAGTAGATGCCGTTGCCCGCCCCGTAGAGCACCAGGGCGAGGCCGACCGCCGGCACGCCCGCGGCCAGGATGGCTAGCCCCAGGGCCACCAGCGCCATGGCCGCGGTCAGGGTCCAGAGCGGGTGATGCCTGCCCTTGTTCGCCATCTCGACGACACGGGCCCCGACCTGGGCGGGGCCGATCAAGGCGCCGTAGGACACGGCCGCGGCGAGCGCGACGCCACGGGCCTGCAGCAACGCGATCAGGTGCACCGAGACCAGCGTCATGACGGTTCCGCCCAGCACCAGGACACCGGCCATCAGCAGGAAGGCACGGCGCTCGCGGAGCGTCAGCGTCCCGTCCGCATGGTGCGCCTCGCCCCCGGCGATCTCGACGCTGGGTGCTCTCGGGATCAGACCGAGCACGAGCGGCAGCGTGACCAGCACATGCAACCCGGCGTAGGCGAAGCAAGCCGACCGCCAGCCGACCTGCTCGACGAGGAAGGCCGAGAGCGGCCAGCAGACGGTGCTGGCGAACCCGCCCCACAGCGTCAGGGTGGCGATGGCCGGGCGCGCCTCGGCACCGTAGAGCCGGCCGAGGGTGGCGAAGGCCGGGTCGTAGAGCCCGCAGCCCATCCCGAGCCCGAGCAGGAGCCAGCCGGCGAGGAAGGCCGGCAGGCTCGGCGCCAACCCCAGCACGACGTGACCCGCCGCCAGCAGCAGGGCCGCCAGGGCCAGCACCGGTCGGCCTCCGTGCCGGTGGATTGCAAGTCCCACGCGCGGCGAGGCGAAGGCTGCCACCAGGAGGCCGATGGAGAGGCCTCCGACCACCCAGGTCAGCGACCAGCCCGTGTCCGCCGCGATGGGGCCGGCAAGCACCGCCGGCAGGTAGAACGACGAGCCCCAGGCGAGGATCTCCACCACGCCCAGGGCGGAGACGACGACGAGGCGGCCGCGCGCCTCAGACCTCACGGGAAGCGGGCTTCAGGGCCGCTCCCTTGCCTGCCGCCCCGCGCTCGTACCAGCCTTGGCTGCGGTTCACGATCCATACGACCGAGAGCATGACCGGTACTTCGATCAGCACGCCGACGACGGTGGCGAGCGCCGCGCCCGAGTCGAAGCCGAACAGGCTGATGGCCGCCGCCACCGCGAGCTCGAAGAAGTTCGAGGCGCCGATCAGCGCCGAGGGACCGGCGACGCAGTGCTGCTCGCCGGTCATGCGGTTCAGGAGGTAGGCCAGCCCCGAGTTGAAGTAGACCTGGATGAGGATGGGCACCGCCAGCAGCCCGATGACCGCGGGCTGCGCCAGGATCTGCTCGCCCTGGAAGCCGAACAGCAGCACCAGCGTGGCAAGCAGGGCGAAGAGCGACGCCGGACCCAGTCTGGAGAGCAGGCGGTCGAGGGCGGCTTGGCCGCCAGATGCCAGCAGGCTGCGGCGGACCACCTGCGCGATCAAGACCGGTATGACGATGTAGAGAACGACGGAGAGGACCAGCGTGCCCCAGGGCACGGTGATGGCCGAGAGCCCGAGCAGCAGGCCGACGATGGGTGCGAAGGCCACCACCATGATCGCGTCGTTGAGCGCCACCTGGCTCAGCGTGAAGTGCGGCTCGCCCCGCGTCAGGTTCGACCACACGAACACCATCGCGGTGCAAGGGGCCGCCGCCAGGATGATGAGCCCGGCGATGTAGCTGTCGATCTGGTCGGCCGGCAGGTAGGGCCGGAACAGGTAGCCGATGAACAGCCAGCCCAGCAGCGCCATCGAGAACGGCTTGACGGCCCAGTTGATGAACAGCGTCACGCCGATGCCGCGCCAGTGCCGGCCCACATGGCGCAGCGAGGCGAAATCGATCTTGAGCAGCATGGGAATGACCATGAGCCAGATCAGGGCCGCGACCGGCAGGTTCACCTTGGCGACCTCGGCCTCGCCCACGGCGTGGAAGAAGCCCGGCATGACGTGGCCGAGCGCGATGCCGGCCACGATGCAGAGGGCCACCCAGAGGGTCAGGTAGCGTTCGAAGGTGCTCATGGTGCCTCAAGCGGTGGCGACGCGGCGGCCGCTCTCGTCGACGACGCGCTCGCCGTCCTCCTTCACGAACTCACCCTGCTGCTCGGGCAGGACGTCGAGCACCACCTCGGATGGGCGGCACAGGCGCACGCCCTTCGGGCTGACCACGAACGGCCGGTTCAGCAGGATCGGGTGCGCCTCGACGGCGTCGAGGAGCTGCTCCTCGGTAAGCGCCGGGTCGCCGAGCCCAAGTTCGGCGTAGGGCGTGCCCTTCTCGCGCAGGGCGTCACGGACCGAGAGGCCGGCGCGGGCCAGGATCTGCCGGATGAGAGTTCGGCTCGGCGGCGTCTTCAGGTACTCGACCACGTGGGGCTCGACGCCGGCGTTGCGGATCATCGCGAGCGTGTTCCGGGACGTGCCGCAGGCCGGGTTGTGGTAGATGACGACGTCCATCACGCGACCTCCGGGCGGGCCGAGGTCGCGCCGGCCAACTGGCCGATTTCGCGGACCTTGGACGAGAGGGCGACCTGGTCGAGGCTGCCGAGCGGCAGGGCGACGAAGGCCGCGATGCGGTTCTTGAGGTAGCGCTGGGCGGTGACGAAGGCGCGCTTGCGCTCCATCTCGGAGCCCTCCGCCGCGGCGGGGTCCTCGATGCCCCAGTGGGCGGTCACCGGCTGGCCGGGCCAGTACGGGCAGGCCTCGCCGGCGGCGTTGTCACAGACGGTGAAGACGAAATCCATCACCGGCGCGTCGGCCCCGGCGAACTCGTCCCAGGACTTCGAGCGCAGGCCCTCGGTCGGGTAGTCGCTCTCGCGCAGGACCTGCAGCGCCAGCGGGTGCGGCTCGCCCTTCGGCTGGCTGCCGGCCGAGAAGGCGCGGAAGCGACCGCCGCCCTCCTTGTCGAGCATTGCCTCGGCCAAGATTGAGCGGGCCGAGTTGCCGGTGCAGAGGAACAGGACGTTGTAGGCGGGATCAGGCATGGAGGGCGTCCACGGTGGTGCAATCGCAAGCGGCGAGCGCAGCGGCGGCCGGATTGCACACCTCGGGGTGGCCCTGGCAGCAGTCGCGCATGAGGAACTGGACGAGGTCGGACAGGCCGGCGTAGGCGGCGTTGTAGATGACCGACTTGCCCTCGCGCCGGGAGGTGATCAGCCCGGCATGGGAGAGCTCCTTCAGGTGGAAGGACAGGTTGTTGCCAGCCACGCCGACTGTTTCGGCGAGCACGCCCGCGGCGAGGCCGTCCGGCCCGGCGGTGACCAGGGCGCGCACGACCCGGAGGCGATGCTCCTGACCGAGGGCCGCGAAGGCGGCGAGGGCTTGTCGTTCGTCCATCCAATGGCCTACATATCAACTACTGTTGAAATGTAGAGGAATGAAGCGCCTTGGACAAGCCCCAGCAGCCGTTCTTGGACGGGATGCCGAACCTGAGCGAGGCGCACTTCGAGGTGCCGAAGGCGGAGCGGGTGCAGGCGTCGACGCCGCTCGACCATGCGCCCCGCTTTCTCATCCTCTACGGCTCGCTGCGTGAGCGATCGTTCAGCCGATTCCTCGCCTACGAGGCGGCGCGGCTCCTCGAGGCGATGGGCGGGGAGGTGCGCCTCTACCACGCGCACGGCCTGCCGCTGCCCGACGACGCGACCGCCGACCATCCGAAGGTGCAGGAGCTCCGCCAGCTCTCGCTTTGGTCCGAGGGCCAGGTATGGGTCTCGCCGGAGCGGCACGGCAACCTGACGGGCGTGATGAAGAGCCAGATCGACTGGCTGCCCCTGAGCGAGGGATCCGTGCGGCCGACGCAGGGGCGGACGCTCGCGGTGATGCAGGTCTCGGGCGGCTCGCAGAGCTTCAACGCCGTGAACAGCCTGCGCGTGCTCGGCCGCTGGATGCGGATGATCACCATCCCGAACCAGTCCTCGGTGCCGATGGCCTACAAGGAATTCGACGACGCTGGCCGCATGAAGCCGGGACTGCTCTACGACCGTGTGGTGGATGTGTGCGAGGAGCTGATGAAGTTCACCCAGCTGACCCGCGGGAGAGCGGACTACCTCGTCGACCGCTACTCCGAGCGCAAGGAGCTTGAGCCTGAGCGGCTCAGGGCAGTCGCAGCGGATGTGGGCTTCGTGAAACGCTGACTGACCGCATCGCCCGCTCCCACGGCGGTCGGCCCGACAGCACCATCCGATGGAAGTGCGCGTTCATGGCCACGGTGCCGCTCGGGCCGCCCTTCAGTGGCGAGAGGATCCTGGTGCACCGGACGCCGCCGCGTTCGGCCACGACGTCGATGACGCGTGCAGCCGTCACCTTCTGGCTGCATTCGACCAGCGAGACGCCGCCGGCCGACGGGTCGAACCTCGGGAGGTCCGGGCAGCGGCCGGCGCGGATGGCCTGCGCGACGACGGGAATGCCGGACGCCTCCGTCTGCCGCCTGATCGTCTTCAGCGCGTCCTTCGGAACGGCGGAGACCTCGACGGGAGCGTGCAGGGTGAGGCCGAACCCGATCGGCGGCAGCTGCGCCGCGTCGCCCACGAGCAGGAGTCGTCCGCTCTCCGGCATCGCCCGCAGGATCCGGTAGAAGGTCGGCAGGTCGAGCATCGAGCTCTCGTCGACGACGACCAGCGCTTCGGGCCCGATGACGATGTGTCTGGCCTCGGCTGCCTTCAGGAAGGCCGCGATCGTGGAGGCCTTCCGGCCGGTCGCCTCCGTCATCCTGACAGCGCGCCGGCGGACGCCGGACATGCCACCCATGCTGCCGGCTTCGATCCGGCGCGCGGCGGAAACAGGCCTTGGCGTCCGCCGCCCGCATTCGGAGCTTGCTCCGGGTCACGGTCCTCTGCAGGCCGCGCGTTCAGCAGGGTACGCGGTGGATCGTCTGGGTCTGCGTCGTCGGCCGGGGCTCGTCGCCCGGCCGATCTCGGAGCCCGGAACGAGGCGAGCAGTCCGGTGCGGGGCGTGGAGCTGACACGCAATTCCACGCCACGATCCGGATAGCCTCATATTCGACGCCGAGACAGGGCGCGAACTCGGGCACGATCTGGTAGCGCAGGCGCAATCCCGCCCGGAGCGTCGAGAGGCCCGAGCCGATCCCGAGCTCGGGCATGTTCCGGACGGCGAGGTTGAACCCGACCGCCGGCTGGAGGATCAGCTGGTTGGTGATGCGCCGATCGCATTCGGCTTCCTGCCTCGCCGTTACGACGCCCTTGTCCGACAGGAACAGCGCGCCGTCGACCTCGAACCAGTATCGCGCGAGCCCCTGGACGCCGACGACGAGGTGCGTGCGCTCGGGATCGGGCCGGAAGTCGTGGCGGACTCCGGCATGGACGTCGAGCCACGGATCGATCGCCCGGCTATGGAGCGCCTGCAGCTCGGCCGGCTCAGGGCTCTCGCTTAAGACGCCTTCCCCCTCGGACTCGAGTCGAAGCTCTTGAGATGAACGCCTCCTGCGCCTGCCCGCACGCTTCGACTCGCAACGCCGCTGGCGGATGCCTCCCGCCGAGAGGCCGGCAAACCGCGTGTCCGCCACCCGAAGCCCTAGCGTGACCCGTGTACGGCCAGTCGAGATGTGGTAGCTTGGGTTCGTGAAGTGGTTTGCTCGGCATATCTGCAGGCTCGTGGTTGCGGCCTTTATGGTCACAGCCCTGGCGTTGCCTGCTGCGGCACATGTCCAACGCGGGCATGCACACGGCGCCAGGCAGACGACTTGGGAGCGGCTCGCTAGCACAGTCACTCGCGGCGCCGTGGCGCGGGTCCCCCACTGCGCGGGCAAGCGAGCATCGGACGCCGCCCACCGCACTGGCTGCTGCACGGGCTGCCTCTGTCACGCGCCCCTGTTGGTACCCGAGACCGAGCCGGTCTCCCAGTCCTGGCGCTACTCGCGGCCGGTCGCTTGGTCAGCGGACGACGGCCACCCAGACGCATTCCTCGAAGCGTTGCGGAAACCTCCGAAATCCTTCGCGTAGCACGCGCTTGCGCGCTTGAAGCGGCTTCGTGTCGACGAGGGCGTGGAGTGTAGACCTGCGAGGGGAAATATTTCCAAGCGCATTCACAATGTCGCTGCGGCATCCGCCGCGCCGATGCCGCCATGCATCCAATTCGGCGGCCCCTCGCCCATAGGCATAGCAATCATGGATGTCGTCCTGGCTCCGCCAACGCTGGCTTCGGGGCGACGGAACCTCATCCACTCGCTCGCCCCGGGCCACGCACGCCTGCGGCGCAGCTTCGACATAGGAAGATTCCATCATGGCAACCGAACGTTCGAACGACCGTGTCCTGACACTGACGGCGGAGGTCGTCTCCGCCTACGTGCGGGGCAACGCCATACGCGCGGCGGACGTCGCCGACCTGATCAAACTCGTGGAAGGAACCTTTCAGGCCATCGTGGCCGGCCCGGCGGCCAACCAGCCGGCGGCGTCCGCGACGGCGCTGACGCCGCCCGTCGCGATCAAGAAGACGGTGACGCCCGAATACATCGTCAGCTTGGAGGACGGCAGGCCCTACAAATCACTCAGGCGGCATCTGGGCACGCGCGGGCTGACGCCTGAGCAGTACCGTCGAAAGTGGGGCCTCCCGCCAGATTATCCGATGGTGGCGCCAAGTTACTCCGCGCGGCGCGCCGAGATCGCCCTGCGCACCGGACTCGGCCGCGCTGGCCAAGAGGCGGTCGCGAAGGCTTGAGCGCATCCGTCGCACGGACGGCCTTTACGCGGAGCCCGCCCTGGGCGCGCCGGTCCCGACGGCCTAGGCGCGCCCAGGCGTGAGGGAGCAGCGTGCCTCCGACCCGGTTCTCCAGGCCCGCCGCCCAGGGGCTCGGAGCGTGCCCGGCCTCGGGAGGACCTGCCTTCAGCCTGGCGAACGCGAGGTCGGGGTGAGCGCCTGGAAGTCTCTGACCGCTTCCTTCACCGCGCCCAGGAGCAGGTCGACACCGGCGCGCTCCGCCAGGACGAGCACCGGCCCGGTCCCCAGCGAGAAGTGCGCGACGAGCCCCGGCAACTCGCCGTTCCAGGCGCTCGTGATCCTCTCGCCCAGCGCGGATACCGCGTCGACGCGCCAAGCGGTGGCTTCCCCGACGAGGGCACGGGTGATCCCTTCCACCCGCACGACTGCCAGCGCAGCCGGCCAGGCCCCAGGCTCGGTGACCTCGAACGGGCGGCGGAGCGCCTCACCCGCATTGCGTCCGGCCGGGTCGATACCGAGCCAAGCCGAGAGTTCCTCGTAGATGGCCCAAGAGACGGCGGGGCCCTGAGGCTTGCCCAGCGCGACCGCCCATGCGAGCCCATTGTCGTCCAACCACGCGCCCTCGGTTCATCGGGCGTGGCGTAGCCTCGGCGGCTTGGCACGAGGCGGCAACCTCCGACTCGCCCGCACGGTTCGGGCCAGCGGCGGCGCGTCGGGGCCGAAGCCCCTCCGTCGCTGTCCCCTCGTTTGCCAGGCTTAGGATCGTGTCGAGGGATGCACGATGGTTCACGGCTTGGACAGGCCTCAGCGCGTCTCGACCGTCACGTGAGCGAGCACGTGGACCGGGCGAAGCCGGCGACGGACCGTTTCTCCGTCAACGCTCCCCGTAATGCTGACGATCGCCGCATGAGCGCCAGGGCCGATCCGCCAGATGTGTAGGTCGGTGATCCAGGCGTCGCCCTCGCGCTCGACCTCCTCGCGAACCTCGGCCTCGAGGTGCGGGTCCGCGGTGTCGAGAAGCACAGCCGCGGCGTCGCGGAGCAAGTTCCACGACCAAACCGCGATCACGATCGCGCCGACGATCCCCATCACGGGGTCGAGCCAGACCCATCCCAAATGGCGGCCGGCAAGAAGTGCGGCGATCGCCAGCACCGAGGTCAGCGCGTCCGCCAGCACGTGGACGAAGGCGGAGCGCAGGTTGTTGTCGTCGTGGCGGGCATGGTGCTCGTGGTCATGACCGTGATCATCTTGTTGGTGATGATGGCCCCGGTGGTGATCGTGCCCACCCGACAGCAAGAAAGCGCTGGCGATGTTCACGGCAAGCCCGATCACCGCAACGAGCGTCGCCTCTCCAAAAGCGACAGGGCGTGGATCGAACAAGCGTCCGACCGACTCTACGCCGATGCCGAGCGCGATGAGCGCCAGCACAAGCGCCGAAGCGAAGCCGGCCAGATCCCCGACCTTGCCGGTGCCGAAGCTGAAGCGGCGATTGTGCGCGTGGCGGCGCGCGAACGCGTAGGCGGCCGCCGCGACCGCCAGTGCACCGGCGTGCGTCGCCATGTGGAAGCCGTCTGCGAGCAGAGCCATCGAGTTGAAGATGCTGCCGGCAATGATCTCGCCGACCATCATGACTGCGGTGAGCGCAACGACCCAGAGGGTGCGGCGAGCATTCTCATCGTGCCTGTCGCCCAGGAAGACGTGGTCGTGGCCTAAGGCCTCGATCTCGGAAATGGTGCTCAAAAGACCAATCCTTACTTTGCGTAGCGTCGCACTGCCGCGATCAGCTCCTCGGCTCCTGCGGAACGCGCCTCGTCGGTCAGGTCGGGCCGGGCAACGTGCTCCCGGACGTGATCTTCGATCAGCTCGTCCATGAGCCCGTTCACCGCGCCGCGAACGCCCGCGACCTGGTGCAGAACCGCCGAGCAGCCGGCTTCGCCCTCGATCGCCTTTTCAATGGCGGCGATCTGGCCGGCGATGCGGCGTACACGCGCGAGGAGTTGATCTTTGTTGGACTTCACATGCGCCATAGGGTACTCCCCTATTCCATATCACACGCGAGTGGAAGCCGGTTTGGGGCGACGCGGTGCCGCGGCCTGGGAGGTAGCTATGAGCTTCGTGGCCGGGATTGAGCCAGGACAGCCGAGCCTGCTACCGCCTTGCATCGACGATTACGTGTCACCCGACGCGCTGGTCAGGATCGTCGACGCCTTCGTAGACATGCTCGACCTTCGCGAGCTCGGCTTCGAGCGTGCCGTTGCGGCCGCGACTGGTCGGCCCGGTTATCATCCCGGGGATATGC
Source organism: Methylobacterium variabile (assembly GCF_001043975.1). Classification (GTDB taxonomy): domain Bacteria; phylum Pseudomonadota; class Alphaproteobacteria; order Rhizobiales; family Beijerinckiaceae; genus Methylobacterium; species Methylobacterium variabile. The sequence goes on from NZ_LABY01000009.1 coordinate 28,261, forward strand.
TGCGACTCTATATTTGGGGCTACCTTAATCAGGTCCGCTCATCTCGCCATCTCGAGCGCGCGTGCCGCCGCGATCTTGAAGCGCTCTGGCTCATGCGCCGCCTCACGCCCGGCTACCGCACCATAGCCGCCTTCCGGCACGACAACCCCGAAGCGATCGTTGGGGCGAGCGCCGCCTTCGTGCAGTTCTGCCGCGAGCAGGGCTTGATCGGCGGGAAGACGGTCGCGCTCGACGGTACCAAGATGCGAGCGGTCGCAAGCCCGAAGAACATCGCCGGCGCCGAGCGGCTCGCGCGCGACCACGCCCAGACCGAGCGCGAGATCAAATACTATCTCGACCGGCTCGACGCCATCGATGAGCAAGTGGCGCAAGGCTTCGATGATCAGCCCCTGCACCGCGAGGCGTTCACCGGCGCGATCGCCTCCTTGGAGCGACGCAAAGACCGCCTCGCGCGACGGCAGCAGGAGCTCGCCGGTCGTGACGAGAAGGTGCTTGTGTTCGGCGAGACGGAAGCCAAGCCGATGGGCTACGCCCATGCGCCGAAGCTACCGTCCTACAATCTCCAGAGCGTCGTCGATGTAAGAGGCGGGCTCATCATCCACCAGGACGTGTTCAACGACGCGAACGACAGCCACCTACTGCACCCCATTTCCGTGGCTGCGAAGCACGTCCTCGAAGCCGAGGAACTCCATGTTCTGACAGACGGCGGCTACTCGAACGCCGAAGAGGTCGCCCGCTGCGAAGGTGAGGCGATCACGGTCTCCGCTCCCATCAAGCGCGGGGCGATGAACAGCGAGCATTTCCGGCCGACGAAGTTCGTGTACGACGAGGCGAGCGACACGATCCGCTGGCCCGGCGGGCAGACGATGCGCCCATCCGGCAAGCACACGCGCAATCGCGCGATCCGCTGCCGCACATCTGCTTGCAAGGACTGCGTGTTGAAGCCTCGCTGCACGCCTGGCGCTCAGCGGACCATCCACCGTCTTTGGGATCAAGGTGCGCTCGATCGCATGGAGGCGCGCATCTACGCCGATCCGAGTCTCATGCGCACCAGACGCTGCACTGTCGAGCATCCGTTCGGAACGATCGAACGAATGTCGGCTGGAGGCAGGTTTCTCGCTCGAGGGTTCAGGAGAGTGAAGGCGGAAGCGGCGCTATCGGCCCTGGCCTTCAATCTCATCCACGCCGTGAACGCCTTCGGAGCGGAGAAGCTCAGGCGAGCGGGCTGACGGGCGGCCGCGCCGCTCCCGGCAGCGCGCCCGCGCTGCGCGCTGAGCCCCTGCGCTGCGAGTTTTAGCACAGCCTGCTCTGTGGCGCCCCATCTTCAGCGCACGATGCCGGACGGCGTCGCCTGCTGCCCGCGCCGGCGGCGGGACAGGTTTCGTACCCGTTCCTGGGAAGTGGTTCGGGACGAGGCCGTGGAAGCCATCCCGCAGGCGTTCCTGCCGCCGGCAGCGGCCCTTGCCTGTTCTCGCCTACGGCCTGTGATCGCTTGAACCACCTGATGCGGTGGGCGTTTCGCCTCTCTTGAGCGAGGAGGAGCGATGCTGTCGGACGCGCAATGGGCCGAGTTGGAGCCGCTGGTCGAAGCCCGCCGGCCGAAGGGCAAGACGCCGCCTCAGGATCTGCGCCGCACCGTCTCGGCCATTCTCTGGCGCCATCAGAACGGAGCCAAGTGGCGCGCCGTGCCAGCCGAACTCGGACCCTGGTGGCGTGCCGCCCAGATCTTCATCCGGTGGGCGCGGGCCGGCGTCTGGGAGCGGCTCCTCAGCCTTGTTCAGGAGCGCGGCGTGCAGCTCGGCATGGTGTTTCTCGATGGCACCAGCGTGCGCGCTCACCAGAAGGCGGCCGGGGCTGCGCGAAGGGGGGATCTCAAGCTGAGCGAGATCATCGTGAGGCGCTTGGCCGCTCTCGTGGCGGATCTGGGACCAAGGCTTGGGTGATCGCTGACGGGGCGGGGCGCGCCATCGCCTTCCCGATCGCGCCCGGTCAAGCGCATGAGCTGCCCCAGGCCATCCCGCTGCTCGATCAACTGCCGGGCGTGCCGAGGTGGGTTGAACCGCCCCGGGTTTCCCGGCAACTGTAATCAGTCGACAGCTGCTACGGTGTAGTCTGTGCCGGTGGCCAGCATGGCGTTGAGTGTGACGAGGAGCTTGCGGGCGGTGGCAGTTAGCGCGGCCTTTGTCGGCTTTCCAGCGCGCTGCAGGCGCTCGCGGAAGTCGCGGAAGACTGTGCAGCGGCGTGACGCCTGGAGGGCTGCGAGGTAGAGGACCGTTCGTACGATCGGCCGACCACCGCTGACGCTACGCGGGCCGATTCGCTTTCCGCTCTCGCGCGCGATCGGTGCCAGTCCGGCCAAGGCTGCGATGCGACGCCGATCGAGCTGCCCGAGCTCAGGCATTTCGGCAAGCAAGGTCGCGGCGACGATCGGGCCGACGCCCGGTGCAGTCTGCAGACGTCGGGCAATGGCTCGCGCTTCGGGATCAGCTTGGACCAGCGCGGCCATCTGTGCCTCGACCTTCGCGATGCGGCGGTCGAGAACGGCAATCAGGCTTGTGATATCGGCACGAGCGTGTCGATCAGCGGTTTGATGGAGCCGCGTAGCTTCCTGCTTGCGCATCTCGACGAGTTGGCGGCGGCGCGTCGCCTGGGCCTGGAGGGCGCGACGCGCCGCCGCCACGGGCTGCGTGGGGGCGGGCCGCAGACGTGCGCCGAGTTCGGCCAGCATACGTGCGTCGACCCGGTCGGTCTTGCCGATCACCCCCATGGCACGGGCGAAGTCGCGCGCCTGCCGCGGGTTCACGCGGCTGAAGCGCACCCCACACGCTTCGAGCGCCTCGCGCAGCACCCGATCGTAGCCACCACTGGCCTCGAAGATGATCCAGGCTCCTTGTTTCGCGCACGATGCAGCGAACTCTCGAGCTGTAGTCAGTGTGTTGCCGATCCGACGTGCCCCGCGAAGCGGGTGATGAACATCGAGCCAATCCTTGGCGACATCGACACCGATGAAGAGTTCTTTCATCACGATCCCTACTCCTGTCCTTCGGGATCGGACGGGGCCGTCCCAATCAACTGTTCAGGCTGATGATCGATGACGCGAACGGCTCCCAATCCGGGAACTGGGCTCTGGCGCCCGGGAGGCTCGCGGGATGCCGTCCGCGAGCGCAGCGTAGGTCAATCGCGACAGACAGGAGGCTCCAACTCTTGAGAGGATGGAGCCATGACGAAGCACACCCCACCCTTCTCCCCTGAGGTCCGCGAGCGGGCGGTCCGGATGGTCCGGGAGCATCAGGGCGAGCACGGCTCGCAGTGGGCGGCGATCCGCTCGATCGCCGCCAAGATCGGTTGCTCGGGCGAGACCCTGAGGAACTGGGTGCGCCAGTCCGAACGTGATCAGGGCGTGCGGCCGGGGGCGACCACGGACGAGCGCGAGCGGATCAAGGCGCTGGAGCGGGAGAACCGGGAACTGCGGCAGGCCAACGAGATCCTGCGCAAGGCATCGGCGTATTTTGCCCAGGCGGAGCTCGACCGCCGGTTCCGGTCATGATCGCCTTCATCGACGATCATCGTGCGCTCTACGGGGTCGAGCCGATCTGCAGGCTGCTGCCGATCGCCCCGTCGACGTACCACGCCCATGTCGCTCGGCGGGCCGATCCTGCAAGGCTGCCGGCCCGAGCCCGGCGGGACGCGGCGCTGGTGGCCGAGATCCGGCGCGTGCACGCGGCCAACTTCGGCGTCTACGGCGTGCGTAAGGTCTGGCGGCAGCTCGCGCGCGAGGGGATCACGGTAGCGCGCTGCACGGTGGCGCGGCTGATGCGGGCGATGGGCCTGCACGGCGTTGTCCGCGGACACAGGGTCCGCACCACCGTTCCCAACCCAGCCGCCTCCTGCCCCCTCGACCAGGTCAACCGGCAGTTCAAGGCCGAGTGCCCGAACAGGCTGTGGGTCGCGGATTTTACCTACGTGGCGACCTGGGGCGGCTTCGTCTACGCGGCCTTCGTGATCGACGTCTTCGCCCGCCGGATCGTGGGCTGGCGCGTGTCGCGCTCGGCCCGGGCCGACCTCGTGCTCGATGCCCTGGAGCAGGCCCTTCATCAGCGCCGGCCCTTCGCGGGCAGTGGGCTCGTGTGTCATTCAGACAGGGGATCGCAATACGTGAGCATTCGCTACACTGAACGCCTGAGGCAGGCGGGCATCGAGCCCTCGGTCGGCAGCATCGGCGATAGCTACGATAATGCCCTCGCCGAGACGGTGATCGGTCTGTTCAAGACCGAGGTCATTCATCGACGCGGTCCCTGGCGCAGCGTCGAGGCGGTGGAGTTCGCCACCCTCGAATGGGTCGATTGGTTCAACACGCGCCGGCTGCTCGAACCGATCGGCCATATGCCTCCCGCCGAGGCCGAGGCGCGCTACTATGCGCGCGTGCAGGAGCCGGCCCTGGCCGCCTGACCCAAACCAAACAGCCTCCGGGAAACCCGGGGCGGTTCAGGTGGTGGGCGACCGGGGCTACACCAGCCATCGCTTCCGTGAGCACATCTGGGGCATGGGCGCCCGGCCTGCGATCCCGCCGCAGCGGCATGAGGCGCCCGTCGCCTGTCCAGAGTGGATCGACACCAACCGCAACCGGGTCGAGCGCCTCTGGGCACGATTGAAGCAGTGGCGTGCTGTTGCCACGCGATACGAGAAGACCGCCACCAGCTTCGCCGGTGTCCTCTGCCTGGCCGCCGCGCTCGACTGGCTCAAGCCATAACAGGCCGTAAAGGCCGGGACAGACGCCACGGCGGCCCTGCTCGTTGTCCTCGCGATCACGCACGTCGTGCTCGTCGGGCTGCCCTCGCGAAAGGTCGGGACGGCGCGCCACGCCGCCGCGGTCCCCAACGGACGCGGACATCCCGGCACGTGTCAGTATGTCCGCCTCGGCCGTCCACGCTCCAAGGGGAGAATACGCGCCGTGTCCCGGGCGTGATCCGCGAGGGCCAAGCAGGCCTCATCCTGTGAGGCCGAGGCTCATGTCAGGCCTCGGCGCCGCCGGCGAGCGCTTCCAGCGCGCACAGGAGGTGCTCGGCCGCGCCGAGCTCCCCCTGGCGGCAGGCCTGCCGAAAGGCGGCGAGGATCAGGGCATCGATGGCCTCCGCCTGACCTTCGAGCGGTCGCGAACTCATCGGTTTCCTCCTCCGGCCGGCGGAACCTCGGACCGGAAGAGACGGACCGCCGCCAAGGCCAGCGCCAGTTCCGCAGCCGCGAACACAGCGAGGACGGGCCCGAAGTCGAGGCGGAGCATCGACCCGAACAGCAGGCTTCCCAGTCCAAACCCGGTGAACAGGAGGCAGACGTTCAGGCCCATGGCCTGGCCTGGGCGTTGGCCGCCGAGTGCAGTGACGATGCCGGCGAACAACGGTTGGGTCATGTCGTAGCCGAGGGACAGCACCGTGACCGCCACCGCCGCCAGGAGCAGGGGGGCGTCGAGGATCAGGGCCGCCGCCGCTAGGGCACCCAGGAGGAGCCCGAGCGGCAGGAGGCGCCCGCGACCGTGCCTGTCCGCAACCCGACCGATGACCGGACCGAGCAGGAATCCGGGGATGCCATAGCCCAGGAGGGCGAGGCCGACGCCGACGGGTCCGAGGCCGTAGCGCCGCTCGAAGTACAGGCCCAGCCAGGTGAACACGCCGGAGTGAAACATGGAATTCAGGAGGACGTAGGCGTAGGTACGGCGTCCGCGGGGAGAGACCAGCAGGTCCCGGTAACCGCGGAACAGAGTGCCCAGGTCCGCCCCGGCCGCCATTGCGCCCGGGATGATCCCGCGGGAGGGCATGAGAACGAGCAGGATCGCCGCCCCGGCAGCGCCGACCGCCAGGAAGAGGCCGCGCCATCCGATGAACGGTTCGAGCAGGGCCCCGAAGGTCGACCCGAAGGCCATGCCGCCCGCCATGGCGCCGAAGAGCCACCCGAGCGGGCGCCCGCGTCGCTCGTACGGGAAAAGCCTGCCGACGAGGACGAGACCGAGCGGCACGACCCCGCTCGCTCCGAGCCCGGTCAGCAGACGCCAGAGCGCGAGCTGCTCCACGGACCCTGCCGTGGCGGTGAGGGCCGTCAGTACGGCGAAGGCGGTCAGCGATCCCGACATGACGCGCCAGATGCCGAGCCGATCCGCCAGGAGGCCGTAGACGAGCGTCGCCACCCCGTACGGGATCAGGTAGGCCGGGACGATCAGGCCGACCCGCTCCGGCGAGGTGCCGAACGCCTCCCCGAGCTGGGGAAGGACCGGCGCCACCATGAACGCCTGAAAGAAGATGATGAAGGTGGCGGCCGCAAGCACCCGGAGCAGGCGCTCCCGCAGGGCGCCCGGCAGGTCCGGCGTCACCGGCGTCACGTCCGGACCTCGACGGTCTCGAACCCGCTGCTCGCCAGCGCTGCCCGGATCTCCACGGGCCCGACCCGGGACGGCTCGAAGCGCACGGTGACCCGCCTGCGCCAAGCGCTCGATCTCGCCTGCCGGACGCCCGGCACGGCCCTCGCCGCGCTGCGGATGCTCTCGGCGCAGCCGTCGCACCTCATGCCAGGCACGGAGAAGGAAGCTTCCGCGAGAGGGGCGGTGTCTTGTCGTTCATGAGCTCTCCGGGGTTCAAAGCAGGTCCGCGTAGACCCGCGCGTAGTAGGCACTGACCAGCAGGAGGGAGCCGCAGCTGAGAACCTGGAGCGCGCGGCTCCACAGGCCGAGGCGCGCCAGGCGCGTGACCGTGCTCGCGGCCGCACCGGCGGCGAGAAACGGCAGGCCCCGCCCGATCCCGAACGCCAGGGCGAGAAGGACGCCACGGTCTGTATCGCCGTCCGATGCGGCGACCGTGAGCAGCAGCAGCAGCGGGGCGACCGAGGTGCCGACGCTGAAGACGAGCCCGTAGGCGAAGGCCCCGAGGATGCCGGGCCGGCGCCAGGCAGTGAGGGCGGCGAGGCGCATGCGCGGCCACCGGAAGGCCAGGAGCGCGGCGGCAAGCGAGACGACCGCCATGACCAGCGCCCAGGTCCGGCCGAACGATTCGGTCGCGAGCGCGCCGAGGTGGCCGGCGGCGGCGCCGAGTGCGGTAAGGCTCAGGACGATGCCGGCGAAGAAGGCAGCCGCGACGTGCAGCCCGGCGCGGCGCGATCCCGCCTCGGACGCGCCGGCGACGCTGGCGAGGCCGAGCCCGACCGGCAGGGTGCAGGGACAGACCGCGCTGGCCAGGACGCCGGCGAGGACCGTGACCCAGAGTGCGGCCGGGCCGCTCGCGCCGGTGGCGAGCGGCTGGATCAGGTGTTCGAACGTCACGGCGCGATCACCGGGGTGCCCGCCTTGTAGCCGAGGCCATCGATGGCCGTCGTCACCCGGTCGAGCAGGAGGGTTCGGCCGGGAGGATAGGAGACGCGGAGGGACCGCCGCACGAGGTCGACCTCGGCGTCGGACACGCCCTCGATCGTCTTGACGGCGCGCTTGATCGACGCGGCGCAGGAGAGGCAGGCCATGCCCTCGACCGGAATGGTCGCGACCCTCAGGCCGGACGACCGCACCGACGGGACCGGCCCATCCTCGGCAGCCCGTGCCGGGTCGAGGGACACGAGCAGGGCCACGGCGGCGGCGAGCGCGGCGGCGACGCCCGGACGAGGATGCGGTCTCATCGCAAGGCTCCCTCAGGCCGGGTTCGGTCGGGACGCCGCGGGCGGGCTGCCGACGCTCATGATCGCGCCCAGGAACAGGCCGGGCTGCCCCCAGAGCGAGTTGAGGAAGATCGCGGTGACGCTGACCGCCATGGCGACCATGGCCCAGATCGGGTTGATCAGCCCGGTCGCGGCGACCGGGATGCCGATGCCGTTGAAGGTGAAGGCCAGCCAGACGTTCTGGAGCATCTTGGCGTAGCTGCGCCGGCTGATCCTGCGGGCGAGCGGCAGGGCGGCGAGGCGGTTCGAGAGGATGATGATGTCGGCGGCCTCGATGGCGATGTCGGTGCCCCGCCCATGGCGATGCCGACGTTGGCCTGCATCAGCGCGGGGGCATCGTTGATGCCGTCGCCGACCATCGCGACTGGGCCGCTGGCCTGGAGCCGCCGCACGGTCTCGGCCTTGCCGTCGGGCAGCACCCCGGCATGGACCTCGTCGATGCCCGCTTCCCTGGCGATCCGGCGTGCGGCCCGCTCGTTGTCCCCAGTGAGCAGGACCGTCCGAAGGCCCTCCTTGCGCAGGGCCGCGACGGCCTGCGCGGCATCGGCCCGCAGCCTGTCGTCGAGGGCGAGCAGGCCCAGCGCGCGGCCGTCGCGGCCCACGGCGATGACGGTGCGCCCGGCCTCCTCCAGGGCCGCGATCCGGGCCGGGGCCGGCGAGAGGTCGATGCCTTGGCCCTCCAGGAAGGCCGGGCTGCCGACCAGGACCTCGCCGTCCGCGATCCGGGCCGTGACGCCCTTGCCGGGACTGGCCTCGAACGCGGTGACGTCCGGGGGCACGGCACCGCGCGCGAAGGCGGCCCTGACCACGGCGTGCGCGAGCGGGTGCTCGGACGAGGCCTCCGCCGCCGCGGCCAGCGCGACGAGCTCGGCCTCGCTGCCCCAGAACACCTCGATCTCGCGGACCACGGGCCGTCCCTCGGTCAGCGTCCCGGTCTTGTCGAGGACGACCGTGTCGACGAGCCGGTAGCCCTGGAAGGCCTCGCCGGTGCGCATCAGGATGCCGTGCTCGGCCGCCTCGCCGGCGCCGCGCACGATGGAGAGCGGCGCCGAGATGCCGACGGCGCAAGGATAGCCCATGACCAGGACGCTCAGGCCCGCGAACACGGCCCGCTCGACGTTCGGCTCGCCGCCGAGGAGCCAGGAGCCGGCGAGCCAGCCCGCGAAGGCGAGCGCGGCCACCGCGAGCACGGTGGGCGTGTAGACCTGTAGCACGCGGTCGACGAGGTGGAGCAGGCCTGGCTTGAGGGCGCGGGCGTCCTCGACCTCGCGGATCACCTTATGCAGGAAGCTGCCGGCGCCGACGGCCGTCACGCGTACGAGCAAGGTGCCGGTGCCGTTGATCGAGCCGCCGATGACGGCATCTCCCTGCGCGCGCTCGACCGGGAGCGGCTCGCCGGTGACGAGGGACTGGTCGACGGCGGAGCGGCCGCCCTCGATCGTGCCGTCGACGGGCACGCGCTCGCCGGGGCGGATGCGGACGCGGTCGCCGACCGCCACGCGTTCCAGCGGAAGGTCACGCTCCTGCCCGTCGCGGACCACGCGGGCGGTCTCGGGCTGAAGGTCGAGCAGGCGCTTCACGGCCTGGGAGCTGCGCGTCTTGACGATGAGCGAGAGCCACTCGGAAAAGATGTGGTAGGTGGCGACCATGACCGAGACGGCGAAGAACGGCGCCGTCGGGTAGTCCGGGCGGTCCAGGACCAGTCCGATGACGCCGCCCGCCATGCCGGCGAAGGCGCCGATCTCCAGCAGTACGTGCTGGTTCAGGATGCCCCGGCGCAGGGCCTGGAAGGCCATGTTCAGGATGTGGCGCCCGACCCCGAAGACGAGCACGATCGCAAGTGCGGCCACGAGCCAGGGGGCGGAGGTCGCAAGGTACCCCTGCAGGTTCAGGTAGAGCAGCCCGAGCGCCAAGGCGGCGAGTCCACCGGTGCTGGCGACCGCGACCTGGAGGCTGGTCTTCCTCAGGACGAGGAACACCATGGCGCCGAGGCTGATGCAGACCAGGGCAGGCAGGTAGCCGATCCAGCCGACCGTCGGATCCGCGATGATCGGGATGGAGGCGACGCTGAGGGCGACCGCGACGACGAAGCGGCGGCTCTCGCGCGCGAGGTCCCGCTCCTGCTCCTCGAAGGGCCTGACCTTGCGCGGGTCCGAGATCGTGTAGCCGATGTCGCGCAGGATCCCGAGCAGCGCCGCGGGTCGGGCGACGGCCGGATCGTACTCGACGAGCGCCTGCTCGTGGGTCAGACTGACGGCGACCTTGTCGACGCCGGGCTGGCTGCCGAGCGCCTTCTCGATGGTGCCGGTGCAGAGCGAGCAGTGCAGCCCGCCGATCCGGGCGCGGATGCGGGCCCGGTCGGGCCGGCTGGCCGGCTCCTCGCTCCAAAGAGGGAGGTCCATGTCGAGTTCCGCTGAGGCCATCGGGTTGTCTCCGGACCGGGTCGAATGGTCGGGTCAGGCCGGGTTGCGGGCCACGACGCGAAAGCCACGCTTCTCGACCACCTCGACGAGGCGGTCCTCGCTGGTGGTCGCCGGGTCGTAGAGGACGCGGGCGCGGCCCTCCTCGAAGGAGACGTCGGCGCCGCGGACGCCGGCATGGGCGTCCAGGAGCGAGCCGACCGAGGCGGCGCAGGAGGCGCACCGCAAGCCCTCGACCTTCAGGATAACGGTCTTCATCGTGTCTTCCTCATCGGTTCGTCGCACCCGCACGGGGCTGACCCTCTTGGCATGTCCTCCAGGGCCTTCAGGATGGTGCAGTCCTCCAGCCCACCGCGTCCTGGGCAGGAAGCGACCACGGCCTCCAGGGCCGCTCGCACCCGGAGGAGCTGGGTAATCTTCTCGTCCACCTCGGCGCTCTTGTGCCGGGCCTGTTCCCGCAGGACGGCGCAATCGGCGTCAGGCTTGGCGCGCAGGGCGAGAAGCTCCAGCGTCTCCTTCAGCGAGAACCCGATCCTCTGGGCCTGCCGGATGAAGCGGATGCGGGCGACCACCTCGGGCGAATAGGTCCGGTAGCCGGCCTCCTTGGACGGCTGCTCGATCAAGCCTTGTCGCTCGTAGAAGCGAATGGTCTCCACGCCGACGCCGGCGACCTGCGCCGCCTTTCCGATCGTCAGATCCCCCATCGTCGGTCCCAGCCTCATCGATTCCCTTCGAGCCTACAGTCCGTACCGTAGTACGGAGTCAACAGGTCCGTTGACGGCGAGCGGGAGACCGGTGAAGGGCCGCCTTTCGCTACCACGGATGGGACCTCCCGCGACACGGCCCCGGTCGGCAGCTGAGCGTCGAGTGGCGCGTGCCGGGAGGGGTGAGCAAGCCCCTGCCGGCGGAGAGGCCCCAGCGTGCCGGGCCGACCGTCCCGGGCCTACCGGTGAACTCGCCGGCCAGGAGGTGGAAGGCATAGAGCCGGACACCTGCGAGGTAGTCCTTTCTGGGCCGAACGGGCGGAGCACCTGCACGCGATATCGGGGCGGCGAGATGGCCTGAAAGGCTGTCGCCGCGGCATACTGGGCTCGCGCACCTGACGGGAGACCGGCCCATGGGCTTCTACGGCGACCGCATCCTGCCCTGGCTCGTCGACCGGGTCATGGCGAACAAGGACCTGCTCGGATACCGGACCCGGGTCGTCGGGGCGGCCCGCGGCCGCGTGCTGGAGATCGGCATCGGCTCAGGCCTCAACCTGCCGTTCTACGGTCCGGATGTGACAGACGTCCTTGGCATCGAACCCTCCCAGGGGCTCATCGACAAGGCTGCAAGCCGGTCGAGCAGGTCCCGCCGGCGCATCAGCTTCCTTCATGCCTCCGCCGAAGTGATTCCCCTGGAGACCAGAAGCGTGGACACGGTCGTGACGACGTGGGCCCTTTGCTCGATCCCCGACATCGAGGGTGCCCTTAGGGAGATGCGGCGCGTGCTCAAGCCCGGGGGCGAGCTCCTGTTCGCGGAGCATGGTCAAGCGCCGGACCGCTGGGTTGCCCGATGGCAGGATTGTCTTACGCCAGGCTGGAAGCCCATTGCAGGTGGCTGTCACCTGAACCGCCCCATCGCCGGCCTCATCCAGGAAGCGGGGTTCAGAACCACGGACCTCAGGACCGGCTATGCCCCCGGTCCGCGACCCTTCACGTTCATGTACGAGGGACGAGCCGTTCCCGCCTGACTGTCAGGGGAAACCGACCACGGTGCCTTGGCGAAGCTTTCGCACGGGACAGTCCTACGGGCTCTCGTTCGGCGTCAAGCTCCCGGTTCCGAGGAGCGAGACGGATTGCAGGCTTCGAGCAACCGGAAGCGGCACTGGTTTCGAGCGGGAGGACCAAATCCTGCGGGATGGCCGGGGGCTGCCGGGAGGGTGCTTGTTCACACCCGAGCATTTCCAGGTCTCACGGGCTCAGAGAAGATCGGCCCGAAGATGGCCCCAGCGACCTCCAACGCCTCGTTCAAGGTCAAAGCGAGACCGTCGTGGCGTTGCGACCTGCCGGTGAGCCAGCGCCGAAGGTGCCCGTGCGAGCAGAAGAACGCGGTCGTCCGGCAGCACGAGGCGGCGGCTCCGCCCTCGTAAGCGAAGTCGTACCAGACGACGGCTTCGCTCGGCGTCGCGCTCGGCACCTTGCGCCCTTCGGACGTGGTGGCCACCCGAACCGGTTCCCCGCATGCACGGCAAGACGACTCGATCTCGACATCCATCCCGTACATCGCCCCCGCGCCGAGCGCGTCGATGGCGCAGAGGGCGTTGAGGGACCGGCCCCTGAGAAAAACCCGGTGGCCTGTCGCGGATTGCGAGAATGGATACGCATATCGAATGGTCTCGGTTGCCGGCTCCAAGCCGAGGAGGTCTCGGAATTGCAGGCTCTGCAACACGGCGCGGACGGGGCCTTCGGCGATACCCGTCGTGGCGGCGATGTCGCCGGGCAACGGCGGGCACCCCTGTTCCGCGTAGAGCCGGAGGACGGACTGCCAGACTTGATCCTCGTCCCTGCTCAGAGGATGCGCCCACGCTTCGAGCAGACCTGACCGCGCGGCCATCCGCCCGGCGAGCGCATCCCTTGCGGCCGGTGAGTTCACGCTCGACCAGTCCGGGCGGAACACGCCCGGCCTGATCTCGGCGGCAGGGTGGTCCGGCCCTGCGGTCCTGACGGCAGACATCGGCATCGACGTTTGCTCCCTGATCAACCGGCGCAGCAGGATAGTTTCTTGATGTCCCGGTCGAAGGTCTGGGCCGCGAGCTTGAGGCCCTCGACGGTGGTCAGGTACGGGAAGATCGTCTCGGAAAGGTCGTCGATGGTCAGGTCGCAGCGGATCGCCATCGCGGCCGTCTGGATGCTGTCAGCGCCCTCGGGTGCCAGGATGTGCGCGCCCAACAGCCTACGGGTGCTCCGGTCCGCCACGAGCTTGATCAGACCGCGCGTGTCGCGAGCCGCGAGCGCGCGGGGCACGTTGTCGAGCGTGAGCACCGAGGTTCGAACGTCGTGCCCGGCCGCCCGTGCCCGGGCTTCGGTCAGGCCGACACTCCCGACCTGGGGGTCGGTGAACACCACGGCCGGCATCGTCCTGTTGTCGTAGCGCAGGCTGTCCCCGTTGAGCGCGTTCCTGGCGGCCAGTCTCGCGCCGTAGGCCGCCATGTAGACGAACTGGTCCCTCCCGGTCACGTCACCCGCCGCGTACACGCCCGGCCTCGACGTGCGCATGCGGTCGTCGACCGCGATGGCGCCCGTCGGCGTCTGGGCGATCCCAGCCTCCGCGAGGCCGAGCCCCTCTGTGTTGGCCGTGCGCCCGGTCGCGACGAGGATCCGCTCGGCCGTGACCGTCTCATCGCGTCCGTTTCGCCGGACCGTGAGGCTCACGCCGCCCGCCATTCGGCGCACGGCGTCGTAGGCGAGGTCGCCTAGGATGGTGATGCCCTCGTCCGCCAGGTAGCCGGCGAGCGCCTCGCCGATCTCCGGCTCCGCCTCCGGCAGGAGACGGCTGCGGAAGACGAGGGTCACGGCGACCCCGACCCGCGCGAACGTCTGCGCAAGCTCCGCACCGACATAGCCGCCGCCGAGCACGATCATCGAGCCCGGGAGTTCGGTCAGGGCGAGCGCCCCTGTGCTGTCGAGCGCCGAGATCGCCGCCATGCCCGGGATGGCCGGCATGGCCGGGTGCGTCCCCGTGGCGATGATGATGCGGTCCGCGTTGAACCGCTTCCCGCCCGCCTCGACGCCGCCCGCGACGAGGCGCGCCCGCCCCTCGTGGTGGACAACGTTGTCGTAGGCTGGCAGGAGATCTTCGTATTTCGCCTGCCGCAGGGACTCGACCAAGGCATCCTTCTGGGCGGCCTGGGCACGCCAGTCGACCACCCGCGCCTCACCCCGGATGCCCGCGAAGCGGCCAGCCGCCCCGTTGGCGTGATGCACGGCCTCCGCGGCCCGGATCAGGGCTTTCGACGGAACGCAGCCCACGTTCACGCAGGTGCCGCCGATCGTTCCGTGCCCGATCAGGGCGACCCGGGCCCCCTGCTCGGCCGCCGTGATGGCGGCCGAAAATCCGGCCGACCCGGCGCCGAGCACCACGAGGTCGAAGCGCTCGTCGCCGTTTCCCGCGCGCCGGGCGCTGCAGCAATCGCTCATGATATGACTTTCCAAGTGTGTTCGTCCGCGTCGCGGCATTCGGATGCCGCCGGACCCTTGGGTTCTCTTGGCCGATGGAGCCCGCCTGCGGCCAGGTTCACCGGAACGAGGAGCACCGGGATCAGGACGTAATCGGCCTTGGCTGCCCAGGACGCCATCCCGACCGCCCCCGGTCGGTCCCGAGCATGGCCGTCGCGCTACAGGGCGAGGCCACGACGGCGACCGCGGTGCCGGTTCGAACGAGGATGCGGTCCGTCGTCGCGATGCTCCGCCTCTTCAGCGAGCCTGGGCGGTGCCGCCCGTGCTGTCCGCGGTCGCGCTCCTCACCTCCTTCACGGAGGACGGGTACCCGGCGTCGGTGGTCGCCTGGGAGAGCGCCTCGGCCGCGACCTTGTCGTCATCGAAGGTGACGGTCGCCGTGGCCACGCCACCGTGTTCGATGACGGTTACCTGGACGACGCCGGTCAGACGCGCCAGCGTCCGTTTGACGATGGGAGCGCAGGTGACGCAGCTGACGTTCTGGACTTCGAGGACGGCCGTCCGAGGAGCGGCGAAGGCATCATCGGCCGACATCAGGACCGATGCGGCAATCGCGGTGCGGAGGAAGGTCTTCATGGTGATCTCCCGGAGTTCGTTGCAGGTCAGAGGAACAAGGACGCGGTGTAGGGGAAGGTCACAGCGGCGAGGATGAGCACGGCTGCCGCCCAGAGTCCGACCTTGACGATGCGGCTCGAACCCGGCCGCGCGCACGGGCCGTCGGCCGCACAAGCTGCCGGGCGGCGGTAAGCCCGCCAAAAACCGAAGCCGAGGAACGCGACCGCCGCGGCGATGAACAGCGGCTGGTACCGCGCGAGCGCGGTCAGGTTGCCGATCCAGGCGCCGCTCACGCCGAGGCTGAACAGCACGAGGGGCAGGATGCAGCAGGAGGAGGCGCCGAGAGCGGCGAGGATGCCGCCGGCCGCCGCGAGTCTCTGTCCGTCCTCACCCGTTTCGCTCCGCTGCGGA
Organism: Methylobacterium variabile; assembly: GCF_001043975.1. Taxonomy (GTDB): domain Bacteria; phylum Pseudomonadota; class Alphaproteobacteria; order Rhizobiales; family Beijerinckiaceae; genus Methylobacterium; species Methylobacterium variabile. The sequence goes on from NZ_LABY01000009.1 coordinate 43,553, forward strand.
ACCGTGGCCCCGCGAGGGGCCGTGCCAACCCACTTATCCATCGAGGATCTCCTTCCCTGGGGAGGGTGTGCAACCTGTAGTCACTACAGGTGCAAACGCTTTGTTGGGGCGTTCGCCCTTCCTCCGGAAGGCCGCAAGAGGGCTCGAAGGCGCTTGAGGCCAACTTGAGGCAACCGAGTCGAGAGCGGAGGTCGGCCCGCCTGGATCGGTCTCGACACGACGGTAGAAGCGGCTCGAACGGTCGGTGCGGCAGTACCTTGTTCGCCCGCGCATGCGATCCCTTGGCCAGACCGTCACCTGGTCGCAGTCGATCCGGGTCTCCTGGATGCGTTGGACCTGCCCGCTCGTCGCGACCTCGTGCCAGACGGACTGCCGGGACCGGCTCCAGAGCCAGGCCTCACCGGCCTCGATGCTCCTGCGAAGCGCATCGGCCTTCATCCAGGCCAGCATCGGCACGGCCCCGGATCCGGCATCGTCGACGATGGCCGGAAGCGGACCGGCACCGGCGAACCGTGTGAGCGGGCGAGGCCCTCCTCGCGCGACGTTTCCTTCGAACTGGGACTTGCCTTACCTCCGGCCTCGTGGGCTCGGTCGCTGCGTATGGCCCTGCAGGCTTCCCCGTTCGCGAGCGGTCCGGACCTCGATCCCGCTCATTTCTCGCCGCTTCCGGGCCGGTGACGGCCGATACCGTTCGAGCGCGCGAGAGCGAACCAGACATCGCCGTCCGGACCGATTGCGATCCCGTTGGGGGCTTTGAGCCCGCCCAGTCCGACCTCGCTGAACCGTCCGGCCGGGGACAGACGGCTGAGGCGTCCGCCGCAGTGCTGCGTCACCCACAGTGCGTGCCTGTCCGCCGCGATGCCGTATGGAGCCTTCGTGTCGGTGCAGCGGGGAGGCCGACCATCCGTCGCGGTGGGGCCACACTCGAGCGCCGGCAAGGGGAACTCAGCAATCCGGCCGCCGGTGGTGATGGTACCGACCGCGTCGGTGGCGGCCTGGGTAAACCACAGGCTGCCGTCCGGGCCGGAAACGATGTCCTGGGGACCGCTGTCAGGCGTCGGAAGCGGGAATTCCAGCACGTCCCCTGTCGGCGTGATTCGGCCGACGGTGTTGCTGTTGAAGCCCGTGAACCAGAGATTCCCGTCGGGACCGGTCGTGATGCCGTAAGGGGTCAGGGTCTTGGCGAGGCCGAACTCGTTCATCCGCCCGTCGGCCGTGATGCGGCCGATCCGGTTCGTGCCGGACAAGGTGAACCAGAGGGCGCCGTCAGGCCCCGCCGCGATGCCGAACGGGTAGCTCGCGGGCGTCGGGACCGGGTACTCCGTGATCACACCCGCCGGCGTGATGCGACCGATCTTGTTGCCGCGGTTCTCCGTGAACCACAGGGCGCCGTCGGGGCCGGCGACAATGGCCTGGGGCCGGCTATCCGGGGTCGGGATCGGGAACTCGGTCAGCCCACCGTCGGGAGCGAGCCGTCCGATCCTGTTGCCCTGCTTCTCCGTGAACCAGATGGTTCCGGCGGGTCCGACGGCTACGCTTTCCGGATAGCTATCGGGGGTGGGCACCGCGAAGAGCCTGATGCCATCGGCATTGGCCGGACCCGCCAGGACCGGCGCGACCAGAAGACTTCCGAGGCGGAGCGCCCGGGCCGCGAGACGCTGGACGTCGATTGCAGCCTTCCTGGCACGGCTGCGCGTCGCCGGGAGGACGCGGACGAACATGATTGTTTTCAGCATGGCTTTCCCTCGAACCGTGGAGGGGCTAGCATCTGTAGTGACTACAGGTTCAAGGGAAGAAACTCATGGGTGTCGTCTCTGCGCCACGCGGACGAGCGTCCCTGACCATCGGCGCGCTTTCGGAGAGCACGGGGGTCAACATCGAGACCATCCGGTATTACGAGCGGATCCGGCTCCTACCGGCGCCCCCCCGCACGGCCGGGAACCAGCGGATCTACGAGCCGGCTCACTGGCAGCGGTTGACCTTCATCCGGCGAGCCCGCGAGCTCGGGTTTGCCATAGGCGACATCCGGGCGCTGCTGGCGCTCGTCGACCGTCACACGGTCACGTGCGGAGAGGTTCAGGGGATCGCCGAGCGCCAACTGGCGGCGGTGCGCGCGAAGATGTCCGACCTCAAGCGGCTGGAGCGTGCCCTGGAAGATATGACGGCATCCTGCGTCGGGGGCTTGGTACCCGACTGCCCCATCGTGGAGACGCTGTTCCAGGACCGCGCCTCCTAAGGCATGCAACGGCCTTCTGCGCAGCTCGGGACAACAGGCTCGGCTCACGTATTGCGGGAACGCGTCCGTCGTCATGCGCCGCCGACCCGGAGATCCTGGTGCGCGGCCCAAGCGAGAAAGCAGTCTGGAACGGCCTGACAGGCCTGGGGCAAGTCGGCCGGAATCATGGGAAGTCCCACCGCATCGGGCCGGAATCCGCGGCCATCTCGGGATCGGGCATCCACAGGACGGTCGCTGCCTCGCTGCCGGGCAGTACTCGGGCGCGATGGCAGAAGCGCTGCCGCCCGGAATGGGCGCGCCGGTCCACGGTGATGATCGCACGGCCGTCCCGCCCGACGAGGCGCGCCTCGCAGGAGTGGAATTCCCGGAACCTGACACGGGCGCCGAGCCCCGGGGCATGGCTTCGATGTCGATTTCGCCGGGCTGCTCGACACCGAACCGCAGCAGGACCCGCTCGGGCAAGGTCGGGCGGCAGGTCACGAGCCGCCCCCTTCCCCGTCCTGCCAAGTGTCGAGCTCTACGAGGTCTTCCTCGAGGCTGGGCCTGTCCGCCTCGGAACAATCGCCGCTCCGCACGACCAAGGTCAGCTGAGGTCCAGGGCGCAGTCGTTCTCGCGTGCCGTCTGCAGGATGGCCGCGCCGCGCGCCTGATCGAGCGGGACGACCCTCGGGCGAGCCCGCACCCAGACCAGCGCCGCCTTGGCGCCGGCCATCCGGCCTTCGCCGGCCCTGATCCGCACCGTCGCGGTCTCCGCCCGCACGCCCGAGTAGGGGCACCTGGATGTCGCAGGGTCCTAGCCAGTTGCCCGGCTAGGCACTTCGAGTCTGATCCTTACGAGTCAGGCAACTGTGCAGTTCTCCTTTTCTCTCTGGTCGCAACGGCCTGAAGGCCGAGGTTTCTAGGAGATTTTGATGAACATCGCCCCGTTTGGAATGCTCGCGAGGAGGGCGCCCGGCCCGGGCTCCGCTTCACAACCACATCCTTCGTCACGCGGCGCAGTTCGGTCCCCCGAGGCAGTTGGTTACTTCCTGGGTGCGACCTCGGCACCGGCCCGGATGCTGCCCTCCTCGGTCATGGGCGCGCCGCGGTGCGCCAGGACCGCTCGATCCCTGGCATCGGGCATGGACCATGGCAGGGGCCGAAACGACGTGCGCCGTGGCGAGTGACACCGAGGGATGGCGCTCATGCAGCAGAGCCCTCTCGGAGGGTGGGCGTTCGGCCCGCCTCCGGCGCCGCATGGCGCGAACGGCTCTCACGGTGGTAGGTCCGGGGTGCTCGGGAGGTGCGCGTCCAAGGCGCTTCCGAACACGAGGGGAAAGCCGTGGGACCTGTCGAGCATGGCGCACCCCGAGACAGCGGGCCCACGGCGACCGGGTACACGACGGCGAAGAATTCGCGGTGCCGCGCGTCATGGGCCAGATCTAGCGCGGCGAAGGGTATGCTCTGGAGGGCGAGTGCGGCGGCGATGCTCATCTCCTGACGCCTGGGCGGCCCTCGAGATCCCGGCTCGTACGCCCCCGCTCGGCTCGCAGGGGTCGCATCCGGCCCGTTGATCCACCCTGCCGGGCGGCCGCTTCGGCAGCCCTCACGTTGCTTCGAGGACGGGCCTAGTCCCTGGACGCGCGAGCCCGCCGGGAGCAACCGGAGCCCGCGACCGAAAAGGAGGGATTACTCCCGAAACAGGGTCTCGCCCGCCAGCAGACCGACCGCGAGGGATGCGAAGGCCGCCAGGACGAGCAGGCCGAGCAGAACCCTGAAGAGGCCAGTGGCGCGTGCCGCGACCCTGCCGAGCGCCAGGGGGCTCACGGCCGTGGCGGTCACGAGGAGGATCGCGGCGAGCCGAAGCATGTGGAGACCTCAGGTATGATGGGCGGTGGATCAATGGCACATCCCTCCCATCATCCCGCCGGGCTCGACCTCGCCGAAGCGGGGCGGAAGAGACTTCAGGTAGACCGCCATCGCGGTCCGGTCGGCCTCTGAGAGCCGGGACGTGTTCCGCACCACCTCGCGCATGGGGCCGCCGACGTGCATGGCCCGCATTCCGCGGCCGGCCAGCAAGCCGGTGATGTCCCCGACGCTCCACCGGCCGATGCCGGTTTGGATGTCGGGCGTGATGTTCGGGACCTCGTAGCCCTCCAGGCGCTCGCGCGTGCCCGACATCGTGCGGCCCCGGTCCACGGCTCCGAGGAGATTGCGCGGCGCGTGGCAATCGGCGCAGTGCGCGACCGCATTCACGAGGTACCGACCCCGGTTCCATTCCGGGGGCCTGCCCGGCTCCGGCTTCAAGGGACCCTGGTCCAGGAAGAGGACCTTCCAGGGGGCCATCGCGAGCCGTAGGCTGTAGGGAAAGCCGAGCTCGTGAGGACGGTTCGGCTGGGACACCGGGGGTACCGAGCCGAGATAGGCCCAGAGGTCCTCGATGTCGCTGTCCGACATCCCCGTGTAGGAGGTGTAGGGGAAGACCGGATAGTAGTGGGTGTTACTTGGCGAGACGCCGCGGCGCAGCGCGCGCTTGAAGTCGCCGAAAGTCCATCCTCCGATCCCGTGGATGGGATCCGGGGTGATGTTGGGCGAGAAGAACACGCCGAAGGGAGTTGGCAGCGCCCGTCCGCCGGCGAGCTGATGCGCGCTGCCGCTCCCGGGTATGGTGTGGCAACTGGCGCAGTTGGCAGCCGTCAGGAGGTAAGCGCCGCGCTGGACCGCCGCCGGGTCCGGCGGCGGTGCCGACTGCCTGGCCTGTGCATGGGCTGACAGGGTGCCGACCACGACGAGTGCGGCGGCACCGGGCAGCCGCCACGCCGGGCGGATCCAGGGTCCGCCCGTGCCGGACGCCCCGACATGCCGCGGAAGGGCGTCGCGCGCGTCCGCAGGGGCTCGATGCCGCGCGAGCGATGCGGGCCGGTCCAGGCATCGAGGGCGCGCAAAGGTGGGCTCCATCGGCGTGCGCTCCTTCGGAGGACGTGTTGAGGGCCGGTTCCCGCTCGAAGAAACCGGCGGGGATCGTCCGGCCCCGGCCGGCGTCAGGGCCGCTTCCGCTTGTCGGATCCGCCGCCCATCATCATCATCGCGCCGACCATCAGCAGGCACGGGAGCAGGAACAACAGAAGCGTCCAGCTTCCGACCTGGGTGACGCTCGTCAGCCCTCCCCCTCCGCCGAAGAGCAGCGCACCGAGGACGACGCCGAGCAGGACGGCCAACATCATGGACATCGACCCGCCGCCCATGCCGCAGCTGATGCCGCCGCGGGAGCGGGCTGACGGAACAGGCGACGGCGGAGTCGGGCCCGGCCCTTCGTTCCGCCGGGGAGCGAGCTTCGGCCCGTCGCCAGGATGGTGAGCACTCATCTTGAACTCCTTGGTTCGCGGAGGCGACCCCCCTGGAACGACATGCCCCGCCGGCTCCGGCGTCCTCCCGGCATGTCCAAAAAGGCCTCGACCGGCGGAGGTCAGGCCGGCCGAGGCAAGAGAGCGGGGCTGGCCACTGGGCCAGCCCCGCGCGGAGACCTCCCGGGAAGCCTCCGTCGCGACCCGCCGGGGCGTGACGGGCGGCGAACTCGTCTGCGGGTGCAACAAGAACGTGCAGCACTTCTGTGCCCGCTGTTCCTGGATCTCAGCCTGCCTCTGAACCAGACGGTTCAGACAGGCCTCAAGGACCTCAGCCGCGCTTGTCCGGGGACGGCTGGCCGGGTCCGCCCTGGTTCTGCCGGTCCATCATGGTCTGCATCATCTTGTTGCAGTTCTCCATCATCTTCGACATCTCCTGCATCATCGGCATGTTGCCGCCCTGCATCATGCCGCCCATCATACCCTTGTCCGAGTTGGTGGACGGGGACGTGGCAGTCTCGGCCGAGACGCCGGCGATGCCGGCAACAAGGGCCGCGCCGAGTACGGCGGCGGGCGCGAGCTTCGAGATCTTCGACATGGGTTGTCCTGTCGTCGGTGGGTTTCGGGTGGTTCCGCCCTTGCGCTACTCGCGCGGGAAGACCTTGGTATCGCCGTCCCCGATCCCGTAAACCGTGAGCGACTCCGTCTTCTCACCGTCCGTGCCGGGCGAGCCTGGGGGCATGCCGGGCGGCGAGATGCCCTTGATGGCCGGGCGTACCGCCAGCACCGCCACGCCCTGCTTGGCTCGTTTCCCGACGAGCTCGAAGGCGTAGTCCTCGAGCGCGGCCGGCGCACCCGCCGCTTCGGGCTGCGTCCCCCCGCGCGGCAGCCAGCCGGTCAGGGCGACCGGAAGGTGGCCGGAGATCGCGCTTGGGACCGTCCAGGTCCAGCGCCCGAGCCCGTAGCCGAAACCCAGGGCGGACACGAGCACGATCATGAAGAGAAGGATATTCACGATCCACGTGATCCGACCGCCGGAGGGGGCGGTCTCGAACTCCTCGACGTCACGGAACAGCGTGTTCTGATGCATCATGGCACTGCCTGCAGGACGAGCCTGCGCTGAATCGGGTTCGGATGCCCTGGGATCTTGGCCGCGAGCGTGAGCGCCCAAGCCCCCTCCATCGAGAGGTCAGTCTCGAAACGGTAGTAGCCGGGCATCGTATCGGCCTGGAGCTCCAGCGGAGCCGTCATCGCGGCCATCCCGTGAGGCGACATGTCGATGCGGCTGATGAACAGGACCGCATCCGGAACCACCTTGCCGGTCCGCTCGTCGACGAGCCGGACCAGGATGGTCGTGCCGTACCCCTGTTTCACCTCGCGCTCGACGAGCTCGAAGGCGTAAGGGTCCGAAGAGCCGCGGCTGAAGGACGATGCAAGGGCGACGCCGGTGCCCACGAGAAGCAGAACCACGGCGAGAGCGCGCAGAAATTGGAGGTGCCGCCGCGCGGGTGCGGCCGCGGCGCGCACTTCGGCCAGCGGAGGCGTGCGAGGTGGGACTCTCAAAACTCAGGCCCACCTGCAGTGCCGCCGAGGTTTTGCTGAGCCGGCAGGCGCTCCGGGAATCGGGCGTTGCCGCGTGTGCTGCTGCGGAAGTCTCGTCCCTGCAGGTCGCGCAGGCCACGCGTGCGGTTCAGGCTGCCTGCGAGGCTTCCGGTCGTCTCCGGATCACGCAAGGCGGGAGCGGGATACGGGGCGTGGAGGCGCGGGTCAGTCCGCGACTGCCAGGTGGGCGCGGCCGATGCCGTGCCGACGAAGGCCAGCGTCCCGAGAGCGATACCAACGAGGGGCTTCATGATCTTGTGCGCCGTTCTCCGAGGGAGCGCCATGGCTTCGGCGCCATTGCTCATGAGTTCGGGAGGCAAAATCTTTTCGTTACATCAGGAGGTGCGGGATGCCCGGCACCTTCCCGTCAGCGCCGGAATGAACATCGGCACGCGCTGCCGATAGGCCGCTTAGCGGTCTCCGAACTCGGCGAGGAGGCGCTTCTCCTCACGTCGGGCGAGACCGACATGAAGCCAGACGATCACCGGCGACAGTAGCAGCGTCGGAATGGTCGGCCAGTGAATAAGCTGACCGAGGACAGCCAGGAACAGGCCGCCGTACTGCGGGTGCCGCATGCGAGCGTAGATTCCAACGGTGAGCAGGCGCCCGCGCGCGCGGAGGACAGCTCGCCAGCCTTTGGCAATCAGGATCACACCTGTGATGACGAGCGCGTAGCCGGTGGCCATCTCGACCAGTGCGCCCGCAGGACCGTACCCCAGGAGCGTCGCCCAGAGATGTCCGCTGTCATGAACAAGCGGGATTGGGACATGCAGGAAGCTGGTCAGGACGTAGATGGTCAGGGGAAACCCGTACATCTCCGTATAGAGCGCGATGATGAACGCCTGGACGGCGCCGACTCCAGCCCAGTCGCGCCAGGACTGGGGCGCAAGGAAGTGGTAAAGGGCCCAAGAGGCGATCACAATGGCGATGAGGGCGAGCGGCCAAAGTTCGCTCCAGTGCCATTCTTGCAAAGGCGTGTTCATTGCACTCCGCCGAACAAGAGTGAAATCATGACGCACTCACGCCCGTGAACTCCGTAGCGGCGGCAGGCGTACGATCTTGATCCGGCACTCTGCCGAACGCATCGAGGGGCCGCCTCTCCCAACAGGCGGTCTACCAGCGCAGCAGCTGCGGTCCGAGGAGCGCACCAGCAAGAGAGCAGAGAGCGATGGTTCCTCCATGCCAGAGCGCGATGAACGGAATGCTGTCGTCCTTGCAGTGGAGTACGTAGCCTAGAGCGCTCACTGCTCCCGCAGCCTGGCCTACCATCGCTCCGGTCAGTACGAGGTCGGTCGGTGCGCCGATCCGTCGGACCATCCACATCAGGGCTGCGAAGGGCACGATGGCAATGACCGGAACGGACAGGAGGCATTCGAGCCACATGTCGCCGGCGATCATCCCGTGCCAGTGCGCCGGCGGCGCGAGGGCGAGGCTCAGGGCCGCCAGGAGCATGATCACGGCGAAGGGCAGCGCGGCGACGCCGAGCCGCACCCGGCGCTCGCCGCCGGGCCGGGCGAGCTTGCTCAAGTACCACAGGGCCAGGCCGCCGACCGTGGCCGCGAAGGCCACCTTGACGATGAAGAAGACGGGCGCCCTGCCCTCGGCGAGGTCCGGCCGCACGCCCAATGTCAGCAAGACGAGGCACAACGACCCGCAGCGCCGAGCGAGGCCGCGAAGCCGATCCAGCGTGCCAGGCGGGGGCTCCTGGCGGGCTCGCCGGCGAAGCTGTGGTGGACGGACCGACGGTCCACTAACATTCCAACCGGGCCACTCCGTGGGGGCTGATCAACGAGCCAGTGCCCGGGCTCGCGGTCACCGGCATCGCACCAGGCTTTCGCCAGGGTGAACTCCTCCGATGGTTCCAGCATCGGGAACTTGCGGATCTCATCGAGGCAGCGAGGCGGAATCCCGAACCCAAGCGAGACCGACAAGGCGGTGTTCCGCATAATGGAGCCACTGATGTACCTCGGGCAAGAAGCGGGGTCGGTTGAGGTCGGCTCACTGTCGGTCGCGGCCCCGACGGTTCGTGTTCTCCCGATAACGGATGCCGTTGATAGAACCCGTCGAGTTCACGTCCAGATTGGCGTTGGTATGCACAGCAATGGAATGCCGCCTGTTTAACTCGTATATCTTGATAACATCTATACCGTTCGGGCCAGCGATAGCGCCGTGCGGTTTTGCCATCGTGATAGCTGCGGTAAGAGCGAGTATTACTGCTGAAGATTTCATGGCTATCAAACCTACTTGTGAGTCTCGAACTGCATACTGAATTGAGGCACCGCTTGCGAAGAGAGCCAATGCCGGTCTGAACACTTCTCAAGCAGATGATGCCAAGACGCGGCACGGCGGCATGCCAGGCTTCGACCCGGCGGCAGCTCCTTCGAACCCACGATGGCGGGCAGGCGCGGTTCTCGTGTTCAACCCCGGCGGAGCTGGCGTCGGCGGCTCAAACCAACTCGGACCGTTGCATTGCGTCAGAAGTGCGCGCCGAGCCGTGCCGACTGACGGGTCGCGGGGCGGCGGGGCGCGACGTTGACCGACCCTGTGGTCCGGACGGCGTCCGGTGCTCCGAGGTTGCGGGGCGCCGTCTGGTGCGCCCCAGGCCAGAAGCGAAGCGGGACATTGTCCCTCCACCCGGCAAGGGCGTAACCCGGCAGCCCGGCGGTCATGTAGATACCGGTGAAAAAGGGGATCATCTTGATCCTCGTGGCGAGACTCTGTTGTTTGACTTGGAGCTTGCCGCTCCTGTCCTTGATTTCGGATATCCCGCTGAAGTCGTTACAGCACCCTCGAAATTTTTACGTGGCCCAGCCGGTGCGCGAGAGCCACCGCAATCGCCCCTCGGCGGGGACCGCTCCTCCGCCCGAGGCGAGGATGCGCACGTTCGGGCAGGCCCTAATCCCCGGTTCGGGGCGGGGAGAACAGGTAGAACCCGTCACGGCTGGTCGCCTTCCGTGCCGATGCTGCCTTGAAGCCCGGCGGCATGAAGCCTCGCTTGCCGAGGGTGCCCCGGAACTGCCACGCCGCACCTGTGAGGAAGTCCGGGATCGGGAGGCTTGTCGGCACCGCGCAGAACAGATCCCGGGCGAACCGGGCCTGGAAGATGACGTAGGTCCGCTTCGGTGGCTTCGCCTGATCCCGAGCGCCCTCGGCGAGCGGCGCGACGCAGTCCCCAGGCCCGGTGGGGCGTTCCCGCGAACCGGGGTCTCCGCGGTCCGCGCCCATTCCCCTCGGCGGGCCCATGCGCACCCGAACCACTCCGCTCATGCCCAGCCAGGTATCGGCAGCCCTCGGCGAGGGGGGCGCCGCGTGTCGCGCGCTGGCGCGGAAGCGCGACCGGTGCGCTCCGCAGCCATGAGGACCGTATCGGCCTGAGTGGTAAGAAGCCGCAATGCCCCTCACGAACCGCCGGCGCCATCCGATCCATGGTGCCTAGTTCGGAGGCGGCGAACCCTTCGTTACAACATGGGCTGCACGGGCGACGCCCGCTGTCCGTCACATCTCACTTGACCATGCGCGGCAAACCGGTCGCCCAGCCGGTGCACGCCCTTTCGGGGCATCCCGCGACCTGTCATGCTGGGACGAATGTCCTGGCTTCGGTCCCGTTCCGTCTGCGCGTGGTTCCTGACCCTCGCCTTTGTGGCCGGGTTCGCGCTGCATGGCGTCCAGGCCGCGCACATGAAAGCATTCCTGCCCGTGGCCGCGATGCAGGTGCCGATGCCCGACGGCTGCGACGGATGTGACGAGGGAGGGAAGGCCGCCGCGGCCTGCTCACTGCTGTGCGCCGGTTTCGTCGCCATCGCACCGGCGGCGTTCGGCTCCCGGAGCGCCGGGGCCTCGTTCGGGTATGCGCTCGCGGATGTCGCGGGCGCGAGCCTGCAAGGACCGCCCGATCCCTTGCCGCCAAAGAGCTCCGTCCTGAACTAGGCGCGTCGGCCAACTGGCGCGCTCGTAGCCGCGCTTCCGGCGACGACAGCCGCAGCAGGCTTGTGCCTGGACCCCTCGGCGAGTGGCCGGCCCCTACAATCTTCCAGGACGAGATTGGATGTCATCCCACGGTGACCCGGCCCATTGCCGGCTGCCCTCGTCGCGCACCTGCGCGGTCAACCTCTCCCTTCGTGGCCCGGCGCCCGACCCGAGCCATCAGGCGGTGGTCCGGGCCGGAAGCCGCCATGACTTGGCCCCGCCGCCATCGCGCCGGCAGGCAACTGTAACCGTTCAGGCAGGCCTCCCGAACTTCGTGGGGAGTGCACGATGATTGCCAGTGAAGCAGAACTCAGGGGCCTGATGAGGGCCAGCCTGGATGGCGATGCGGCCGCGTACCGGGTGGTTCTCGACCGACTCAGCCGGCATCTGCGCGCCTATTACCGTAGTAGGCTTGCCCGCATCGGGCGCAGCCAGTCCGAGGCGGAGGACCTCGTGCAGGACACGCTGATGGCGATCCATACGCGTCGGCATACCTACGACGTGGACCAGCCGTTCACCCCTTGGGTGCAGGCCATTGCCCGCTACAAGCTGATCGACCACCTGCGCCATACGCGCGCCTCGATGGCCGAGGTGCCCATCGAGGATGCAAGCGACTTCGCGGCGCAGGACGACCATGCCGGCGCGGAGAGCGCGCATGACTTGGATCGGCTTCTGGCCAAGCTGCCCGAGAAGATGCGGCGCGCGATCCGCTACGTGAAGCTCGACGGGTTGAGCGTCGCCGAGGCTGCCAGCCGAACCGGCATGTCGGAATCCGCCATCAAGGTCAGCGTCCACCGTGGCCTCAAGGCCATGGCGTCCGCGATCAGCCAAGGAAGGGCACGATGAGAACGAGCGAGCTGATCGAGATGCTCAGCACGAACATCGAGCCGACCGACCGCCGTCGGCTCAAGCGCGGCCTCGGCCTCGCCGCGGCGCTCGGAGCGGGGGCGGCGCTCTGCGTCGCGCTTCTGTCGCTCGGGGTGCGGCCGGACCTCCACCATCCCGGAGTGCTCGGCTTCCTGCTCCTGAAGGTCGCCTTCGGCGCCGGCACCGTCGTCCTGGCCTGTTGGCTGTTGACGAAGGTCGCGCGCCCGGGCGGCGAGACCAGGATCCGGACCTGGGTCGCCGCGGCGCCATTCTTCGGCGTCATGCTGCTGGCCGCGCTCAGCCTGGCCTCGGCGCCGAGCTCGCACTGGGACAGGATGCTCGTCGGACACATGTGGCTGGAGTGCCTCGTGTCGATCCCGATCATCGCCGTGCTGCCCTTCGCCGCCCTGGTCTGGGCCGTCCGCCGGTTCGCCGCCCCGACCGACCTCGTGCGGACGGGCGCGCTCGCCGGGCTGGCCGCCGGGGGGATCAGCGCGATGGGGTACGCCCTTCACTGCATGGACGACTCGGTCCCGTTCGTGGCGCTCTGGTACGGCGGCACCATCGCGTTCTGCACCCTCGCCGGCGGCCTGCTCGGCCCGCGACTGCTGCGCTGGTGATCCGCGCGGCCGGACGGTCACGCGAGCGTGGGTTCGGGAACAGGGTCCTTCGACGAGGTCGCCATGGCTGATCCGGGGCCCGCGCCTGCCGACCTCTTGAGCCGTCCTGCACCGGCCGTGCGGATCACGGGCACGTTCGCCCATGCTCCCTTTTCCGGAAGGGCGGCCTGCGCGCCCGTGATCATCTCATCGGGACAGAGGCGGTTGCCCGCTCCCGCCCCTACGAAACGCCTGATCTACCGACCTGGGATGCCGTCCCTGCACCGGCATCGATGATGGAGGTTTGGATGCCGCCACGTGCGCTGTCGAGACGTTCGGCGAGGAGGGCCCCCCGGTGGCCGCCGTCCTCGGCCTACCCGCGCTCGCCCACGACTACAAGGTCGGGATGCTCGCCGGCGCGAGCCCTTGGGCTCGGGCGACACCGCCGGGGGGCACGGTCGGCGCCGGCCATCTCTCCATCGAGAGCCGGAGTGCGCGAGCCGAACGCCTCGTCGGAGCGACCTCGCCGGTCGCGGGGCATGTCGAGCTCCACGCCATGACGGTGGAGAACGGCGCCATGCGCATGCGTCCTCTCGACGACGGTCTGGAGGTCGCGCCGGGGGGACATGTCGAGATCAAGCCGGGAGGCTATCACCTCATGTTCGTGGACCGGAAGCAGCCGCTGCGCGAGGGCGAGCACGTGCCGCTGACGCTGGAGATCCGCAAGGCGGGCATGGTCGACGTGGGACCCGTCGTCGAGCGGGTCGAGGCCTCGGCGCCCACCGGCCGCGGACGCCAGGCCGGCCCCGATGGGGACCGGACGCGGTGAGCGCCCTCAAGGTCATCCGCTATGGTGCCCTAGCGGTCGGGGCCGCGCTGGCGCTCGCCGTAGGCGCCGCGCTCCTGATCGGTCGTCCCGTGGAACCCCGGGTGATGGCAATCGGGCGGCCGGGGATCGGCGGCCCCTTCCGGCTGGTCGCGCACACGGGGGCGGTGGTCGAGTCGGGCGACCTGAGGGGCAAGCCCCTGGTCGTCTTCTTCGGCTTCACTCACTGTCCGGACGTCCGCCCAACGGCGCTGGCCACCTTGTCCCAGGACCTGCGGGACCTCGGGCCCGATGCGGACCTCCTGCAGGCGGTGTTCGTCACCCTGGATCCCGAGCGGGACACAAGGGAGGCGCTCGCCCAGTACATGCAGGCCTTCGACCCTCGCATCCTGGCGTTGACCGGGACGCCGGAGGAGGTCAAGGCCGTCGCGAAGGCCTACAAGGTCCATTCGGAGAAGGTGCCGACGGCCGCCGGCGACTACACGATGAACCACACGGCCAGCGTGTTCCTGATGGGTCGCGAGCACCGCTTCAAGGGCACGATTGCCCAGGGCGAGTCCCGGGAAGCCGCGATGATGAAGCTGCGCCTCCTCCTCGGGCTGAAGGCTGCCTGAGTCGTGCGCCGTTCACGCGTGCTTGCCTTGATCGGGGTCGGTTGCCTGGGCGCCGGCCTGACCGCCCTCGCCCTGTCGGGACCAGACTTGCCTCCGTCCGCGCGTCCCGGTCTTGCCGACCCTGCGGCCGTCGACGTTCCTGCAGCGACGTTCGAGCCCGACTTCAGGCCCTGCGCGCATTGCCATCAGATCGGAGCGGGAGCGCGGCACACGACGGGTCCTGCGCTGACGCATGTGTTCGGCCGCGCCGCCGGCGCGGTGCCGGGCTATCCCTTCTCGAAGGCGATGCGGCAGAGCGGTTTGGTCTGGAACGCGCCTACCCTCGCACGCTTCCTGAAAGATCCCCAGTCCGTTGTGCCCGGCACCCGCATGGTGTTCGGCGGCATCACCGACGCCGCGCAGCTCGAACGGGCAGTCGAGTTCCTCCGGCAGGCCGGGGCCGAGGCCGGCAACGGGCGAGCGGCGCGTCCGTCCGCCGGTCGCCGGCCCTGAGCGCGATCCATCCCGGGCATTTCCGCCGGCTAGAGCATTTTCCGACGAAGTGGTCGCCGGTTCGTCTCAGAAAATCCGACCGTATCAAAGACTTAGACCAGGATCCGATTGCAGCGCGATCGGATCCTGGTCTAGCGCCGACGCGCGACCTTCCCGCCCCGTAACCGTCGACGTCGAAGGCTCGAGATGGCAGCGGCGCAGGTATGGGTGTGACCGGGGCGGCTCTTCGGTTCCGCGCCGAGGCGATAGGCCCGTCCTACCGGGAGGGAGCCGGACAGCCGGCCGCTCCTTGAGCAGTTGGCCTGACAGCCCCGACGCCCGTCGATGTCTCGGAGCGGCAGGTGCTGCCGTAGATGGAAGTGATGCCGCAGGATCCCGGCGAGCTTGAAGGACTGTTCGTTCGGGCTCTCCGCCGTACCGTCGCGGACCGGCAGATGGCCGCCGCGGCGTACCTACTGCAAGCGCTGGAGGCGCTCGATCCCGCGCTGAACGGGACCGCCTTGCAGGAGGCTTGCCGGTCGCTTCCGGACAGGGCCGAGGCCTGCCCGCGGCGGCGGCACTCGTGACATGGCCGGCATGCCTCCCGCAACGGGCCACCGGTTTGGCTATCATGGCCGGGGTGCCCGCACGCTTCCGCCTGAGCGAGCCACGCGCATCCCGAGAGGCGGCCAGGTTGCCGATGGGGAGCCCGGTGACCGCATCCCCGGAAGTCACCCGATCCGGGCGAGTGCGGGAAAGGCGTCGAGGAGCCAAGCCGCGAGCCCGGCGAGGTCGCCCGTGAGCATCGCGGCTCCCATCGCGATCATGGTCATGCCGCTGAGGACCTGCAGGACGCGGCCGGCGACCCGGAGCGTGCGGAGCCGCGCGACGAACCCGCCCATGAACATCGCGGCCAGCACGAACGGCATGCCCAAGCCTGCCGAGTACACCGCGAGGAGTGCGATCCCGCTCGTGCTGGCCGAGGACGCCGCCAGAGCCAGGATCGTGCCAAGCACCGGGCCGATGCAGGGCGTCCAGCCGAAGGCGAAGGCCATGCCGAGCAGGAACGCCGACGCCGGGTTTCCGCCGGGCGTGCGGCCATGCCAGCGAAACTCGCGTTCGAGGATGCGCAGGCGGAACAGGCCCGTGGTGAACAGGCCGAACAGGATGACGGTGATGCCGCTTGCAAGCCCGACCTCGTAGAGGTGGGCTCGCAGCAGCGCGCTGAGGGTGTTCGCCCCCGCGCCCAGGCCGACGAACACGGTCGAGAAGCCGAGGACGAAACAGAGGCTCAGCCCGAGTGTGCGCGCGCGGTGCGAGGAGCCCGCTCCCGGCAAGGCAAGGTTCTGCCCGGCCACGTACGACACGTAGCCCGGCACGAGCGGCAGAACGCATGGCGAGAGGAAGGAGATTGCGCCGGCGGCGAAGGCCGCCGCCAAACCAATTTCCGACGCGCCTGCCATCGTGGGTCGCCGTCCTGGGATGAGAGTTGCGGGGCGCCGTCGGGCGAGACGCCGCCGTCGCACTCCGGCGCGCCCGAAGGCGGCGGACGGCCGCGCCCGGCTGAAGGCGCCGGACGGGACCGTGCCGACCGGGCGGGGCAGAAAACTCGCGAGGTCGAGGCTCGCGGGTCAACGATCCGACTACTGGGGCTTGGCCGGGTTCGGCGGCTGGGTCGCGTTGAGACGCTGCTCCAGCCGGTCCACCCGGTCCTGCAGCGCGCTCATCTTCTTCATCATGCCGCAGCCGCCCTGCTTCGCGTCGCCGGGGCCCGATCCCTCCGACTTGCCGCCCATTATGTCCTTCATCATGCCCATGCCGCCCTGCTGGCTCGGCTGGTCGCCTCCCGGGGAGGACGCCGGCCCGCCCATGCCCTGGGCGAGCGCGACGCTTGCCGTCAGCGCGAGCCCGAGCAGGGCCGAGGTCGGGATGATCGTCGAGCGTGTCATCGTTGAACTCCGATGTTTGTGCTTGGGAACGAGTGCCGCGACCCGGAAGCGGTTCACGGCAAGGGCCGGCTGCGGAAGTTTCAGTCCGAGCCAGCCTTCGGGTCACGCCAGGGCCCCTGGCGGACACTGGCGGGAGCCCGAGGACCCCGTGAAGCCGTGCGGCGTGAACAAGACCACGCGACCGCCGGACAGGGCCCCTGCAGGTACCTGCCGTTGGGCGAGGTCTTCCTGAGTCGTGAGCGGCACGGGGCCTGCTTCGGTCGGTTCACGCAGATCGAGCCCGGCGAGTTCGGTCAGGCGGCGCAAGACCGGCGATGGGCCTCCGGGCCACTGCCCGGACGGTGGACTTCGTCCTTCCGAGGCTTTGGCGGTTCAGCGCGACGGCCGAATATTCACGATCCGCACCACACCGCCCTGATTGGCCGCCTGCACCTCCACCGCGTCCCCGGTCCTGACCTTATCGAGCAGGGCCATGTAGGCGACCGGGAAGGTCATGGTCATCGCCGGCATATCGACGGCCGGGATGGCTTCATGTGCAAGGGTCAGCTTCGCCCCGCGCGGATGCACGGCCACGATCTTGCCGGTGACCCAGGGAGCTTGGTCCGTGGATGACCGCCGTGACTGGGCGACTCGGTTCAGCCAATCGACTGCGCTCTCGCTGGCCAAGGCAGGCGCGGCGGGCAACGCTCCTGCCAGGGAAAGTCCAAGCATTGCCACCAGCATCGGTTTCGAACGAACGGCCACCATCGCCTCCATCGTGTCTCAGTGGACAAGAGTTCGGGGCTGCGTGGATATCCGTTACATACCCGCATTCGAGACGGGGTCGGTGCAGTGACAACTCCGCCCGCTGAAGCAGGCGGCTTCCCGGTGCAGCTACGCGGCAACCCGCCCGCTGACGCACCGAAGGCCGTGTCCCGGCCCGAGGCCGAAAGCCCGGTGATGCACGACCATCGCCGCCGCCACGTCGCGATCCAGCACGCACCCGCAGGCGCAGGCGTGTACTCGGGTCGAGAGCGTCTTGGCCTTGAGCGTCCCGCACTCCGGGCAGGTCTGGCTCGTTCCGCGCGGATCGACCAGCACGACCTCGGCACCGCCACTCCCAGCCATGTACCGGACGAGTTGGACGAGGAGGGACCACGCGGCGTCGTGGACAGACCGGGCAAGCATGCCTTTCTTCAGCCCGGTCAGGTCGAGGTCTTCGAACGCGATGCCCCGGTAGCGCGACACGAGGGAGCGCGAGAGCTTGTGCAGGCGATCCCGGCGCTGGCGAGCCATCTTCGCAGATCCGGCCGCCAGTCGGGCCTTGGCCTTCAGGCGACGCCTGCCGCCCCGCCTGCATCGGACGAGGGCGCGTTGACGACGGCGCTGTGCCTTCTGCGCCCTGCGGGCGTGGCGCGGGGCCTCGACCATCTCGCCGTCGCTGGTCGCGATCAGGCTGCCGAGACCGAGGTCGATCCCGACCGTGCCGCTCCCGCACGCCTCTCCGAACGTGGCCTCGACGCTGAAGACCACGTACCACTTGCCCTGCTGGCGGGTGAGGATCGCGGTGGCGAGCTTCGCGCCCGGCGGTAGGTCCCGATGCCAGACGGCCTTGATCCCGCCCGGCACGCCGACGACGCCGATGCGCCGATCTTTCTTCACGCTCAGCCCGTCGCCGACCCGGAAGGTCGCGGCGTGGTAGCGCGCGGAGGCGCGGTATCGCGGGAAGCCGCGCCCGCGTTTGAAGAAGGCCGTGAAGGTCTGGTCGAGGCGGCGCAGCACCTGTTGCAGGGCGGAGAAGGACCAGCGGGCGAGGCCGTCACGGTCGGCGGCACGGCATGCCTTCAACTCGGCCGCCTGATGTCCGTAGCGCAAGCCGATCCCGCGGCGTCGGTGGGCTTCGATACGCTGCTGCAAGCACGCATTGTACAGACCGCAGAAGTCGCGGAGCATACCGTCGAGCCCGGCGCTCTGAGACCTATTCGGCCTAAGCCGATACTTGTAGGAACGCACCGCCATCGCTCAGGCGCCCTTCTGCGCGGCGATGTAGGCTTCGACCGTTTTGGCACTGACGTGCCCGACGCTGCCCGCGTAGTACGAGCGGGACCAGAGCGTCGGCGAGCGCGAGCGGAGCGCCGGGAACTCCTGGCGCATCAGCCGGGAGGATCGACCCTTGAAGCGGTTGACGATCTCGGCGACCGCGAGCGTCGGGTCGGCCTCCACGAACAGGTGGACGTGATCCGGCATCACCTCGACGGCGTGGACGATCATTTCGGTCTCGGTGGCAATCTCGCCGATGATCTCCTTGAGGCGCGCGTCGTAGGGCGGCACCGGCACCTTGCGGCGGTACTTTGGGCACCACACGAGGTGGTATTTCAGGCTGAAGGTTGCGCCCGCATTGCGCCGGTATCGGGGCATGCCAAACGCTACATGTTTGGCAGGGGTCCAACGCAACCCCGCGGCACCGCCGCATTCCCCCGTCGCCTGAAGGCGGCGGTCCCCTGTGGAGCCTAGTTATGGCCTGGTGGTCCGGCAGGTGCGACTGGACGCTTGGCAAGACGGGCGGTCCCCGGCTTTCTGGCTCGCCTGCCCTCCCGAAGCGTTCCGGCACCGAAGCGATGCCCCGGCGCGGGCGATGCCACGGCCGACTCGTCCCCCGCGCCAGCGAGATCGTCGAGGATCGGGCAGTCGGGGCGGTGGTCGCCCCCGCAGTGCTCGGCAAGGTCCGACAGCGTGCGCACCATCGCCTGCAGTTCCTCGATCTTCCTGTTCAGCGCCGCCACGTGCTCCAGCGCCACGGCCTTGACCTGCGCGCTCGCCCGGTCCCGGTCGCGCCAGAGGGCCAGCAGCCCGGCGATCTGCTCGACGGAGAACCCGAGGTCGCGGCCGCGGCGGATGAAGCGAAGCGCGTGCACGTCGGCCTCGCCGTAGCGGCGGTAGCCGGAGGCCGAGCGCCCGGCCTTCACGATCAGGCCGATGCTCTCGTAGTACCGGATCATCTTGGCCGAGACACCCGACGCGTCGGCGGCCTGCCCGATGTTCAACATGGCGATGCTCCGTTCACTCCGCCGGGGCCATCCGCCCCGGCGCCGGGACGAGCCCGGCTCTCCCTTCGCCATCCGGGCCCGGGATGGCCGGGGGCGAGAAGCGCCTCAGGCGCAAGGCGTTCGCGACCACGAACACGCTGGACAAAGCCATCGCGCCGGCAGCCAGGACGGGCGACAGCATCATCCCGTTCAAGGGATACAGCACGCCCGCCGCGACCGGGAGAAGGGCGACGTTGTAGGCGAAGGCCCAGAACAGGTTCTGACGGATGTTGCGCATCACCGCCCGCGACACCGCGACTGCGTTCACGACCCCGCGCAGGTCGCCCGACATCAGGACGACGCCGGCGCTCTCGACGGCAACGTCCGTGCCGGTCCCGACCGCGAGGCCGACGTCGGCCTCGGCGAGGGCGGGAGCGTCGTTGATGCCGTCCCCCACGAAGGCGACCTTGCCTCCGGCGGTTGCGCGAAGCCCCCTCACGGCCGCGACCTTGCCGTCGGGGAGCACCTCCGCGATGACCTCGTCGATCCCGACCTTGCGGGCGACGGCCTCGGCGGTCCGGCGGTTGTCGCCCGTGACCATCGCCACCCTCAGCCCGAGCGCCCGGAGGGCCTCGACCGCGGCCGGCGAGGTCTCCCGCACCGGGTCGGCGACGGCGAGGATGGCAACGGGCCGGCCGTCGACCGCAGCGTAGAGAGGGCTTTTGCCCTCCCGGCCAAGCCGGGCCGCCTCGGGCGTGAAGCCGGAAACGTCGTATCCGAGGCGGGCCATGAACCGGTCGGCGCCCACCTCCACCTTGCGACCCGCCGTGCGGCCGGAGACGCCGAAGCCCGGAACCGCCTCGAACTCCTCCACGGTGCCGATATGCAGCTCACGGCGCCTCGCCGCCTTCACGACCGCGGCGCCGAGAGGGTGCTCCGAGCGGGCCTCGACCGCGGCGACCAGGGCCAGCACCTCGTCGCCGTCGAAGCCTGCCGCCGGCTCGAGGTCGTTCAGCTCCGGACGCCCCTCCGTGAGCGTCCCGGTCTTGTCGAACGCCACGATGCCCACGTCGCGAAGGGCCTGGAGCGCGTCGCCGTGCCGGAAGAGAACGCCGAGTTCGGCGGCGCGGCCCGTCCCGACCATGATCGAGGTCGGCGTGGCGAGGCCCATCGCGCAGGGGCAGGCGATGATCAGGACCGCGACGGCATTCACCAGGGCGAGGCCGAGGGCCGGCGCCGGGCCGAACGCCATCCAGACGAGGAACGTCGCGGCGGCCGCCGCCATGACGGCGGGGACGAACCAGCCGGTCACGCGGTCGACGGCGGCCTGGATCGGGAGCTTCGAGCCCTGCGCCTCCTCGACCATGCGCACGATGCGCGCGAGCACCGTATCGCCGCCCACGCCCGTGACCCGGAAGTCGAACCCTCCGGTCGCGTTCACGGTGCCTCCGACGACCATGTCGCCCGGACTCTTGGCGACCGGGACGGGTTCGCCGGTGATCATCGCCTCGTCGACGTGGCTGGAGCCGGCGACGACCTCGCCGTCGACCGCGACCCTCTCGCCGGGCCGCACCCGGACGACGTCGCCGACGCGCAGGGCGGCAACGTCCACCTCGGCCTCGCCGCCGTCCCGGAGGACGCGCGCCGTCTCCGGCGCGAGCGACACCAGCCGCTCGATGGCGGCGCCCGTGCGCCCCTTCGCCCGCGCTTCGAGGTAGCGCCCGAGCAAGACGAGGAAGACGATGACGGCCGCCGCCTCGTAGTAGACATTCCCGGTGCCCGCCGGCAGCAGACCGGGAAGGAAGGTCGCGACCAGCGAGTAGCCGTAGGCCGCACTCGTGCCGAGAGCCACGAGGGAGTTCATGTCCGGGTGCCCGCGCAGCAGCGCCGGGACACCCTTCCGCAGGAAGCGCAAGCCCGGGCCGAACAGGACGAGGCCCGCGAGCGCCGCCTGGACGGTCCAGCTCGCGCGCGTGCCGATCGTCCCTGCAACCCAACCGTGGACGGCGGGGACGAGGTGCGACCCCATCTCGACTGCGAACAACGGGAGCGCGAGGGCGAGCGCGACCAGCAGGTCGCGGCGCAGGCCGGCCGCCTCGCCCTCGCGTGCCTCGCGCGCCGGATCGGTGCCCCGGCCTTGCCCAATTCCCCGTGCCTCGTAGCCCGTCTCCTCCACGGCCTCCAGGAGGTCCGCCTCCGTGACCGCGCCCGCCGGGTGACGCACCGTCGCGCGTCCCGTGGCCAGGTTCACGGCGGCGCCTGTCACCCCGGGGACGCGGGCAAGGGCCCGCTCGACGCGCGAGACGCAGGACGCGCAGGTCATGCCGGCGACGGCGACCTCGGTCCGGGCCTCCGGCACGGCGTAGCCCACCTCCTCGATGGCTCGGACGGCGGCCGGTGCGTCGGGGGGGCCGGAGAAGCGCACGTGGGCGCGTGCGGTCGCCAGGTTGACCGTCGCGTCGGCGACGCCGGGAAGCCGTCCGAGCGCGGCCTCGACCCGCCCGACGCAGGATGCGCAGCTCATGCCTTCGACGGTCAGGCTGAGTTGCCGCCCCAGGCCGGCATGGCGTCTGGAAGTTTGGACGACGTCTTGGCCCATGGCCGGTGCCCTCCTCTGTCGCGGCTTCCTCGGACAGATGGGGGTTCCAACGATGGGAAGGTCAAGATGGCCCCGGCGATGCGGGGCACCTGGACGACTGGACCGGGTCCGTGCCTGCCAAGGGAGCGGCCACCTCCCTTGACATTCCTATGGTTGGAAGGTTCATATGGGGCGGGAACGCGCGAGAAGGGAGACAGTGATGCTGCGTTTCCACGTGTCCAACATGAGCTGCGGCGGCTGCGCCAAAGGCGTCACGCGCGCCGTCCAGGGCCTCGACGGCGACGCGAAGATCGACATCGACCTGCCGAGCCGGGAGATCACCGTCCGCGGCGCGGTCGACGCGCCGGGAGTGGTGGCGGCGCTCAAGCGGGCCGGGTACGAGGCCCGGACGCTGGGGGCCTGACGCACGCGCCCGAGGGGTCCATCGGCAGGGAATGCCGAGACCCCTGCGGCCCGTGGCTTGCGTTGTGCGGCCCGGCCGTGAGACATTTCGCGCAGGCGTGTTTCGAAGCGGACGAACCTTGCTTTCGTTGAGGACCCTCCTGCTCGCGGTGGTTGCGGCGTGCCTGGCCGCCTTCCCGGCTGGCTTCTGGCGCGCATCCGCGCCCGTCGGGGTGACCGCATCCCAGAGAGCGAATGGCTTCCAGTACGTGCGTGGCGGGACGGCCCACCTCCACGGCATGGCCGTACACTACGAGAACGTCCGGGCGTCCGTCGCGGCCGAGCCCGGGGACGACGCCTGCATGCATCACGCGTCCGGCGGCAGGGGCTGTGCCCCTACCTGTTGCGGCTTCGCCTGCCACGCCTTCGAGCCGGCGCTCCCGCCCGGGCTCATGGCTTATCCCAGCCGCACATCCGATTGCTGCGTCGTGGACGACGAGCAAGTCGACGGCTGCACGCCTTTGCGCATCGAGCGCCCACCCAGGGCGGCCTGAACCGGGACGGGTCCCCTTCCCTCCCGCGCGATGGCATCCGTCGATGGAGCCCGTCGCATCGCCAGGTCGATGGTTCGCATCCTTGCCCGCAGGCAAGGCCAAGTGCCGTACCTGACCTCCTTCGGCCGTCTGCCTGACGCTGACCGGCGCCGCGACGGGAACGGCCTCTCCATCGCAGCGGGCGACGGAGCGGCATGGCGGGACCACCGACCGCCGCTCATCCGCGTTTCCGAAAAGGACTGCCCGGCGCCGCGCTCCGCCTGCCTGTGTGGCGAGGCCCGCGTCGGTCGATCGTGCCGAGCGTCCGACCAGGCCAACGCACCAGGATTGACTTGCGATGATCACGAACTTGTTCCGGGCATTTGCCGCGACGGGGGCGTCTGCCCTCATGGCCAGCACCGCCCTGTCGCACGACGAGGGCGCCACGGCGGGCGAGATCCACATCGAGGGGATCGCCGCCACGCCGGCGAGATCCGGCGAAACGAGCCGGGTCACGTTCACCATCGAGAACGACGGGCCGGACCGGGCCGTGCTGTTGGGACTGCTCCTCACCACGGGCGAACCATCGCAGGTGCGCGGGTTCCTGGGCGTGAGCCATAGCGCCGCGATTGCCGGCGTGGGCGTCGAAGCCGGCGACGTCTACCGGCTCGGCGACCGCACGGCGTGGATCGATGTCGGACCCCTCCGGCATGATCTGCCGGAGGGCGCGAGGGTCCCGGCCGTCGTCCGGTTCGACCGCTTCGACGTGCCGGTCACGTTGCATGTGGGCGGCCCACCCGCCGCCCGGACGTCCCGGTGAGCGGAATGCCCCCACCTCCGGCATCGTCGGCCGACCCCGCCGGGCTGTTCTCGGCGGAACTGCCCGCCCGAATGGAGCAGGACTTCGAGCGGCGGGCGCTGGCTCCGCGGCTCGGGGTCGTCCTCATCCTCCTGCTGGGTGCCCTCGCCGACTACGGCCACGGCAACCGCGCGGGCCACTGGGTCGTGCTCGGGGCCTACGGCGTCGTCACGCTGCTGGCAGCTGCCGGCGCCCGGGCGCGGTCCGACCGCATCCGCGCCTGGCTCCCGCTCGTGGCCACGTGCGCCGATGCGGCCATCGCGGTGTACGTCGTCGCCGACCACGTGCCGCGGTATGCCGGCGAGGCCCATCTCGCGACCGACGCGGTCAGCCTCCTGCCGGCGTACTTGTTCCTGCTGCAGACCGGCATGCGTCTCCGGCCCCGGCTCGCCGCACTCTTCGCGGCGCTCGTTGCCGCCGGGTGGGCGGCCGCGCTGGCCCTGCTCATGGACCCCGCGCGTCTCGGGCCGGACGGCGCCCGCGTCCTGGTCCGCCAGGGCATGGGCCTTGCCGCCTTCGCGGTCGCGTCGGGCTTCGTCGTGGCGACGGCCGCGTGGATGCGTGCCTCGGCCGCAGCGGCGTTGCGCGCCGGGGAGGAACGGCTGATGCTGTCCAGGTTCCTGCCGGACGGCGTAGCCACGGAGGTCGTCCGAACTGGCGGCACGGCCTCCGTGGCCGAGCGCCATGCGACCCTGCTCGGCGTGGATCTTCGGGGCTCCTCGGCGCTCGCCAGGACGTATCCGCCCGCGCTCTCCGTCGCCTGGCTGCTGGACTTCCGGCGCCTCGTCCACGACGCGGTGACGATCCACGGCGGCGTGGTCGACAAGTACGTCGGCGACGGAGTGCTGGCGCTGTTCCTCGACGGCGACGCCGGCGAGCAGGCCGCACGGGCCGTGGCCGCCGCGGAGGCGACGCTCGAGACCTTGGCCACGTTGAACCGCGAGCGGCACAGAGCCGGGTGCCCGACGCTGCGGGTCATCGCCGCCCTGCACTGCGGCCCGGTCCTGGCCGGCGTGTTCGACGATGGCCGGCGTGCCGAGTTCACGGTGCTCGGGACGGTCATGAACGACCTGCCGCGGATCGAGCGGCGTGCCAAGGAGGACGACCTGGACGTGGTCGTCAGCGCGGACGTCCTGCGTCAGCTCGGTGCCGAGGCGCCCGAACGGCTGGATGCCCGCCCGTTGCCGGCCTCGGGAGAGCCGACGCTGCCGCGCCTTTTCGCACTCCGCCCCGGCGCAACCGGGCAGGGGCCGGAGGATGGCGCGCGCGGCCTCCCGTCGGCTTCGTCCACCATGCTCGCCAAGCCGGTGGATGCGCCGTGAACGCCTCCCTGCCGTCCGGGACGGCCATTCTCCCCTCCCACGGCAACGGCACGCGCGAACTTGTCGGCGTCGGCCGGGGGAACGTCGCCGCACCCGCTCGGGAAGCGCGGCGAGCTTCCGTCCGCTCCTCGCGAGCGGCGAACGGAACGAGCTCGGGACCATGACGCGCCCCGCCAAGCGCTGCCTTGAAGGCATCCCGTTGCTGCGCTCGTCCTGGGCCGACCTGTCGCCGGTAGACCCACGGGCGGCTGAGATGGCGCAGGCCTACCTCGCCCTCGTCGACGCCGCCCTAACCCGGTCTCGTCCGATCCTTTCGCCTTGTGGGCTCCGCCGTGTCGGGCGACTTCCGACCTGGAGCGGGCGACGTGAACTTCGTCGCCGGGACGCATGGTCCGGCTCCCGCCCATGCGGTCAAATCCGTTCATTGCGGCATCAGGCCCGAGCATCCGCTTCTCGCTCCTCGACGGGATCTACGTGACTGTGGAGGAGGTGCTCCTCGGGACGTGGGCGGTGACCGGGCCGCGCGTTCGACGCGGTCGGTTCCGCCCCGCCGGGTCGCATGGGCGCCGGGCACTGGACCGGTACGCGTTCGCGACCGGCGCGTGGGCGGCCCGAGGGTCGACACCGATGGGGCTGGAGCATCGAATCCCGTTGCGGGACGTCAACAGCGATCTCATGCTGCGGGCCTGGGAGGCGTTCTCCCTGCTCCTCGTTACCGCGCGCTTGCACTTCACCCTGCTCACCGGGCGACTGACGACGAAGACCGATGCCGACCCGTACGGGCTGATGACGTTCCCGCAGTGCTGGGCGCCGATCCTCGACCAGGCCTTGGCCGTCCGGCGGGACGGCGCGAACTCCCCGGCGGCCCTCCGGCCCGGGGACGTCGCAGCTTTCACGGCCATGGTAGCCACGGACATGCAGGAACTCGCCCTGGACGCGCGCGGATGACGCATGCCGATCAAACGATCAGGTAGACTGCCACAGCCGTGAGAACGAGGGTCAGAGCACACTTCCAATATGGAAAGCGGCTCGACGCCGCTTCCTCCGTCTCGGTGTCGTACCAGAGCGCATCATCCTGATGTGTCACGACGGCTTCCCTCGGTGCGGCTCCTGCCGGAATGGAGCACTCCCACCGAGAGCGTCAGGTCTCGGCGTTTAAGAATGGAAAATGCCGTCCAGTGGAACGGCGACAGGTCGCTGCGCGCTCGCGACTCGAGGTTAACTGGGGCATCGGAAGGATTAGGGTGACGGGGGGTGGCCACGAGGCTTTCCGTCGTTTGTTCCAGCTATGTTCTTGCACGATGCCATTGCCGCCGCCAAAGGCTACGTCTTAGGTTCGACGAGTTCCTGCGGGGCCTCGGTGGGGCCGATTATCGGCAGACTTCCCTCTCCTACCGACAAACTTCCGCGTGCTCACACCGGGCGAGGTGGAGAAGAACCCTGCCGCCACTCCCATGCCCCGAGGCGCTGCCGGCCATGTGGAAGGACGGAGCGGTGCCCGATGCAGACGTTCTCGGACGTCTGCGACAGGCGGGGACGTAGCGGTAGGTTCATCGGACAATCATGTCGGCGGCCCTCGACCTCCGTCGACCACACCCGGAGCTGGCCTCCAGGTCCGAGCGCCCGGCGTCCGCGCCGGACTGCGCGGTGTCGCGACTTGGCCACCGCCGTCGACCGGGACTTGTGCTCCGCCCGACGGCGGTCAGGCGTTCGGCTCAAGCCGGGCCCGCCCGTGCGACGAACAATCGGCTTGCGGGGCTACTACCCAGCTTTCCCCGACTGCCGAAGATGTTGAGTCAGCCTGTCCCTCAACAGAGACGGTTCGGACAGGCCGCGCGTGCCCTAGCCGCGCTTGTCGGGAGATTGCTGACCGGATCCGCCCTGGTTCTGCCGGTCCATCATGGTCTGCATCATCTTGTTGCAGTTCTCCATCATCTTCGACATCTCCTGCATCATCGGCATCATGCCGCCGCCCTGCATCGTGCCGTGGTCCATCATGCCCTTTTCCGAGGGAGTGTAGGGCGATGTGGCGCTCTCGGCCGAGGCGCCCGCGACGCCGGCGACAAGGGCTGCGCCGAGGATGGAAACGTGCGCGAGCTTCGAGATCTTCAACATGTTTTCTCCTTCCATCGGTTGGTTCCAAGGTAGTTCGCCTCCGCGCTGCTCGTGCGCGAAGACCTTCGGGTCGCTGTTCCCGAACTCGTGGACCGTGAACAGCTCCGTCCTCTCGCCGTCCCAGCCACTCGATTCTGCGGGCATGCTGGGCAGCAAGATGCCGCTGATGGTCGGGCGCCCTGCCGGTAGCCGCTCGACGTGGGCCATGGGCCCGTGTCCCTCGACGGCGTAGCCGTCCATGAGGGGGTGTGGCAGCCTCGAAGCGCCTCGGGTACGCCGTGCCCGCTCTTGAGCGCCGTCGGCGGCAGCGGCCTTATGCTCACCGGAACGTCGCTGCGCCGGAGCACCTCGACGTAGGCGTCGCAGCACCGACATGGCGGGTTCTTGTAGCGAACGGGGGATCGAGACTTGGCTTTCGCTGGCGCGGTGCCCGCCAGGTGACGTGCCGGGATCGTGCGTCGTCCAGTCATCTCACGCCCTCCCGCCCGGTTCTTTTCACAGGACCGGGGTGATCGACCGGAGGGTGGGGAGGCTTTTGACTCCGCTCGGCGTGAACTTGGCCTTCTCGCTTGATCTGACCTTCGTGAGATTGACCGATTGCGCCGCCTGCATCTCCGGCCCCATCGCCGTCCAACCGACCGCCGAGATCGGCTGATGATAGAGCGTGACTCCGTGATGACCTGCGTTCACGGCTGCGACCCTGCCCGCGGCGCCGACGGTTCGGCCCCTCGGGCCGTCAGTGCCGGCGTTTCCGCTCATGCCCGGCATGTCGCCCATCGTCGAGGGCGGTGCGGCCTGGAACTGCACTGCGCCAGCGGGAATCAGGGCAGCCGCGGCGGCGAGAGTTCCGGTCCCGCGTGGCTGGCCGAGGTCGAGCATCGTCATCGCTTCTCTCCGTGGGCCGGCGGATCCCGGCGACCGCTGTGACGTCCGACACGGAAGCCTGAAAACCTCTTCGTACGGGAAGTCCGCGGCAGCGGCCGCCGTCTCACAGGACTTCGGGCCCGGCGGAGGAAAGGTTACGAGCAGCGTTCGCTCCCCGTGCGGCGAACTGTCGAGGCATTGGACCAGTCAGCACCGGTCTCCGGCTCCCGCAGGTGATCAGGGCTCCCGCCGGCACCGGCTCGTGCTGCCGAGCTCGCCATCCGGGAAGGCGCCGGGATGGCGAAGCGCACCCGCTCCCGTCACCCGGAAGAAGTCCGCGAACGGGCCGACCTGCCGCGGGCTCGCTTCGCCGAGCGGAGTTGCCTCACAGACCGCGTGCTGGTGCGTCGAGGCAGAGCCGACGAGGGCGGAGCCGGCCCAGGTGCCGGTGCAACCGAAGGCCCGCCGTCGGTGGCACGCGGAACGCATCAGCCCTTCGCCGGCGAGCTGCTCAGGCCCGTTCAGGCCGGTTCACCAAGCTTGGCGACTTGGCCTCCGACGACGTCGGCATTGTAGTAGCTCCTGAAACGGTCGTGGTTCGCGAGAGGAGCCGGCCGGTACGGGGACACGCCGTCGCACTGCACGACCGAGGGAAGGGCGAAGCGCTCGTCGACGCTCGGGTGCATGGTTGCGTCGGGCTTGATGTCCCTGTCCTTGGTCTCCCAGGACTTGCCCTGCGCCCAGCGCCGCACCCATCCCGGCACCCACGAGGCCGAGACGCGGGCCTCGACGGCGTCGCGCATGCCGGCGACCTCGCAGTGCTGCACGCCGGCGGCGGAGGGGTGCAGCCGCAGACGCGGGATCTGCATCACCTCGACCGGATGGCGCGGATCGGTCACGATCGGCATCCCGTCGATCTTGAGGCCGCCGGGAACGCCGACCGCCTGCTCCAGCATCCACTTGAGCGCGATGTCGGACAGGCGGGATTCGGTCTCGTCGTAGCTGCCGCCGATGTCCGAGTGGTTGCCGGCGAACCAGAGCTGACGGAATTGATCGGGTGACCCGGGCGCCCGCGGCGGAACGACTTCGGTCGGGCCCCACTTCACCCGGTCGAAGTCCTTGCGTCGTTCGTCGATGGCGATGGCCGCGCGGGCGTAGCCGACCTGGGCGCTGAGAAGCCGGTCGAAGTTCTCGCCCTTCCACTCCGCCACATGGCTCTTCGACTTGCCGGGTTCCGGCCAGTTCTCGATGGTCTTGGTCTTCGCGGCGACCAGTCGACGCCGTACCGCGTAGGCGCCCGCAGCCGACGCGGCGACGAGGACGCCCGCGGTGATCAGGTCCGCTTCCCAGAAAGGCCCGTCGAACAGGTACGAGACACCCCCGACCAGGGCGGAGGTCACCGCGATGGCGACGCCGAGCGGGATGACGACCGCGGCCGCCAGGCCCGCCTTGATCAGAGTGCGCTTCGGGCCCGCGACACCCAAGGCGGCAACCGTGTCGAACGTCCCGACGAAGTAGGGCTCGACGTTGGACTTGCCGCCGCCGTCGGCATGGTCCGAGCCGTACCTCGCCCGGAACCGCCGCGAGAGCTCGTGCCGCTCCGCGTCGAAGTCCGCGCGGGGATGCCCGGCGCCGTGCTCCAGGACCGTCTCGACGGCCTCGCGCGCGATGTCCCGCGTCATCTTGCGGAAGCGCAGCAGCGGGCCGTCCGCGCCCTTGGTCGGCACGCCGCAGTACATGAGCAGGTTCGCCACGCACCGGACCGTGTAGGCCCCGCGGCTGAAGCCGATCAGGTAGATGCGGTCGCCCGGCTCGTAGTGGTCGATGACGAAGCGGTAGCAGTCCGCGATGTTCGTGGCGATGCCGCGGCCCGAGAGGGAGGCGGCCATCTTCTGCGCGAACCTGACGGGGGCGGTGAGCGCCGTGGCGCCGATGTCGGTGCCCAGTCCCGGGTCGTAGAAGGCCACCTGCTCCGAAGGGTCGATGCCGCTCTCCGGGCCGACCTTGCAGACCCGGTACATCTTGTAGACGTTGCTGACGCGCTGTTCGGGCCGCACGCCCCCGTCCTGTCCCGTACCGTCCGAGAAGACCACGATGTTCTTGGCCATGACGCGCCTTGTTCGGAGCACAGGGTCGCGGGCCCGTCGGGCGACGGGCCCGCCGCGAGCGCGTCAGCGCTCCTTGCGCACGCCCTTGAAGGGAGTGCCGTCCTTCTTGCCATCCATGAAGCGGCCCGTGTCCGCGTTCCGCTTCGTCCAGGTCTCGGTGACCGGGTTGAAGACCTGGGAGCGGTCGCGGACCATGCCGTTGCGGTGCCCGTCGCCGGAAGGAGGGTTCGTTGCCATGTCGATGCTCGCGTCGGGGCCCGCGCAAACGTGGCGCGGCCCGGGATGCGTCAGAGCTTGCCCGCGGTCCGAGGCCGATGGCGCCGGGACGGCCGGGAAGCCCTGATGCTCAAGCCCCCGGTGCGAGATTGCGACGGCGCCCCTTGGTCCGAGTACGCACGCAACATCGTGGTTTGCGTCAATATCTTGCAAACCCGCAAAATGCAAGATAAGGCCGCGCTAGAGGAACATCATGCCATCCGCATCGACCGGCATCCGGCTGAAGGCCCTCCGCGAGCAGCGTGGCATGTCCCAGGAAGAGCTCTCGCGCCTCTTCGGCTTCGACCATCGTCAGACCCTGCAGCAGATCGAAGCCGGCCAGCGTAAGCTGTCGGCCGAAGAGCTTGTCGCCGCCGTGCAGGCGTTCGATGTTCCGCTCGACTACTTCACGAATCCCTTCCTCATCGTCGGCGAAGCCCGCTTCTCGTGGCGGCGGGACGCGGGTACGTCCGTTGCCGACCTCGACGCCTTCGAGCGCAAGGCGGGCGAGTGGATCGGCGCCTATCGCGAGCTCGGGCTGGCCACGGGCGAGCCGATCTCGCCCATCGCGCACCGGCTGAACCTGACGCGCGCGAGCAGCTACGAGGACGCGACGGAGGCCGGCGAGGCGGTGGCGGCTTTTCTCGGACTGGGGGACGTACCATCCCAAGGCCTCGCCCAGGCCATGCAGGAGAAGATGTCGATCCTCGTCCTGATGGTCGACGTCCAGACCGGCATCTCGGGCGCCGCATGCCTCGTGAGGAACCTGGGCGCCGTCCTGGTAAACCGCCACGAGACGCCGGGGCGGCGCAACTACGACCTGGCCCACGAACTCTTCCATATCCTCACATGGGACGCGATGCCGCCGGAACGGCTCGACGACGGTGAGGGCTCCGGCAAGCTGCAGAAGCGCGTCGAGCAGATGGCCGAGAAGTTCGCCTCCGCGGTCCTGATGCCGGCGCGGCTTTTCGAAGACTGCCCGGGGGACGCGACCGACCCTGGCTGGATCAACACCACCGCAACGGAACTCGGCGTGTCGGCGAAGGCGCTCAAGTGGCGCCTGGTCGATCTCGGCCGCATCGATCGTGGTGTCGCGCTCGCCTACGACGATGGCCTGCTCGTCGACAACGGTGGGTTGGTCGGCAGGGACAGGGACGTCCCACTCCCGTTCGGTCGGCATTTCACGCAGGTCGTTGCGGAAGGCATCGAGCAGGGGTACGTCTCGGTGCGGCGCGTCGCGGCGCTGCTCGAAGTCACCATCGACGAGCTCGGCGAGCTCTTCGACGCACACGGGATCGAACGCCCGTTCGGCATGTGAGCGGGGCACGATGCCTGTCCACCGCGGCGCGGTCCTCACGGATGCCCACACCGTCGTCGGCGCCCGCCGCGTCTGCGCGTGGTGGGCGCCCTCGACCCATCGCCCGTGCGTGACGTTGGCCGAATGCTACGAGGGTGCGACGACGGACTTCCAGCTCACCACGTCGTCAGTCCGTTGCTGACCGATGCGACGGCCTCGTGGGGCTGAACATCCCAGGCATGCTCCTCGTGCCCGACTAGGCCGCGAAGCGCCTCGTCCAGCACGTCGATCTCGGGCGAGCTGTTCACCAGGACGATGACCGACGATCCATTGTGAGGGCCCGCACGCCCCACGATGCCCGTCAGCACCTCTCGCACCGCCTGCCGGCGTTGCCATCTGGCCGCCTGGTCCCGGGGCGGACGTAGATCGAGTGGAGCCTGCACGTAGGCGCAGTCCACCTCCTCGAAGAGGCGGGACACCATCGACCGGTTCAGGCCGGGAAGGTCGAAGTAGGGGTAGGTACGCGCATCCAGCACGAGCTTGTGACGGGACTGCGAGATCGCGCGTGCGAACGTTGCGCCATGGATGTCGGCCATGGGCAGGCAGAGAACGCTGTGGCGGGGGCGCAGGTCGAAGAGCGAAAGCTGCCTGGAAGCCGGCGGCACGACCGAAAAAATCTCTTCTCCACAGGAGCTTGGCTCGACAAGGCGTAGCATAGGCCGGCTCATGCTTGCAGCTCTCCCAGGCCCGATTCGAGTTCGAGGTAATGTACCCGCAAGGCTGCCGAGTGGCCACCCCAGGCAGGCTTCCCGACCCCGAAGTCCCCTGTTCTCTTGTCCTTGTAGTCACGGTCCTTCAGGAACACGCGGGCGTACATGCGAGGAGCCACTCCGACGAACGGATGAAACAGCACCTTGGAACCGGTGGCCGCAACCCGGCCGCCCTGCCGGGCAACGGCCGCCCTCTCCAAAGACCGTGCCCTCGATGGCGGTTCCCAGCCTTCCGGATCGGTGGTTATCGCGTCGCAGTGCAGGCTGATGGCTTGGCTCTTGGGGTAGGGCTCGATGTACTGAACCTCGTCGATGCCCGCGGCCACGATGTGCCTTGCGCAGTAGTGGCACGGGAACGTGCTCACGTAGAGTCTGCAGCCCTTCGGGGAGGTTCCCGTCCTGGCGGCGGCCAGGATCGCGTCCATCTCCGCATGGACGGCGCGGCTGAACTCGATCAAGCCCCCGATCTTGGTGCGTCGAAGCTCGATCAGGGTCTCGTCCTTCGTGCGGCCTTCGGCCAAGGTCGGGTACTTGTCGATCAACTCGCCGATGATGGCGTTCTGCTCCCGGTTGCTGCTGCAGAATTTGTCGGGCCGGAAGGCGCAGCGGTGGTCCGCGGCCTCCCCGTCGAAATCGGCTCCATACAGTCCGCCGCCTGCCTTCGGCACGTCGTTCGTGCCGGTCGCGACGATGTTCCCGCTCGCGTCGACCAGCGCGGCTCCGACCTGTCGCGAGAGGCACGCGCTCCGGAGTTGGGCCGAGTGGGCCTGATGCATCGCGGTCTCGCCGACGGTAGGTCGGATGACCTCGGAGGAGGTCAGCATCCGCACCAGACGCCGCAGCGGCTCGTTCATGCCGGTGTTGTTGGGGTTGTCCCCCGCATCCTTGGAATTGTCGACGAAGAAATCGGCCTCGTGGAAGGTGTCGACGACGTGCTGGCCGTGGCTTTCGGGCGCATCGGTGTCAAACGGCATCGGAACGG